>JBCDBQ010000131.1:0-14091 GCA_039183375.1 Pseudomonadota bacterium
CTGTGGAGCCGTGACTGTCGTCTTACATCTGGCCCTTGACCGCCAGGGATACGGCGGAAAGTGATAGCACCTCTATACTAGCAATCTGGAGAGTTGGTGCCGCTCCGACCCAGCGGTTTTTTATCGATGCATTTCCATACCGCGCGCGGTCAAACTGAACGGGCTAAGTCTCTTCGTTCGGTGTTGCATATAACACGAGTTATGCACCGATGGACGGGCGGGAATAGTTGAGGATCGGGCTCGACAGAACATCATCGACTAACACCCGCAGTCATAACCGCTGTGAGAAGGCCAGCCTCGGCCGACTCAAGTCACGCTGGATGGGACTAATAAAGCTGGGTTCGCTGCGTTGGAGAGATTATGGACTGTGCAGATCGACGAGTTGAGCCGCGGCGGCCTTGGCGTCCTGTGCCGGTTTGTCCGTGTGTTTCAAATGGGCCGTTACGATCGCCCCTTCCTTAAGCAAAAGCAACTGACGCGAAAGTTTCGCGGGTTCCCTCAGACCTGACTGTTCGGCCAAGTGAGTGATGTGCCTTTCAAGCAATCGTTTATGGTCGGCGGATTGTTTGTGAATGGGGTCATTGGCGTCTTGAAACTCCGATGATGCCTTTATGAACATGCACCCTCGGTATTCCGGCTCGTCAAACCATTCTTCCAGCGCATCGAACATAGCGACCAACTGCCCCCGTGGCGTGTCAGCCAGTTCCTCCATTCGCCGATAAAGCCAGTTTCGGAAATTCTCATCGCGCAGACGCAGCACGGCGAGGATGAGATCCTCTTTGGTGCGAAAATGCTTGTACATGGAGGTCTTCGAGATGCCCGTCTCGGTGACAAGCAAGTCCATCCCGGTTGCATTGAAGCCATTTCGGTAGAATGCCTTCAGAGCCTTCTGAACCAACTCTTCTCGTTTGGTCGGCCTCATTTCATCTCCTTAGGTTACCGTTCTGTACATAGTTTGCTGGCGCAAAAGATGCTAGAAGAGGGCGCTTTTGTCATTAAAATCATCTAATTGCGGAAAATAGCATATCCGCTGGTTTGCAATTTTCACAATTTCTTGTTGACAATGTGTACTGATCGGTAAATTCTGTGGTTAACAGATCGGTACACCTAACGCCGATCACCCCCAGACACGGGAATACGCGGCATGGCACGACATTCTCACCGGCCTGAATAGGCAGACCACACCAACCAGACTTCTGGCCCGCGATGGCGGCGCCAACCCCCTGAAAGGCGGATGCGATCCGCTGAGTGACGTGGCCCCAGTTGCCGCGAACAGGGACGGTTTGCCTTCAGCATCGAATTTCGCCCACTGACCACGGCACCAACGCCAACCGATCAACACATGCAAGGAAAGGAAGCCACCATGACCACCCAGCACAAAATCACCGACCGTAAACGCGCAGAAGACGTCGTTGATCAATCCCGCCGCAATGCGTTGACGGGCGTAGCCACGGCCGCCGTTGCCGGCGCAGCAGCCGCTGTCGGCGGCAGCGCCCTGGCGGCCACGGATCAAGCCAAGGCCACCTATGCTGACCCTGCTGAGCCTGGCCTACCCAAAGTCGACATGCAGTTAGATCCTAGCCGGACCGCTCTGGTCGTTGTGGATCCGCAAATCGACTTCCTCGACGAAGAAGGCGTTGCTTGGGGCGTTGTCGGCGAGAGCGTCAGCGAGCAAGGGGTCGTCGACAATTTGGAGCGTCTGTTTATTGCCGCCAAAGCCGCCAACATGCCGGTGGTCGTCTCGCCCCACTACTATTACCCGCAGGATCACAAGTGGCAGTTTGAAGGAACGCTTGAGCGGGTGATGCACGGCATCGGCATGTTCGACCGGAAGGATCCTCTCAGCCTCGAAGGATTTGAAGGGTCCGGCGCCGACTGGATGCCGCAGTACAAGAAGTATATCGAGGACGGCAAGACCATCGTCTGTTCACCCCACAAGGTCTATGGCCCAGAGCAGAACGATCTGGTTCTGCAGCTACGCAAAATCGGCATGGACAAGGTGATCCTCGCAGGCATGTCGGCCAATCTCTGTGTCGAGAGCCATATGCGCGAGCTGTTGGAAACCGGCTTTGAGGTTGCTGTCGTGCGCGATGCTACGGCGGGCGCAAAGGTGCCCGAAGGCGATGGGTATCTCGCGGCGCTCATTAACTTCCGCATGATCGCCAACGCCGTCTGGTGGACCGACGAAGCTGTCGAACGGATCTCGCAGACCGCCTGACCCCCTACCCCCTCGTCTACGGTCATCCGCGTTCCCCAAAACCGTTTGGCCGGAGACACCCTTTTCACCGTGTACTCAAGACGAGCTGGACCAAGATCATGACCCGCCCGCCCCTTCCGCCGTTTACCGAACAAACCGCCGTACAAAAGGTGCGCGCCGCTGAGGATGGCTGGAACTCCCGTGAACCTGCCAAGGTCGCCCTGGCCTACACCGAGGACAGCCGTTGGCGAAACCGTTCCGAAGTCCTGACCGGCCGTGCCGAGATCGAAGCGTTCCTGACGCGGAAATGGGATCGCGAGCTTGAATATCGGCTGATCAAGGAGCTGTGGACTTTTGGCGGCAAAAGGATCGCTGTTCGCTTTGCCTATGAATGGCGGGACAGCAGCGACCAATGGTTCCGCTCCTACGGGAACGAGAACTGGGAGTTCGCGCCAAACGGTCTGATGCAGCGCCGGATTGCGAGCATCAACGACCTCAGCATCAAGAATTCAGAACGCAAGTTTCATTGGCCGCAGGGACGCCGGCCTGACGAATATCCCGGTCTTTCAGATTTCGGACTTTGAGATCGGCTGTACCGGATTCACCGAGTTTGCCCAAGTCGGGCAACCCCTCCGCTGGTCAAATGGCAAGCGGACGTCACCTAGGCCGCTGATAAGGAGCGGCAAGCCAGAAAGGAAAGTTGAGATGAAGATCACCAACACACTCATCGCGGCGGCCACGTTGATTGGCGTGTTCTCTGTAGCCCCGGCGGCGTTCGCCGTTGACGAGTACAACGTTTCCAAAGGAACGACGGTGAGCGGAGAAGGTGTTGCCTTCCGCGGCAACGACCTCGTCGCCATTGCCAATGGCCTGGGTGTTGTGCCCGGGCGAGCCGCGCACACGTATGTTCATGACGGCGTCGCCTACTACTTTGTGTCGGAAGACGCGATGAACCAGTTCGCGGCAAATCCCGAAGAGTACATGCCACAGTATGGCGGGTACTGCACCTTGGGTGTTGCATTGGGCAAGAAGCTCGACGCCAGCCCCCGCTTTGCCGATATTGTCGACGGCAAGCTTTACGTCTTTTTGAACGCCGCCGTTTTTGAGGCGTATGAGAATGACAAGGCCGCCATTCTGGCGGATGCGGCCAAAAATTGGCCGGCCATGCACGACCAATCAGTGGCAGAGGTCAATGGCCTCGGCAGTTGAAGGTAGTAGGCCGCCGAGTAATTACTAACGGCGAGTTACCGGCCTTGGCTCGAGACAAGGCCGGCTCCGCCAAAATCAAATTAGGGCTGGCGCGAAATTGATCTCGCGCCTGTTTGGAACCGACCTCAAACTGCTTGATGCTGTTTGGCATATTGCCGTTCGGGGCATAATTTACCTTCCGATGCAGCCGCATTAGAAGTCAGCTTTCCACCCATTGCAGCGGTTCTTTAAGCATCCAAGTTGCGTCAAAGCGCGCCAGAATTCGGAGTTCGGTGTTGCACAAAACACGAATTGTGCACCAATGCGCGAACAATGATCGAACGCCAATTTCTTGATACTCACGCAAAAAGGCAGCTGAAAACCGTCACGATATCATTTCGTAGACTAGTTCATCAATCTCTCGACCTTGTGGTGTTGCCTGAATGTGTTGACGCATATGGCGACGAGTTGCTGCAAAGTGGAGGTTGTCATCCATTGGAAATGCACGCGCAATCTGCTCGACTTCTGACCCTAGCGCTGCCAGGCGAGCATGCATTGGATTGTTCTGATCAAATGTGGGAATCGGCAATTCCCAGAAATGTTTATGGATGTCGCGCTCATCCTTCCCGTAGGACATAAATGGTCTTGCAAGTTCGGTTGTTATTGGTGCATTGAGGATCGCGGACAGATAATCCGCCTCGCTCTCTGTGCTGACAGCGGCCCAATATAAACTGTTCGAAATCAATGCTCTGCGATCTTTGATCTTTGCACACACAAGGTGCATGCCCGCTCTATTGTAAACTATCCTAAGTTCAGGGATAGGGAATTGCTTTGATAGTTTAGATTGGTAGTCTAATTGCTCGAACAAATTCAGCGTATCTTTCCTGCGATGCGTCTCCCATATCTGCTCTGCTGCTACCCACCAGCTATTGAACCCTGGTGACATCTCGATATCAGTGCGGCTCATGACTCCGCGGGAATTGCATGGCACAGCAACCCGCCCACAACCTTCTGTTCGATAGGGGAAAATGCTGTCACCTGAAAAGCAAGGTCGTACAAACTCGCTCTCAACGACCCCGGTCACATCGTCCAATTCCTTCCAAGGTTTCTTCTCGTACACGCTTCTCGACGAGCGTATCGAGATGCGGCCTGCTGGCATACCCAAAGCGCTGACAGCTTGCTCCTGCACGGCGAACACGAAGTGTGGCGAGAAGATCGCACCTTGTGTAAATGCCGATGCATAGGGCGATCGCGATAGGGCGCTTGCTCTACTCAATACAGCGGGCGCGCGGCTAACACGGTCACGGACAACATCCCATGAAGCATTTTGGGCAGGCAATCTTCCTTCCCATACCTCCGCTCGACCTGGCATTGGTTGCGCTGCCGCTCGGCATCCAAAGGCAACACTCGCCGCCCTTGGGAAGAAATGCGGACGAAGACGGCGGAGGTCCCAAGGCTCGTCTAGCGTTAGAGACATCCCAATCGTGGAATCTCCATAATGGCCCGTGCGAAAACCATTGTAATGCTCGCGATCGATTGCCGAGTTTGGCAGCACCATACCGAAGCGGCCGCCGGTCCTTAGGTAGAGCTGGCAGCTTCGTACCGTGAACAAGCACGACAGGTCCTGGTGCGTCGCCAACGCCGCGCCCGCCCACAGGCCGCTGATCTCAGACATACGCTTGAAAGCGGTCTGCATGTCCGTCGTCATGTTGCGATAGGCGAGCCACGGCGGATTGCTGATCAGTACATCAACACGATTTGCTTCGCGGGCAAGCCACATGGGTCGTGCAAGATTGCGCACGTAGTAGCCCCAGATGTGATCGCGGCCTTCATCATGCAAACGACACATCGTGGAGAAGGTGGCATCAATGACGTCATGATGTCTTGGAGCGATTGCCAATCGCCGGTACACGGCGCTAAGCGACGGTATGGCTGAACCCGTTCGGCGCCCCGACGCTCGGCTAGCTAGCTCATTGACAAGCTCGTCAAACCGCGCCGCATCGTCAAGCAGTACATCGGGAAATCGGAGCTCCGTCTCGAAGAGTTCTCGCCGATCATCAGTGCGGATAGTCAGATGACCGGCTGCCCAGAGATCAGTAGCCTGTTCCTGCCACTGCATCGAATCTCCAAGATAAACGGGTATTTGGATTGTACCACGGGAAGGGTCTGTGAGTTTCCGCCTGCCGATCGCAAGCAAGTAGGTGACCCTAGCAAGCGTTACAGCGACCGGATGCAAGTCCATACCTAGTACCTGGCGGGTGACTCCCTCGATCTGTTCTCCGACCGGCGTATTTAGTGCATCGGCGCTCTGCATATATCGACGGATTGCGTGAAACAAGAAGGTACCGGAACCACAAGCGGGATCTAACACACGTTCGGATAATGGATCGACTACGACTTCTGTGACGACTGCGTAAGCAAGCCAGTCCGGTGTGTAGTATTCGCCAAGGCGTTTCCTTGTATCTGCTCCAATGATACTCTCATATAGTACCTTCAGTACATCCTGCTCAACCGCACTCCAATCGAAGCGGGACAAGCGTTTGCTGAGGGTGCGTGTGAACGCGGGGCCTTCTTCGACTTCAACGACCCAATCGAAGAAGTCTTGTTCGACCACACCGTAAATGCCGCTCTCATCGAACTTCTCACCCGCAAGCAGGGCCGCCGGCGAGATCTTTTCAGGTTGCAAACCTAGAACAGCATGAGCGATGATTTCGGCGGAATTGACGAGCATGGTATGCTCAATAAACAAGTCGTCAGTATCCTCAAATTGCGTTCCGAGAGCGGACGCTAACAGGCGCGCCCAAAGAGTGCGCTTCATCTGAACACTGGGTACTTCCTTGTTGCGCGCGTAGATCGCCGAAAGGGTTGCACGATCGAGCAGATACGAACTGCTGGTTGAACCTAGGCGCGCTTCGATTGTATCGGCAGTAGGCGTAATGTCTTGAGTGGTCGCTAGGACGCCTTCCAGCCACACAACGAGGCGTTCAAGGTCACCAGTGCGGAGTGTAATATCCGAGACCGGTTGTAGTTCGTCTTCCACCAAATGGTAGCAGTGCCATGAAGTGCCGTCGGTCAGTACGCCAACATATCGCAGCCCCGTCTGGCCGGACCTGGTTCCAACATATCCAGCAAGCTGTTTCTCTGCATCTGAAATGACGCGCTCTGGTCGGAGGTCACGCTTAACCTCGATAACTGTCGCGCCGACCTCGACATCAATCCGGCGGCGATCACCAAGCTGCGACTCCAACTGCACCAGGTCCAAGTCATCATCTTCGAGCTGGAATGGCGCATCGAGAATGAACTGTCGGACATCGGCTTGGACCTCTGCTTCGGTTCGCCGATTATCACGAACAACTAGCCTATCAAAAACATCTTCTAATGGAGACGGCATATCATAAATTGGTTCGTTACCAAGTAGGTGCTCGGTTTCGTCAATAGCAGCAATTATCGAGATTTTGGCATCAAGAATTTGCCAGTTCGTATGAAGAGACAAGCTGACCGCCAGGTTTCTTGCACACTTCCAGCCTCTGGCTCGGACTTTTCTGGGGCTTAGCACAAGAGGTGGATGCCCGTTCATTCGCCAGCTGCGGCCGCTCGCTGCGCAGATGGTTACAATGACGTACCAGAGTTAGAAAATCAGTGGTGCGCAAAACACGAATTATGCACCACTCGCCGACTTACCGCATTTTCAATGAGTTGGAGTGGTGCGTATTCCCGGTGCGAATTAGAGTCTAGCCGTAGGTAGAAAGGGTTCCTCTTTTTCTCATTACGCCGCCAATCGATGATTAATCGTCAGAAGCCGTGGATGCCGCCGCTGATGATGATGTCGACGCCCTAGCGAGAGCGACACTCATCGACAAATTCCCTACTGACTATTATCACTTAGGGCTAAGATCCGATCAACACTAGGAGGCGACGAGCGTCGCAAGCACGACTCGATTGCTGCCTAATGGGGATCACTTAACCAAAAAAGCTTGTTCACTTCTAATACCAACGGTTCTGATTGAAGCGTTGAAACTGATTTGTTAATCTAATCAAGAGATTGAATGGGTTCTAGCCCTGGTGAACGCTGGCTAAGTATTGAGCAAAGGTCTTCATGTCTGGCGGCTACGCCTACAATAGACTAAATGGTGAGTTTTCAATAAATTTTTGAGCAACCAAAATGGCGACACCAAACAACCCTCGCGTTTTTGCAGAAACTATCTCCTTGGATGTTTGGCGGACTGACTATTCCGGCGACAAAGCTGAAGCAGATTTACACGTCGAAATAGGTTTCTTCGAAGGTCGCTTAGGAGGCAATAACGTTGAGGACTCGCCCGTTCGATTTCGCTTGAGCCTTAAACGGGCGGAAGTTCATGTACTCCGTGACTCTACTAGAGCAGTAAGGATTCCCGCAAGTAGCTTAGCAAGGCTACCGGTAACAAAGAGCCAGATGAAGACAACTTCAACCTCTAGCACTGATTTAACGGGACAAGCAGGAGCGAATATCAACGAAAGATCAGCAAGCGCTTCGGTGACCGGCGAGATCATCGCTACATCACAAATCACAAAGAAGATAGAGCGCGAGGAAGACGTTGGCGAAATGCAGGTCACGCATCGGAAGCTGCCAGATGGTGCCGGATATGTCTTCATAATTGAGCCGCTGAATGAATCGACGCTGATAGGTAGCCCTTGGGAAGCGGCGGAACCTAGGATGAAAATTCGTGATACGAAGTCAAACAGAAAGCGCGGCGATCCCCCCGAGATCTCGATTCAGTTGCGCTGCAAACGCGAAGATCTACACATCGAAGACGTACAAATCAAAGACCCTAGCATCATGAATGGTGATTTCCTGTCGCGGAATAAGATGATTGCGGTGGAGCAGTACATCAAGAGCGAGATTTTAAAGATGGGCTTCGCATGTGGCGATCTATCGGAGCCTTTCGCGGAATTGATTTTGGGCGATGCGGTGTCCGTCGAAGAATGATGTTTGATCAAATAGAGAAAATTATCAACTGCAACACTGATAACTTAACAGACCTAGCTGAATTAGCGGCTCCAGGCGATAAGTTCTTCTTCGTAGGTGCGCAGTTCACTGAGGCTGATTTGACTGACACGAATTTAAGCGATTTCAACCTTAGGGGTGCATCTTTCATTGGCGCAAATATGAACAAGGGAACAATCCTGGCTTCAAATGCCGACGTGCACTTGCTCGACCTATCCCAAGAATTGGGGGTACGGTCTCGTGAACTCTTTGATGAAATCGGTTCAGTCGTCAAAAAAAAAGTGGAGCCAAGCAAGAAAAAACTTCGGAGGTTTATGCGAGCACCTGAAGCTCCTGCGTATGCGGATAAGTTTGTGGAAACTGCTGGTGGTCTGAAGAAAATCAAACACTCCAAGAATGAGCGCTCCAAAATCGGAAATGAGCTAATCTGGAATATCTTTTCATGCATGTCCGAGATTCAAATGATCACTTCCAATTTATCCAAACCCCGTGTTTCGGACGTAGTAGCACTTATGAGATCGACGGAACGAATCAAGGTATTATGTGACCCTCACATTGAAAACCATCAAACTACAAATGAGCCCAAACTAAGGGAAGGTGCAGCAGCTGGCTCGTCACAGATATCAAGATTCTATTCCTTTTGGACGTTTTTTGAGCCTGACAAGCCATCGCGCAATATTCAAGTAAAAAAGGAGCTTCAACAGATAAACGAAAGCATTCAAAGGATAGAGGAAATTTCCACCGAGTTAGTCGAGATGCTTCCAACGTCCGTAGGGCGTTAGTCGATTCGGGCTGAGACTCTTTTAGTACCGGAAGGAGATGAAGGTTCGAAGGGCGACGGCCAAGAGGCAGTTTTCAGCGAGCTTGTCGTATCACGTGGCGATCCGTCAGAAATCCTTGCGGTGGCAGCGGGACCGCAAATCCGTTTCACTCAAAAGCACGCCCAGCTGCTGACAAACTTGGTTAGAGCAGAAAGCGGTAACCTTACCGACTGGATTGCCAACAATGAATAAGGATAACTTTTCATACTAACTGTTATCCGAAAATAGATACACGGAAGTATATGCGCGAAAAAAGCTAGATCGCATTATTCATGGATAGTCAAAACAAATATTCTCAGCTTGTTCTAGGTTGCACTGTTGGAGATTAATACGGTTCGGGAGCATTGTATCGTTGTCACCACAAGCGGTTGCAAGTTGTGACTCCTCAATATTGGTATTTTGCAGATTTGTACGTAACAAAATAGCTTCGTCAAATTTTGTATCTCTCAGGTTTGTGTTGGACATGTCTGCTTCTACAATCAACGTTTTTCTCAATACCGCCCCCCGCAGGCTAGAACCGGAAAATCGTACGCGTGCGAGGCATGCATCTTCAAGATCCGCAAACTTCAAATCTGTATTTAAGAACTGCGCTCCTTTTGCAAAGGCTAGGCGAATGTCCGCTGCTTCAAGGTCAGCTCCATCAAAATTCACCCATCCGATATTGGCGCCGACAAGTAGGGCTTTCTCCATGTTAGCGCCAGCTAGGTTTGCTCGCTCAAGGTTTGCTCCAAGAAGTGCAGCTTGACGAAGATCTGTTTCCCTTAGGTCTGCCTGCCTAAGATCAGCATTTCGAAAGTCAATGTGCCGCAAATCGATGCGATGAAGGTCAGCGTATCGCAGATTCAATGGTCGCCTAGCAAAATCTGGAAACTCAAACACAGCCAGAATGGTAAAAGCAGCCGCCATTAGGCCGGCTCCAATGAGCCGAGCTTTGGAGCTTGTAGGCAGAACTTGCATCGGATGGAACATCGCAGTGAATAGAGCCATAAACAGCAGAGCGTGGCTAAGAAATGAAGGCACAGCCATTGCTTTCCATGCAAAGCCCACCAAACAAATTGGCACGAGCAGGTGAATTAGGAGTTTCACAATCGGTGCCAGAACATGATTCTGAAGAGGGTATATAAGCGGCGGTCTTCTGATATTCCGTGAAGTTGAAACTTCAACTAACAGCTGCCATCTTCTGAAATGCAAGTGAAGGTATAAATGAAGCACCAATAGCAGCGTAGGGCCAATAAATAGAAACCTATTGGATGCTACGGCACCAATAGATGGTACCCCTAGCGATAAATTTGGGTTGATTAGGTATACATCCGGTAGTGTAATAGAGAGCAACGAAACAATAGTGAGTATAGTCAAGGAAAAAACTGTCTTTAAGATAGACGCCTCTGTGCCGCCGAGGCTGTCGATGATTTGTTGATTATCAAATTTTCGGAAGTCGCTGGAGTCTAGCATCAACACATTTCCCTTAAAAGCAGTATGACATGGATAAATCGGCAATGATATTGATGATTACGGCAGCAGTTTTCTTTCGCCGATCACTGTAGAATACCGACTTTCCAGATTTCACTTATTACACGGCAATCGTCTTCCGAACTGTGCCATCAGTCAACTTTTTCGCTGAGATCAATTGGTTCGGCGGTCTTCGCCAAAGGCAGAGAAGATTTAGGGAAATCGTTGCGCAGCTGTTGAGCAAGCTCGCCAACTTCATCGGTACGCCTCTGCGCATGATGGACAAGCAACGCTGCTACTTGCCTTGCCTGCGATTTTCCACCGTATCGCTGGTTGTTCTCACGTCGGCCAAGTGCATTGCGCCACCCTAGCTTCGCATTTTCGACATCGATTTGGTCAAGTAAGAGCTGCAAGCCGCCCGGTGCGACCTGCGACAACAGCCGTAAAAAGAGCAGCGCATCGTTATAGAAGGTTGGGCTGGGCTGCGAGAGCGACGACGCGAGTCTACCAAAGTGTGGTTTTAGCAGCAGCGGTACCAATTTCGTATCCGTCTTTGCCAACCTAGCGAGCACGAGTGCACCCAAGTCCCAATCGACATGAAGAGAATGAGTGATGGAAACAACTTTGCCACTAGCAACATGACGACGAGCAGTTTCAGGCGCGAGCGCTGCTAGATAGGTTGAAAGTGTAACTATGTCTGGCTCTTTTGCTGCAATCAGTGCCTTGACTGCAAGATGCGCTGCGGGCGCCGCGGACGCGACCCCCAACAACATGCGCGCGTCCCCGATACTGTGTTTCCAATCGGCACCAATCGTCTCATCTATCCTTTCCCAATCGAGGCTCAGCGCGATGGCTTCGAATTTCTTTGGAGATACCTTACGCATGAAGCTCAATAGGCCTGCAGCCGCCTGAAAATCGCGCTTACGACTGCGTGACAGTTTGGCTGAAAGTTCGGCGGGGGACCAGCATGCGCAAAGTTGCCTACCGATTTGCTTCATGCGCCGGGTCGGTGCCAGCTTACCAACGTAGACACCAAGCGGGTCGTAGAGCCGCAGCGAATGCCAGAAGATGTCTTTAAGCTCTTGGAACGCTTGCTGGGGGGCGTCGCGTAGCCGCTGGGCAATTGCTGGGATCAGGGCTTCAATCAGCGCAAAACCAAACTCGGGCTCGAAATAGCAGAAATGTCTGCAAAGGGTGGCGACCGGCGAGAGATAGGCGTCCTGCGACCAGGAAGACACCAGCCGAAGCAGTGAAGGTTTATTGACCTGGCCAAGATAAGCTTCTTTCCATGACTCCGTGTGCCATGCAGACGTGGCTGATATCAGGTGGGCGATCTCACAGGTATGGAGCGGGGTGGTCGTACTGATCGTGGTAGCTAGAATGCCTGGCTCGACGTCGGCGATGATGCTGTACCCGAGCTCCTCGTTCCTATTGTGCATGCCATTTAGGATCCAGCTGATCGCATAGCATGCACCTTCCGGCGAAGTTTCGATCCACTTTGCGAGGATTTTTCTGTGGGCAGCGATCTCGGAATTCATATCCGGCAGATAGCGGTCCATTTCTTGAAGTGCCCAGCAGGCGTCGCGGATCTCAAGCGGCGCGTTCGCTGCCCAACAGCGCTTGAGTGCTAGTTCCAGATAGACGGCTTCAACCAGTTTTCGCCATTGGCCAAACTCGCCAGCCAGTGACAGCCCCGAAAGCAGTGACGCAATTCCGGCGAGCGGAGTCTCTTGGTCTTTCAGCACGGATCGCAGCATGTGAGCTACCATCTGACGTCGATTTGGATCTTGGCCTTGCAATATGTTTTCAATGAGAACGCGGCATAACCGCTGATGTGCGCAGCGGAGGTCGGTGTGGCTAAGTAGTAGTCGCTGCGCAACAAGCCATTGGATGTCAGACTTTGCTTCTACATCTGCAACGGCGCCGTCGAGCAATTTTAGAAGCTGTGTAGGTGAGCAACGGGCATCACGCGTCGCAAGCTGTCGGATGGCTGCAGCAACTAAGACTAAGTCAGCGCCCGCTAGTCGTGCAGAATCCGCCAGTGCGCTCGCCCTGCGCCAACCGCCACCAAGGATAAAGCAAAACTGCCATGGGAAATCTGCCACCGCCTCCGCATCATCGATCCGTCGGTCGAGGGGGTCGTCCAATGTACTATCACCCACCCGGTCGTCGACGCGGCGCACCGCCGCAAGTGTCTTTTTCGGATCGGCTCGTAATCCGTCGGCAATCACACGAACTGCACGTTTCGCATCGAGTTGAATCATTCCCGGCGAATATGTGATTCCGTCAGAAATAGTGTGAGCGCTTAGGACCCAGCTTGTTGTGGTCGCTTGTTCTTCAAGATGGCGCAAACATGACGGTCGTGCCAAATGTGCATCGTCAACAATGTAGAGCGTCGGTTCTTTTAAACGGTCCAGCGCCGACACCTCATGCATGGGATCACTGAGTCGCAGCACGCGCCAGCCACGCCGGTGCAGCCGAATTGCTGTCTGAAGCATGCAAATTGATTTGCCGGCGCCTGCGACACCCGCTAGTCGTGCCGACCCTGCCCGCTCAAGATCGGTGAGCAGAAGTGCTGTCTCGGGCAGGACAGGACACGCACCTACATCTGCCGGACCGAGTGGGCGCCCCATGAGGGCTGAACCAAGATCACGCGCTCTTTCGAAATTCACTTGCGACCACACGGCTTGGTCGTGTTTCAGCAAGCTGGTTCCTGGTGCTAGTGCTAACAACGCCTGATGAATCTCTTCGAACTGCTCAGAACTGGGCAAGGAGCGCAAAGATGAAGCGATCTTGTCGAGGTTATTTGCGTGCTCCGGATAGAATTCCTTGGCGACCGACGGCTCAGACGAAAGTAGTGCCTGGATCGTTTCCCAGCCTATTGCGACAACCGCAAAGCGACCCTCCTTTATGCGCCGATCAGACACGAGTCGCGCATGCTCCTGGAGTTTTGCATCGTTTGGAGCGGTTGTGGCGAAAGTCCAGTGTGCAAGCCGCGGCTTGAACTTCTCAGCCTTGGCGAGTTCTTCGTCGAACTCAGAAATTGTTGCCTTCGCGTTATAGGCGCCGTTCTTGCCTTTGCATTGAACGCCATGAACCCGCCCAGGTGCGTCGGCTGGAGACCCATAGACATCGACACCATGCTGTTTTTGGCCTGATCGGCCGCTCTTTTGCGTCAGCGGTGACCGCCAAAGAGATGCAAATAGGGAACGTGTAAGGTCTTCGAACTTCTCCCACGATTTCGGCGGGGCAACTTGCTTGTCTATGAAATCCATGCGCAATCATAGACTGGGTCGGCTACGTCGAAAACATGACCTTTCCCCGTGATTAGGGCCGAGCTGAGTTAGAATTTTCTGGTTGAATTGTTGTGCTGAGCGCCTGCGTGGAGACCGCAAGAGTCTCAAGCGCAGGCGCGGCGGTTGCGGTAAGAACCTCCATAGGTGTTCGATAGC
>JBCDBQ010000132.1:0-13984 GCA_039183375.1 Pseudomonadota bacterium
CTCAGGAAGACCCAGTCATCAGAATTCGTGAGCCACAGGGCGACGTGATCGCCATGTTCAACGCCTTCCGCAATCAGAGCCTTGGCGGCAATATCCACCTGCTCTTTCATTTCAGAGAATGAGTAGCGGCGGTCTTCAAATACGAGACCTTCTCGATTGGGATGGCGCCTTGCGATCTCGGTCGGCAAGTCGCCAAATCTTTGCTTGGGATACCACTCCATCGCGTGACTCTCAGTTCCAGAAGACGGTCGCATTGCAGCAGGAATGAACGCAACGTGCAATGCTCGCATTGGATGTGAGAGGAATTCCCTGGTGATCAGACCGGTCCTGAGGTGGCAATCTGTGGATAGCCGAGACGCTGGTATATCGTAGGTATGCGCGTTCTTATGTTCAGACCGTAGATATGGAACGCGTGTAATTCTCGTTGATCGGTGTCTTTGAAGGTCCTGCCGGTATTGAACCGTGTCGCGTTAATGTGCTTGATGGAGGTCAACAACGACATTCCAGCAGATTTGCATGCGGAGATAGATCATGAACCTCAACCGCGGTCGCCCAATTACGTCGATGCCTGGACCCTCGATTATTCCAGATCGTGTCCTCAGCGCCATGCACCGATCGATGCCGAACATCTACGAAGGCGAGATCGTTGATGTCAGCCTGAGTGTGTTTGAGGACCTACCGGCGTTAGCCAGAGCGTCAGGCAAGGCGTTCATGGCGATTTCGAATGGCCACGGTGCTTGGGAGATGGCTCTCACGAATACGTTGAACCGTGGCGACAAGATTCTTGTTCTGGAGTCTGGCCGGTTTGCAATTGGCTGGGGTGAACAAGGCAAGGTGCTGGGAGCCGATGTCGAAGTCCTCTACGCACCAGACCGTTGTCCTGTTGATCCTGCTGCCGTTGAAGAGCGCCTAAAGGCTGATACTGCTCACGAGATAAAGGCCATCCTTGTCGTGCAGGTCGACACGGCGTCAGGCGTTTGGAATGACATTGCAGCGATCCGCAAGGCGATTGATGCTGCAGGCCATCCTGCGCTCTATATGGTCGACTGCATCGCCTCACTGGGTTGTGTCGAATACTTGATGGATGACTGGGGCATCGACATTACCGTTGGTGGCAGTCAGAAGGGCCTGATGGTGCCGCCCGGTCTCGGTCTTGTGTGGGCCAGCGATAAGGCGATAGCCGCCCATGAAAGTGCTGATATGCGCACGCCCTATTGGGATTGGACAGCACGCCTTTCCGAAACGGCACACTATCTGCGTTACTGCGGCACGGCTCCGATCCAGCACATCTATGCGATGCGTGAAGCCATTGACATGATCAAGGAAGAAGGGCTCGAGAATATCTGGCGCCGACATTCCATTTTCGCCAATGCTGTCCGGGCCGCCGTTGATGCCTGGTCCACGCCAGGCGGTCTTGAGTTTAATGTGATTGATCCTCGGCATAGATCGAACTCAACAACGACTGTTCTGACAGGATCGATCAATGGCGAGCATTTGCGTGTGAAGTGCGAGCGAGATGCCGGCTTAACTTTGGGTATCGGTTTGGGCGATTTGGCGGAGAGTTCCTTCCGTATCGGCCACATGGGACATCTCAATCCACCGACTGTGCTTGGTACGATTGCAACCGTCGAAGCGGCGCTTGCCGCTCTCGGTGCGCCGACTGGTGGAAGCGGCAGTGCGGCTGCAGCAAAGGTCGTCGCCGAAGCCCTGGCAACGTCCTAGATGGTTTGGGCTTCGAACGGCTTCTGTAGAAGGTAGTGCTAGACCAAATCCACGCTCGGAGACTGCGTTCAGAAACTTGAGTGCCAGAAGGTTGAGGCGTTCAGCTTGTTTGTGATCTGTCGAGGCGCAACGTGCTCGTGTGGTCCAACTGCGGGAGCGTTAGCTCCGAGCTGGCGTGGGGCTCCTCCCTGCCCCGATGGACCGCATCTCTCGAATGTTCGGATTGTCTGTCGTGTCGTGGAGGAGCATTAATTGGCCCAGATGCTAAGTTTTGCGAGGCCTAGTTGAAGTCCGCTGTCACCTCCGAATGACTTGGGCGAAATTCAAAGATGCGTATGATTTATCACTCATTGATCGTTGGAAGTTCTGGCATGCTATAGGATGAAATTCTCCGTTGCCCTTCCAGAAAGTTCACTATGTCAAAGCGATCTAGCTTGTCGCTTGGTTCTACGATCCTTGTTCTGTTATTTCTGATACTGGTGCAAGCAACCGGCGCAATAGCCGGGTTTTGGCTGCCTGCAATCGCCCCCGCAGTGGGAAATGACTTGCGCCTGGACCCTGCGCTCATCGCTTATCCCGTTTTGGTTCTGTACGTCTTTGCCATGGCCAGCAGCTTGGCGGCCGAAGGACTACTTGCCAGGTTTGGCGCATGGCGAACTTCACAAATTGCCCTATGTGTCTTTGCGCTCTCGCATCTTGTGATCATGACGGGAAGCTTGGCTGCCATCTTCTTAGGTTCGGTCATTTTAGGATGTGCCTATGGCCTGATCACTCCGGCAGCATCTAAAATCTTGACGATGATCGTCACGTCGTCCAACCGTAATTTCATCTTCTCTGTGCGTTTCACAGGTGTACCAATCGGTGGCTTTGCAGCCGGACTGATTGCGCCAGCGATTGCAATCACCTACGGCTGGCAGGCTAGCATGCTGACAACTTGTGCGGTCGCACTCCTGTTGGCAGTTCTCATGCAGCCGTTGCGGCACGTCTGGGATGCCAAACGGAGCCGTTCGGCAAGCCTCATTCGCAATCCGCTAGCTGACCTGCACATGGTTTGGCAATTGGCGCCGGTCTGGTGGGTTGCAGTCACAGGACTTTGTTTAAGTGCTGTTCAGACCACTCTGACCACTTACACCGTGACAATGCTCGTACAAGACCTGGACTACAGTTTGATAGATGCAGGCATTGGCCTATCCGCTGTACAAATTGCGAGTGTGTTTGGGCGTCTGTTTTGGGGATGGATCGCTGACAAGTTTAGAAGTGGCCTCGTTGTAATTTTTGTCATTTGCGCAATTGCGTGTGTGTGCGCAGTGCTCACTAGTCAGCTATCGCAGGCGTGGTCGAAGCAAGCGGTCTTTGCTCTTTGTTTTGCGTTTGGGTTCGTGGGCATGAGTTGGAATGGTGTGTATGCCAGTGAAGTCGCACGCCTGTCTCCGCCAGACGCGGTTGGCAAGGTAACCGGGGCCTGCATGTTTATTGTATTCGGAGGTGTGTTGTTCGGCCCGCTTGGCTTCATTGTCGTTCTGGGTGTGACAGGTGCCTACACGATATCTTTTCTGCTGACCATGATGGCATCGCTGGCTGCTCTACTCAGTACCTACCTTGCTATACGCGCCGAGAAGCAATGGGCTCGTTCCGGGGCATAAGGTTCATTGAGGCACGCATCGCGTTCATGACGCGTTCATGCAGAATCATCGATTGTGGGATTGTCAGCAATTCGAAGTTTGCATTGTAGAGCGTTGACCAAGCTGACAAAATCGCGGTGATAGAGTTGTCATGCGTTCCCGCGCAGCTTTTGAATTTAGCTACTCTCCCACGTCATTCGGTTCACTCGCTTATGGTTTCGTTCTTGCAGCAGGCAACAGTCCGCAAGTGAACTGGTATTTCGCCAGCTATCCCCGCTGCGACTAAAATAAGCGAACACGCAGAGTATGTGCGGAGGACCCTACAATGATGGAGCGGGTTTGCTGCTGACGGTTCGCAACACGGTACTGGAGCTGTGGACCGCTTGGAGACAGTTTGTCTTTACTGACAACGTGGATGCTGAGCTAACGCTTCACTGGTGTTGGTTCTGTTCAAGAACGCGGCTCTGGCAAGTGGCCATTTCCGGCTGTTGCTCTCTGCGTTATAACTTGAGTGTGCAAGATGATGCGATCCTTGTGGGATTGAAATGGTCAATAGCCTTGAGGGAAGAACGTGCAGTTTGATGAAGTTGTCCTTGGCCGCCGAAGTATTCGGGGCTACCGACCGGAGCCGGTGCCCAAAGAACTGATCGAAGAAGTCCTGAAGCTTGCCATGCGCGCGCCGTCTTCGATGAACACCCAACCTTGGAATTTTTATGTTGTTTCTGGCAAGCCGCTTGACCGAATTCGCGCCGGCAATACGGAGCGCAACTTGGCTGGCGTTCCGCATTCGCGAGAGTTCCGAACTGGCCAACCTTTTGACGGCAAGCATCGCGAAAGACAGATTGGTGTTGCGAAGCAATTGTTCTCGGCCATGGGTATAGCCCGTGAAGATAAGGATGCGCGTCACGATTGGGTCTTGCGCGGATTTCGTCAGTTTGACGCGCCTGTTTGTGTGATTGTCACTTATGATCGCGAATTGGCTGACAGCGACGACACCGCCTTCGATTGCGGTGCGGTCACAACCGCTCTTGTGAACGCTGCTTGGTCACGCGGCCTTGGCGCAGTCATCAATAGTCAGGGTATCATGCAGTCGCCGGTAGTGCGCGAACACGCGGGCATAGCTGATGATCAAGTCATTATGAAAGCTATTGCTCTTGGCTGGCCTGATGAGAGTTTTCCGGCCAACTCAGTGGTCTCGGAACGCAAGAGCGTTGAACAAACCACAACATTTGTTGGATTTGCCGACTAAGTGCCGACGAACGTGCCTTCACTCATAGGTTAGGTCTGTTCTGTGCGCGGTCCTGTAGTAACCGGCTTGCAAACTCCATGGGTGTGAGCCCGTCGTGGCTGGTAAGGAGGCGGAAGACTGTTGAGTTTGATCGTCGGGTCTTCACGCCGCGACTAATCCAGATTCAAAACAGTTAATTCGCGAGCACTTCTTCTCAGCGGGCTTTTGATGGTATGTCGAGAATACTCATTAAATCATTGTTTTGGCGCGCCCGGGAAGATTCGAACTCCCGACCTGACGATTAGAAGTCGCCTGCTCTATCCAGCTGAGCTACGGGCGCGGACGACACGGTTCGTAACGCGGTTCGCACGACCATGTCAAAATGTAAGTTGATCTAAACGTTCGCCTTTCCAAGGCAGAGCTAACGCTTAGAAGTCGCCAGCTCTATTCAGCTGAGCTATGGAGACCTGGAGATCGTTGATACAAATGGATGTGTTCGCTCGAAGGCTTACATGGAGCCACACGGCTACACCATGCCATATTCAGTGTGTCCACGAACCGATGCGACCGTACTTGAAGTTGTCGGCGTAGGATTTCTTGATGACCGATCGCTGTTTCGGTTCCTGCACCGTATAGGGCATGCCGTTGCGTTCTGCGTAAGCGATGGCCTCTTCTTTGGTGTCGAACGACAGCTTGACCTGTTGACGGGTATCAGACGAAGAAGTCCAGCCCATCAGAGGGTCAATTTCACGAGCCGTCTCTGGTTCATGCTCCAGAACCCAGCTTTTCGTCCGACCCTTTCCAGACTGCATCGCTGTCTTGGAGGGTTGGTATATCCTTGCGGTCATGATTGAGGCCATGTGCTCTTGTTAAAACTGCTTGTTATGGCCAAGCGGCCGGCAGTCACAACACTCGAAGACAGTATGGTCGGGGCACGGTGATTCGAACACCGGACCCCCTGCTCCCAAAGCAGGTGCTCTACCAGGCTGAGCTATACCCCGAAATCTTCGAAGCGCCTCAATGCCTAACATTATGCTCCGGGTCAAGTCCTGTTGTATGCATTCAGCCAATTCATGAGCGTCTAACGCCAAGATTTAGCTTTTAAGCTGTACAGTGTTCGCGAGTGAATTTGCCGCTAGTCGGGTGAGAAATGGCGGTGAACGACTTTGTCACCGGCCTTAATTCCGAGCTTCCGCGTGACGCCACCGGCCAATTCCAAGACAGCGGAAACACTGCCTTTCGAGGCCACGATCTCTTCACTAAATGGTTCAGTATTTTCGGCGATACGATGCACAGTGCCGTCTGATTTTATGAAGACCATATCGAGTGGGATATAGGTGTTTCGCATCCACATCGTTAACTCTTGCGGCTGGCGATAGGGAAAGAGCATGCCGGAGCCAGCGTCTAGCGACTTACGAAACATCAGGCCCAGTGATTTCTGTTGCTCGGTCTCGGCGACTTCAATTTTGAACCGGTGACTTTTGCCACTCGACACGATCGTCAGGGTTTCGACGCGCTTTTGTTGCGCGGCATGTCCAACGTGCATCGTCAAAGTGGTTGCCAAGATCCAAACTAAAAACAGGCCCGTCCAGAGGACAGGCCTGTTTGCACCAGAATTAGGCGGTTTTTGCAAGTTTATGCGCTTAGTGTTGCGCCGGCAGTCCGGACGGTGGACCGTCAGGTCGCAATTCAGCCGCCATACAGCCTTTATAGCCATGTCCCCAACGCACCTGGACCACCTGGCCCGGACGCAATTCAGTGAAACCAAAGCGTCGGAGTGTTTCCATGTGTACAAAAATGTCGGGAGTGCCTTCACCACGGGTCAGGAATCCAAATCCACGAATTCGGTTGAACCACTTCACCATAGCACGTTCCCAATCACTTTCCGCCTGCACAACCACGTGAGTGCGCTGCGGCAATTGTGATGGGTGGATAGCGGTGCTTTCGTCCATGCTCAGAATGGCGAACGCCTGCAATCCCTTGGGCCGGCGTAGCACTTGGCAGTGTACACGTGCCCCTTCGTAAGCTGTCTGATATCCACCGGCTCTCAGACAAGTAATGTGAAGCAGAATATCGCCCAAACCATTGTCAGGCACAATAAAGCCGAACCCTTTACTTGCATCAAACCACTTAATGGATCCCGCGACTTCGAATACGTCGAGCGTCGCGCCTTCTGGCAATCCGCCGATTTCCTCATACTGTTGAGGAAGATCCTGCGGCAGCTCAGAAGTAGGATTGGAATCCCCCATAGTCGTACCCCGCGAACATATGGTTACGATTTCACAACACACCAACGCCTTGCGGGCGCTGGTCCCTACAGTCTCAACTGACGACCCTGTGTGATGTCTGCCCCAATGCCCTAGGACGAATCACCGACAGTTGCGAACAACCGGACCATAACATCGCCGGCAGATTGGGCTAGTCCCCTTTTTTCGAAATGTGGCGAATTGGGGCTCGTGTGAATTACTCTTCAACATTATCTAATCTCAATTTCAGCTTTGATTTTATTGATTAAAAAGTAATTTTACGTGGGCTGTAATCTTTTGTGTAAAGTTTCGAAAATGCCCCTCCAAAGGCTTCTTTTATGACGGTTTCGGGACTGATTTATGACGCAAAGATGGCACCCAGTGATTCCCGCTCAGCGTGTAGAGAATGTGCCCGGAGGAAAATAGCATGTAAATGCAAGTCGTTAGTCTGAAGCCTACCATGGATGAGGGATCATAGTCATCCGGGCTGCTCTGTGTTGGGGATAGCCAACCTCAATCGGTGAGATCAATGGCCAGGGCATCGCGCATTTTTGTTAGCGAAGCTTGCTCCAACTGGGATGCCGGCTTATCTCTATTCTTAAGCGTGAGTATTGGGAGGTCGTATGCGATATCTGCACACTATGGTCCGGGTTCGAAACATTGATGAGAGCCTCGATTTCTATTGTAATAAAATGGGTATGGAAGAAGTTCGCCGAGTAGATCATGAAGGCGGACGCTTCACACTAATATTCCTGGCAGCTGGCGAAGATAAAGAGAGTGGAACTACTTCCAAAGCACCTCTGTTGGAGTTGACATACAACTGGGATCCTGAAGAATATGATGGTGGTCGTAACTTCGGACATTTGGCCTACGAAGTTGATGACATCTACGCAACTTGCCAGAAGCTGATGGATAATGGTGTAACGATCAACCGCCCGCCACGTGATGGTCGGATGGCCTTCGTAAAGTCGCCTGATGGCATCTCTTTTGAGCTGTTGCAGAAGGGCGAGTCACAGGCCAAGCAGGAGCCTTGGGCCTCTATGGAGAATACCGGGACCTGGTAGGGCAGCATCCAGCTGTTCTTTAAGTCTCTGAAGTCGTTAAGTATTACGTGGCGTTTGCCGGTGTGAGGAGTTTCGCAATGAATGACCAGCTTGGAGATAATCCCGAGGCCCTCGCCGGCGCGGCCATGATGATCCAGCGTGAGCATGCAAAGCTGCGCGAGAAGGCGGAAGCCGTCGAAGAGAAGAAAGGCGGCAGCGAAATCATTACCGGTATCGTTGTGGTCGCCGTGATGATCGCAACCTTGGCGCTCATGATGTTCATGAACAGCGGCGGATCTTGACGTCGTGAGCTGATCGCGGCTGTTTGTACAATGAACTGCAATCATCTGCAGATTTGACGGCCCGACAAGCGAACTGCGCATTGTGCGGTGCACGCGCGTTCGCCGACCGGACTTTTGTGGCCCTAACCGGCACCCTCCCCCACTACGACGAACGGTGCCCAATAGGCCGGGTGCCACTCGCGCTGTCCTTTGGTGAGTAGCGAGAACATCGCGAACTGCATTGCCTTGGCGCGACCAATCTCGGGCGTGTCGCGGAGTGCGCGGAACGCGGTGGTGATGAGGTCAACGGTCGCGTGACTGTCGACGTACCAATGCGACACCAACAGTGAGCGCGCGCCGGCATAGAAGAAGGTTTTGGCGAGACCGGAGAGCGCTTCGGCGTTTTGGGTTTCGCCGCCGGCGGTATTGCAGGCAGACAAAATCACCCAGTCCGCGTCAAGTTTCAGACGAGCCACTTCCGAGGCGGAAAGATAGCTATCATCTTTTGCGGTTGCTTTGCCCGGTGGTGTCATATGGTGAGGCCCGGCTCGGCGTCGCTGGAGAGTTCACCGGCCAGTGCGCCATGGGTTGCGAAATGCAGCATCTTGAACTTGGCGAGTTCACCGCTGGTGCTGAGGTTTTTGATCCTGGCCTCAGTGGCGGCCTGACCGAGATAGAGATTGCGAACGTCCGAGCCGGCGCTGCGGGCAACGGCGCAGAGTTCGTCCACCTCTCAATTGCGACAGGTGGCGGTGGGCTTGCAAAAACCTGTCTCTTAAGTGCTATTGTCAGTGCTCGCTCGAGACAGTTGTTTGCCGTCATCTTGAAACCAGGACCCACCATGGATCCACTCCTTACCCTCGTCACGATCTTCGCAATTTTCATTCCGGCGTTGATGCTGCCGGGGCCGGACTTCGTGGCGGTGGTGCGCTCGTCGATGAGCCGTGGTGCGCGCGCCGGGTTGATGACCACGCTGGGTGTCTCGATCAGCTTGTTGATGTACGCGACGCTCAGTCTGGTTGGGCTTGCTGCTGTGCTCGTTGAATACCAATGGCTGACATGGACGGTCCGCGTGGCGGGCGGTGCCTACCTCGCTTATCTCGGCGTCAAGTTGCTGTTGGCGAAGCCGGAGACCTTGGAGATCAAAGAGGGTGATCCATCCTCTGAGGGCAATCCATTGCTGTTCGGTTTTCTGGTGACGCTGACCAATCCAAAGGCGATTGTTCTATTCGCCAGTGTCTTCGCAACAGCAGTGACCGATGCCACGCCGGTTTGGCTGATGGCTGTGATCATCGCGATCGTCTTTGCCAGTTCGATGATCTGGTATTCGGTCGTGAGCCTGTTCATGTCGTCGACACCGGTGATGAAACGCTTTGATAATGCGCGCCACTGGATCGAGCGGGCGGCCGGTGTGTGCTTCATCGGCATTGGCGGCAAGATCATGGCCGACGCCCGCAACCCGATCTCTCCTTAGATCATATCCGGCTCTGCCGGAATTACATCGCCGGTCCGCTCCCCCGCCCGACCACCCAAGGCTAGGATCGTATGGGCGGTCGGAAGGGGAGCGGGATGGTCCAAGCCAAACTTGAAAGGCTATGGTGTGATTGCGCTCACGGCTGTTCCATCCCGGACAAGTCCGGGATGGGCCTGCGCGGGCGCGGCGCAGCGCGCCGGGCCGCGGTTGCGGCCTTGGGGTCAGTCTAACTGAGGCCGGGTTCCAGCATTGCTTCGCTAATAATGTCGGCGGTTGGCATGACGCGAATGGATCTATGTGTCAGCAACTCGGTCCAGAGCCAGTTGTGATAGTCGATAACCGCTGCCGCCGTGAGGTTGGGGCGATCGTTGAGCGTATGGGCATCGTTGGCGACGACGACATGATAATTGTTACTGACGCATGATCGCACGGTGGCGTCGACGCAGAAGTCGGTTGCCCAGCCGCATATGATGACACGCTCTGGGTTGGATGTGCGCAATTCATCATTCAATCCGGTGCCGGCGAACGGATCATTGAGCGTCTTCTCAACGATACGATCTGCATCGTCATGGCAAAGCTCCGGAAGAAACTCCCAGCCGGCAGTGCCAGGCTCAAAGTGATCGCCCGGGCCGCCACAGTGCCGGATCCAGATCACCTGTCCGGCCGCCTTGCGAACATGATCCGTCAGCGCGTTGATCCGTGCGATGACGCGCGCCAATTCATGCTTGGGGGCGCCTTCGCGCAAGCCGACCTGCATATCGACGACAAGGATCACATCCACTGGCTTGCTTCCCTCGCTCTATCGGTTGCGACCGGGATCTGTCACATCAAGCCGAACATCGTTTCGCCGGCGACGTCCATGGTGGTGCGCAGGATGTTACCGGTATCCGACTCCGTGATGAAGACATCGCGGCGACCCGGTCCGCCGAAGGCGATGTTGGTCGTCGACCGTCCGCCGCCTTGTGAGCGGACGCGATAGACCGGTTCGCCCCACTTGGTGAAAACCCAGGCGCAGCCGTTGCCGGCGTCGCAGACAAACAGGCGCCCGTCTTCGTCGACGGCCATGCCATCGGCGCCACTGACGCCGCCGGCCAGGTTGACGAAGATGCTGACCTTGGTGGTGCCGCCGTCTTTGAGGAGCGGGACGCGCCAGACGCCGTTGCCGCGGGTGACGGCCACGTAGAGTGTTTTCTCGTCAGGGCTGAGCACGATGCCGTTCGGGCTCGGCGCATTGGTGATGAGAAGATCGAGCGCTTCGGTTTCGAGATTGTAGCGGTAGACCCGGCCGGTTGGATCGTGCATCCCGGTCTGGCCCTGATCGGTGAAGTACATGATGCCGTTGGAGTCGAATACGAGATCGTTGGTGCCGCGGAAGCTTTCGCTGCGGCGGTTGGTGAGAACCGGTGTGACTGCACCACTTGCGGGATCGAGCTGCATGATCCCGCGCTTATAGTCCGTTATGAATATGCGGCCGTCTTTGTGCAGTTTGAGGCCGTTCGGCCAGCCGTCATACTCGGTAACCAACGTCCAGTTGCCGTCGGGCGATATCCGGAAGACGCGGCCGAAGGGAATATCGGTGACGTAAAGGTTGCCGTCGCGATCAAAGCTTGGACCTTCCAGGAAGCAGTCGGTGGGCTCGCCCTGCTTGTTGCCCAAGGCCCAATCCGGAACAGCGCCGGTGCGGCGGAACTCATCAGGGATCGTCGTCCAGATCTCGGCGAGCATTTCGGTTGGTGGTGGATAAAGGGACATCAAGGCGATCCTGACCGTGGCAATGCGTAATCTTCACGGTCAGTTTTGCGATGGATCGGCTGGAATGTCCATGTGCATGCGCAGTACAAATCAATGGCATGGAAATGCACTGCGGCTTGCTCAGCGAGAATGCTTTGGCGAACGCAATGATCAGGATTGCGGCGGCCATTCTCCCGTCACGGAAAAGTTCATCATCGAGATGTCCTTGCCTCCAACTGTATCGCCTGCTCAACTCCCGGCCGCTCGTATGCCCGGTGGCCGTGCGGGGCCGCCGGCGCGAGGCGCACGGACGGAGGTACGGTTCCCCTCTATCTTTGCAGTGGAAATGTTAGGCGCGTTTTGGCTTCAATCGAATCATAGGCGGTGTCACCAATACCTTCGTAGGTGACGCCAAACTGGAGGCTGGTGCCGTCAGAACGGCTGGCGGTCAAGCCGACCTCGACTCTGCCGTAGATGTCCTTCGTTGATATGGTGTTCCCGCTGATTGTCGTTTGATCTGACTTGGCGAAGTCCCAAATGCCATGCAGCCCGATGTAGGGCCGCACCACCTCGTCTGCCGAGTAGGCCCAGGTGCGCTCGATCTTGCCGCCGAACGTTAGTCGACCGATGTGAAACGACTGACTGTCAATCACGTCGCCATTGCTGTCAACGTAGCTGGTCTGATGTTCCCGGAAGTAGGCCAATTCGGTGTCTGGCGTAACACTGAAGCCGTTTGCGGCTGTCCACGTGCCGGATAGCTTGGCGGCATAGAGCTGGCGATCGGTGCCAAACTGATCGGTGTAGGTTCCGAGCGGATTGATGTCGTTGGACGAGGTGCCCCAGAGGGCGCGCGCATCGAGAAATACTTTGTTGGTCACACGTGCGCTGAAGTAGGGACCGGCCATCCAGCCAATGCCGTCAACGGTGGCGCCATTGCTGCCGACGGCCATATCGAGCTTGTCGAACTGCAACATGACACCGGCCAGTAGCGATGGTGAGAACACATAGTCGACTCCACCCGACAGCAAGCCGAAATTGCCGTCGTAATCGCCGTCTGGCCGCTCGGTCTCGTAGTAGAGATATTTACCTTCGACCCACAGATCCCAACCAAAAGGGCGTTGGGCGAGCGCCTGGGCACTTGAGCTGCCGGCGTAGGCGGCGCCGCCTTGTTTCGCTTTGGCTTGTGCCACTGCGGCCTCGCGCATCTGCCGCAGACTTGTCGCGAAAGTGACGGTGCCGCGATCGCCGGTTCCTTCGCCTGTGAGGTTCAAGGCGCGCGCCAAGCCGCCTGTTTGCGGTCCGGCCTGATCAGCGCCCCGTTGTTGCGGGGTGACGGCTGCACTCGCCGTATGATTGCCAGGGCTTGCTCCTCTCAAACTTCCGCCTACGGAACTCGACCCAGTCAATCCGGCCCCCGTACCTGGCTCTTCGGGACATGCACGTTCTTGTTCAACGATGGTGGCTTGGTCGGAGTTGGTGGAGAGGCCTTCTTGCTCTTCGCGATGCATACAAGATTCCCGCAGCCGGGCATGGGCGCGGTCGGTTCCTGGTGACGCGGCGAGCATGTGCTTGCTGCGCGTGGCTAGAAACTCACGGATAAGATAGGAAGGGTCGGGATCTTCTACGGATGGTGGTGTCGATGTCGCACTACTTGAAGATGACCAGATGCCGCCTTCGAAGATGTGCTGACCTCTGACTACCGGGTACGAGCCTTGTAAGAAGTAAAGATCTGTCCGACGCAGCGTGACGTCGGTGAGCGTGGCGCCGGTGTCCGTCGTAATGGATAGTGCGCAAGTCACATCATCTGCGGAGGGTTGGTAGAAGTCACTCAGAGCCAACAGAGGTATTCGAGCTGGATCTTCAATACGTTCCATCTCGACAAGCACAGCCTTGCGGTTGGGCGATAGCGTGAGGGTCGCAAAGGTTCCATCTGATTTCTGACAGCTGGCGTTGCTTAAGGTGATGGTGTCCCAGCCGCTGCGATCGGCTTTTGCGACCATGATAGCGAATTGGTTCAGCTCGTAGCCGCTATTGCCGCCGGACATGCGGACGAGCATGGAAGTGGCGACACTGGTTTGATCGCTGACGTGGTTGTTCGAGCGTGTGCCGGAGAATGTTTGCTGAAAAAAAATGTCGGTTGTTATGTTGTGATCACACCCGTTGGGCTGGCCATTCGTTGAATAAATGACGACGTTGTCGCGTTGTAGCTTTTCTTCTCCGTAGCCGTAGGATACCTCGCCACTGCAGTCCACCTGTAGGCTCCAGGCCGGCGAACTCGCAGACCAGAACACGACCGAAACCAGTATGGCCAAAAGCCAAACAAGACCCTGTGATCGTAGTCCGGAGTTGCGCCGCGGAGCTGTCGTTCGGGACTGCGATCCAGGTGTCGGGCCAGGTGTCGTGTCAGGTGTCGTGCCAGGTGTCGTTGGGCTGGGCTTAGCGGCAACATCGGGTCTGGGCGCCACTTTTTTGGGCGTCATGCGCGGAATGCGTGAAGTGGTTGTGCCGCTCGACGCCATTGGTCCCAGCGCCGTCACGCGGGCTGTCATTGGACCGATTCCAAATGTCATCTGCAGCACTCCGCTTTGCCTTATTGCCATCTCCTCGGCTTAAGGCAGGCGGGCCGGCAAGTGTTAC
>JBCDBQ010000133.1:0-13920 GCA_039183375.1 Pseudomonadota bacterium
ATGGATGATGTCCGGGCCGAGATTGACAGGTTGGATACGGCACTCGTCGAGCTGATCGGTGAACGTTTTGGTTATGTTGAGCGGGCTTGGCAGATCAAGTTGCAGGAGAATGCAGCCGCGAATGTTCCTTGGCGAAATCAACAAGTTGTCGACCGTGTGCGGGCCAAAGCTGATGCAGTCGGTGTGCCGGCAGATCTCTGCGAAGCGCTGTGGCGGCAAATGATCGGCTGGTTCATTCAATACGAAGAAGAGAAGCTCAAAAAAGAGCTTGGCGGTGATGCCAATTACCCGCTTGGCGGGTTTTGAGATCCAAGGGTGGCCGAATGGCGCTATTCGATCCGAATTTTGATCCACTGACTTTACTCGGAATGGCTGTGCTCAACCCCGTCGTTATCGGGGTGGCCATCTATATGGGGCAGAAGTCCGATCAGTGGCAGAAGCTTGTTGTTGTCGGCTTTGCATCGGCTTTTGCAGGTGCTGCAGCCGTATGGCTTGCGACAACGGTCGGTCTATTGGCACCGCGACCGTTCGGGAGTGATGCTGGATTATTCCTGTTCAGCTTTGTGTATGGCATGCTGATTGGCGGCGTAGTGTACGTTTTCAAGCAACGTGCCGGCAAATCCACCAGATAAGCTGACGTGCCGAGGCGCTTCAACTAGATTTGAGTTTCAATTCAACGTCTTCCATACGACATTCCAGGCTTCACTATCCTAAATGGGTTTCGCCTGGAGAGATGGCCTTGCACGTCCGTAAACTGGTTCTTTGTCTTGCAACACTGATGTCGCTGTTGATTGGTTCAGCGATTGCAGCAGCGGCAGGAAGTTCGGATATCTCCGTCGTAGAGGCTCACAATCGTGCTCAAAGTGGCGACCTTGTTCTGGTTGACATCCGGGCACCGAAGGAATGGGCCCAGTCAGGCGTTCCGGAAAGCGGGCAACTCATCACGATGTACCAGCAAGGCGATCGATTTTTGGCGGCGCTGAAGAAGGCAGCAGGTGGTGATACGTCCAAGCCGGTGGCCTTGATTTGCGCTACGGGCGTACGTTCCTTGCGCTTACAGAGCGCACTTCAGCGCGCCGGGTTTAAGAACGTTATTAATGTGCTTGGCGGAATGTTTGGAACCCGTAAGGATAAGGGCTGGATCAAAGCCGGATTACCTGTCAGCAAGTTTCAACGCTAGTCATTTTCTGCCAACGTCCGGTCTGAGGGTATTGGTTCCGGGACTTTAGTTTGGCTTGATCTTGATCGTTTTTGTCAAAGTTGAAGCCCAATAAAAAGGCCGGACCAATTTTGATTGATCCGGCTTCGAGAACTTCAGTTCGTTTCAACTCGCTCGGAGAGCTGAGAAGCTCACTTTATCTGCTGAATTTGTAGGTGATGTTGGCTGAACCAGAGAATTGATCCTCGGTTTCAATCACAGGACTGTCCGCTGCGTCCCCAACGAGACGGGAGTAGCGACCATTCAGCTTGAGCGACCAGCGCTCGTTCATCTTGTACTTCACGCCTGCGTCCACATAGACGTCTTTGATGCCGGATGACGCCTCAAAAACACCTAGGCCTGCGGCGGATGCATTGGATTGAGCATTGCTGACACCAAAGTAGGCGCCCATGTAATCGTCATCGGCGTATGTTGCACCTGCTTTGCCGAGAAACGTCACTCTGTTGCTTAGCGGCTGCTCATATTCCAGCCCAAAGCGCAGCTGTCCGCCATCAACGTCGCCTGAGACCGTGTGGTGGTAGGACAGACCGAAGATCAGTGAAGGCATAAGCTTGATACCGGCAAATCCACCGACAACTACTCCGCCGTCAACGTCGCCGAGACCTATTAGTCTGTCGCCATCGTCTTCATCGCGGCCGAACTGGTAGCCTGCCAGGGGACCCGCCACTAGCCAGCGATTGTTCAGCAGTTTCAAGCGAATATCATCGATGCCGCGCACATCGAGTATGTTTTTGGCCGAGCTGAAGCTTGGGAAAACGAACGGCGCACCGACGACTTTGTACTCGTTCGAGCCTTCATACTTCGGGCTCACGGAAACAAAGCCGCCACCTTTCCAGGTTAGCGACGAACCACCATAATTACCACCAGCGACCGCAACGCTCGCCGACGCCAGCATTATTGCACCAGCGACTGCAACTGCTCTCATGTTTGGCTTCATGCCCCACCCTTGCGCTCTGCGCACTCTCTGGTTGCCTGGATTAACGCATTTCACCAGTATGGAGAAGGATCGTTACAAATACGCTGACAAATCCGGTGCAGATGTGTCTCCACTGCCTCATCGGGACCGGAATGCAAACCAGATCTCGAAGAATATGTTGGTCCCGTCGTCAAATTCTTCAAGGCAGCTGGACAATTGCGGGGCTTTTGCCGCTTTGATAAGCAGGTGGCGCAGAGATACGTTGCGACAATCCACGTTTCAGGCCCGAGTTTAGTCAGAGAATAGCGATATGAATGCGAAAGCGTCCACTGAAGGAAATCCAAACCTGATTTCCGGTGCGACCGGTGATTGGGAAGTGATCATCGGCCTGGAAGTGCATGCGCAGGTGAATTCTAACGCAAAGTTGTTTTCGGGGGCAGCTACTGCTTTCGGTGGCGAGCCGAATAGTCATGTTTCGCTCGTGGATGCTGCCATGCCGGGTATGTTGCCCGTCATCAATCGGGAATGCGTTGCCCAAGCAATTCGCACCGGGCATGGTTTGAATGCGCAGATCAATACCCGCTCCGTCTTCGATCGGAAGAATTATTTCTATCCAGACCTGCCGCAGGGCTATCAGATTTCGCAGTATCAGCAGCCAATTGTTGGCGAAGGACAGGTCGAGATCGACGTTGAGGGCGAGACTAAGACGATAGGCATCGAGCGTCTTCATCTTGAGCAGGACGCCGGCAAGTCAATCCACGATATGCATCCTGACTACTCTTACGTTGATCTCAATCGGTCAGGCGTTGCGCTAATGGAGATCGTGTCAAAGCCGGACTTGCGATCGGCCAAAGAGGCCCAGGCCTACGTCTCAAAGCTGCGCACAATCATGCGATACCTCGGCACCTGCGACGGAGATATGGAAAAGGGCAATCTTCGTGCAGACGTTAACGTTTCCGTCCGCAAACCCGGGGGCGAGCTTGGTACGCGGTGTGAGATAAAGAATGTCAACTCTATTCGATTCATTGGCCAGGCGATTGAAACCGAGGCGCATCGGCAAATTGATATCATCGAAGATGGTGGCGAGATCGATCAAGAGACTCGCCTGTTCGACCCGAATAACGGTGAAACGCGGTCCATGCGCTCCAAGGAAGAGGCTCACGACTACCGTTACTTTCCTGATCCCGATCTGCTGCCCTTGGAATTCACGCAGGATTATGTCGAGCAGCTAAAGAGTGAGTTGCCCGAGCTTCCAGACCAGAAACTAGAGCGGCTCATAAGTGACTTCGGTTTGACACACTACGATGCCGAAGTGCTGACGTCTGAGCGTGAGAGTGCGGATTACTTTGAGGCCGTGGCGAACGGACGTGACGGCAAGTTGGCTGCCAACTGGGTGATCAACGATGTGTTCGGAAGGCTCAATAAAGAAGGCCTCGAGATTGAGCAATCGCCGGTTTCTGCTGATCAACTTGGCAACATTCTCGATCTGATTCAGAACAACACGATATCGGGTAAGATCGCCAAAGACCTTTTCGAGATCGTTTGGTCTGAGGGCGGTGATCCTGCAGACATTGTTGAACAGCGCGGTATGAAGCAGGTGACGGATACTGGCGCAATTGAAGCTGCAGTCGATCAAGTGATTGTCGATAATCCGGCGCAGGTCGAAAAAGTAGCTGACAACCCAAAGCTTGTCGGTTGGTTCGTGGGGCAGGTTATGAAGGCCACAGGTGGCAAAGCCAATCCGCAAGCCGTGAATGCCATCGTCAAGCAGAAGCTGAATATTGAGTAGCCCTGCAGGGCACGCACCGGCGTGGGAGTTGAAATGCCATCGGCGCAATCATTTTTCTCGATCGGTCGGGGCACGCAGTTCGCAATTCTAATCTTTGCATTTGCTGTTTTTGTCTATTGCATTGCCACGAGGACACTGGCGCAAACAGCGAGTGAGACGTCTCTGCCACCCTATAAGTTTGGGGTGCTCGTCAGTTCAGATTCTGATCGTTGCTACAACCCTGGTCTCGTCAAAGCCATCAAAGCGTTCTCTGCGCAAGAGATTGCGGAACTCAACGCTGCCGGCGGTATTCACGGCCGACAGATAGAGCTGAAACTGTTTGATGACTTTGAAGTGAAGAGCAAGACGCTGGAGTTCCTGAAGTCGGCGCTCGAAGATCCAACGATGCTGGGATTCGTTGGTATCGGAAGTTCGACTCGCGGCCACTTTGTTTTTGACCTGCTGGGGCAGCAAATCTCTGATAGCAATTTACCGATCGTAACGGATATCTCGCTCGGCCAAATTTACGAGCCGCACCCCAATGTATTTTCGATGGCGAGCGCGGTTGATGATGAGCTCGACGTCGTCCGTGCTTTCTTGAAGGATAACGGCTTTTCGCGACCAGCTTTCGTTGGGATCGATGGTGATCTCTATAGCGCGTCACTCGGCAACGGCCTTGCCAACAGTGACAGCGAGCCGGCGTTGGTTGTCGACAGGCGCGTCGCAGTCAAGCACTACGCGATAGAACCTGAAGCCGTTGATCCTGTTGTTCAGGACATTCTGACGGCCAATGCTGATGTTGTGATCCTGGCCATCCATAGTGGCCCGGGCGCTGAGGTACTCAAGAAACTGACGGCTGCCGGTGCAAAGATCCCGATATTTGTTCTCTATGGACGCAGCTCGACCATCATCCGCCGTTCGGGCAAACTGCCGAAGGGCCTGCGGTTTTTTCAGCTTGGTCGAGACGGTGTTCCCTACGTCTACAATGAACGATTGCGGCAACGCATTTGGAAATCCGGAAGCGATGGCTGGATCTTCAATGATACGCCCAATCTTGAGTTTCGCGAAGGGTGGGCCGATGGCGGTCGCTGCCAGAAAACCAAGGTTGGGCCGGCGCGCAAGATCTTTGATGCCTCCAACCGCAGAGCTGTTGGGCGGGGCATGCAGTTCCGCGACATGCTTCATTTAATGGCAACCCGAGCCTTGGCTGCGCCGGCAGATCTAGATATCAATAAACTGCGCGCACGCATCTCTGCGGACCTTCGAGAGTATGTCGAGGGTAAGAAAGTTTATCAGGGTCTTTGGCAGGACTGGACTTTCACAAACCGCCGGGCGGCAGCCAGCGATATCCTGGTGACGACGACACTCTCCGATACACGTATCGCTGCCTTGGCGCCCAATCAGTATCGGCGAGTGAATGGCGAATTGGTTAAGAGCCCGGTCGTGGATATCTCGATAGACTTGATCCGATTGTCGGGTATCGACTCCAACGAACGCCGCTTTGATGCAGACTTCTACTTGTCACTGAAAAGCCGAGACGAACTGGTTTCGATCGACACGATTGACTTTACCAATGCGGAGCGATCGCCGATTGGTGACAAGCGTCTCATTACGAGTGATGTCATCCACGATGGCGGGCAAGGATCCAAGTTTCCTGAGAATGTTCGGGTCTACAAGGTGTCGGGCACTTTCCAGTTCAATCCTGAACTAGAAACCTATCCGTTTGATACGCAGCGACTTTCTGTTTCCTTCCAGGCGCGGAAGGTTGCTCGACCGATTTACATTCAGCCGTTGGCGCAGGATTTGCGCAGAAGCGTTGGGGATGTTGACGGTTGGCGTCTGCGTGATGAGTACGTCGGTTCGCAGCAGGACTTCATTTCGACAATTGCGGCAAACGGGACGGCGCGCCACCTGGTTCCCATTCATAAGTTCAATCAGACGTGGGTCGCGCAACGGATCTCAATTGACTATTACATTCGGGTGGTCGTGCCGCTCGGTTTTATTCTGCTGGTAACTTACTTCTCGGTTTATCTGCCGCCGGCGCGGTTCGACTCCACGGTTGCCATCCAGGTTACCGCCTTGCTTTCCTCGATCGCGCTTTACCTTGCTTTGCCAAAGGTCGATTCTGATCAGGCGACATTATCCGACCGAATGTTCATCATGACGTATGCAGCCGTGGCGCTCATGATCGGACTAACTATTCTGAAAGATAGCGCGCTCCTTCGGGCGATTAATCCTCTCAGATACTTTGTCATCGGCGCACAGCGCATTGCTTTTCCGATCGCAACGGTCGTCGCCACCTTGCAGCTGATTGCTCTTGCCGACCGTGATGGCGCCAGCATGTGGTTGGTGCTGCAGAAACTGCGCAGCAGTTTGCTGGGATGATGGGCTCACGGAGCTGATTGGGTTCCTAGATAGGGAATTGCTACGCCGCGTCTGATTGGCGGCTTTGCAGTTTCGCCAAATCGAGTTCTTTTTCCCAGTATGGTTCTGAACCGTAAAGTTCGGCCAGGAAATCGATGAACACGTTGACTTTCGACGGCATGAATTCCCGGCTGGGATAGACCGCATAGATGGCGATGTTGTTTGAGCCGCTATACTGAGGGAGAACCACTTCCAGTTCACCGGAGTTCAGCTCGGGGCCAATATCCCATGTCGAGCGCAGTCCAATGCCCAGACCCGACAAAATGGCTTGTCTCGTGAACTCTGCCGAGTTTGATCTGATGTTGCCCGTGAGGCGTAATTGGTGTTGACCATCGGGACCTTGCAGTCGCCAGATGTCTTGGGCTCCTGCTGACAAGCAATTGTGGCCTTCGAGCTCAGCAAGGCTTTGCGGATAACCGTGGGACTTGAGATATCCTGGGGTTGCGCACATCACTCGTGACTCTGGAGCGAGTTTCTTGGCGACGAGTGAAGAGTCTTCTAGCTCGCCAATTCTGATGGCCAGGTCATAGCCATCGCGAATGATGTCGATCATGTTGTCGGTGATCTGGAAGTCGAGATCGATCTCCGGGTACTTGGCGACGAAGTCTGCCAGATAGGGGGCGATGTGAAGACGGCTAAAACATGTTGGGGCAGTAATCTTCAACTGACCGCGCGGTGTTGTATTCCGGCGCGAAACGAAGTCCTCGGCCTCTTCAACAAGGCTGAGGATGTCGACCACACGTTTGAAATAGCCTTCACCGGTTTCGGTGAGGGTCAAATGCCGGGTTGTTCGCTGAAACAGGCGGGCACCCAATCGTTCTTCGAGGAGGCTGACGCGCTTTGACACCACGGCTGGAGATAAGCCCATCTCGCGACCCGCAGCAGACATGTTGCCGGTTCGTGCAACGCGTGCGAAAATATCCAAGTCACTAATTGCGGTCACGCTGGGCTACCTCCTCGACTATTCCCTTGCAGATGATGCAGGTCTTTCTTCTATCTGTGAAATATGGGTTGGCTTGGCGAATATGTGACCTGCAATCCGGTGTTTTGCATAACAGTGTCTGTAAATCGTTGAATATGGGCGTTTTTGGATCGTGAATTCGACCGCTCAGAGTGCCAGAAATCGAACGAGAAACGATAGAGTTGAAGAGGCAAACAACGTGTCCATTGAGCTGCCAAGTCCAGATAATACTACAATAGAGCAGAAAGACGCGATCATTCGGGATCTCGTTGGTCTGATTGGACGCGAAGCTGTCGTTTCCGACGATGATGGTCGCCGCGCTTATGAGACAGACGCTTTAACCGCCTACACAAAAGTCCCTCTAGGGGTTGTGTTGCCGGAAAGCACGGCAGATGTCGTGAAGGTGTTGCGGTATTGCCACGCCAATAAGATCAAGGTGTTCCCTCGCGGCGCAGGCACGTCACTATGTGGGGGGGCGCTACCTTCCGAAGACGGACTCGTGGTTTGCGTCTCTAAGATGAAGCAAGTCTTGGAGGTAGACTTTGACAATAGGTTCATGCGGGTTCAATCGGGAATAACTAATCTCGGTATCTCTGACGTCGTAAAATCTGAGAAGTTTTTCTACGCCCCAGACCCGTCAAGCCAACTCGCTTGTACGTTGGCAGGCAACATCGCGATGAACTCGGGTGGAGCACACTGCCTCAAGTACGGCGTGACTTTGAACAATATTCTCGGGCTTAAGATGGTCATGATTGACGGGGAAGTCGTTGAACTAGGCGGACCGTATCTCGACTCACCCGGTTTTGATCTGCTCGGCCTCGTCATTGGTTCGGAAGGGCAATTTGGCATTGTCACGGAAGCGACTGTGCGGATCCTGCGAGCCGCAGAAGATGCCCGTCCTATGATGGTTGGGTTCCAATCCAGCCAGGATGCCGGCGCCTGCGTTGCCGCAATCATTGGTGCGGGCATCGTCCCGGTTGCAATTGAATATATGGACAAGCCAGCCATCCATGTTTGCGAGGACTTCGCCAAAGCCGGCTATCCCCGCGATGTTGAAGCGCTTTTGATCATCGAGGTCGAAGGAGACAACTCGGAAATTGAAGCGTTGCTCGACCAGATCAAATCGATTGCACAGCAGTATAACCCTTCCACTGTGATGATCAGTGAAAGCCCTGAACAAAGCGCGCGGATCTGGCGAGGACGAAAGTCGGCATTCGGAGCCATTGGTCGTATTTCTGAATACTACTGCATGGATGGTACGATACCGCTTGGGCAGCTTCCTGTCGTGTTGGCGCGTATTTCAGAAATTTGCAGTTCTCACGGCTTGAAAGTCGCGAACATATTCCACGCTGGCGATGGTAACTTGCATCCACTTATCCTCTATAACGCTAATGATCCGGCTGAATCACTTAGAGCCGAAGAAGCTGGTGCTGAAATCTTGACGGCCTGTGTCGAGGTTGGTGGATGCCTGACGGGTGAGCACGGCGTTGGAATAGAGAAACGGGACTTAATGCGCATTCAGTTTTCAGATGTTGATCTCGCGCTGCAAATGCGTATCAAGACCCTTATGGATCCGAACTGGCTTCTCAATCCCGGCAAAGTCTTTCCTTTGGATGCACCAGTTGATCTTGCGGACGTGGCCTAGTGCGTCCCGAGGGTTCGCCCGGTAAACAATCGCTCTCTCGAGCAGGAGTGCTGCTTTGAATTCTGTCATGAGGCCGGCTGCGGACTGGGAGCTTGCCCGGTTTCTGCGTGAAGCGACCGAAACGCAATCACCTGTCGAGATTCTTGGTGGCGGTTCAAAGCGCAACGCCGGCCGTTCTGGGATCGACCGAACATTGGTCGTGACCCACGTCTTTCGCGGCATCCGAATGTATGAACCAACCGAACTGGTGATGTCGGCTGAGGCCGGAACATTGCTGGTCGACATCGAACATGAGCTGTTGCAGCGCGGACAGATGTTGGCGTTCGAGCCGGTTGATTTGGGGCCCATGCTCGGAATGGAGGCAGGGCTGTCGACGATTGGTGGTGTCATTTCAACGGACATTGCGGGAAGTCGGCGTATCTCGGCGGGTGCAGCGCGTGATCATTTGCTTGGGGTTAAGGCCGTCTCCGGTACAGGTGATATCTTTCAGTCTGGCGGTCGCGTTCTGAAGAACGTTACGGGTTACGATCTGGCGCGTCTTGTTTGTGGTAGCTGGGGAACATTGGCAGCTCTGACTGAAGTAACCTTCAAGGTGCTGCCCAGGGCGGAAGAGACCGCGACACTCGTCATTGTGGGATTGTCGAACGAAATTGCGGTTGAAGCGCTTTGTAGTGCGATGAATACGCCTTACGAAGTCAGTGGTGCTGTGCACCTCGAAGCCAATGTTGTTTCGCAGCTTTGGAACGAAGAGTTTCGCGCAGCTGGCAATTCCGTAACCGCAATCCGACTTGAGAATTTTGCGAGATTTCTACCGCGCCGTATCGACAAGCTGAAGGAACACTTGAAACTCTACGGTGAAATCCACGTTGCTGGAGATGATGTCTCGCGGGCGTTTTGGTCTGAGCTTCAACAGCTGTCGTTTCTGCAGAATTCCGATCGGCCGGTCTGGCGGATTTCGACGCTTCCGAAGGGGGGCGCCGAAGTGGTTGCGGGCATCCAAAGCTACATGTCTGCGGATGCGTACTTCGATTGGTCCGGTGGTTTGATTTGGCTTTCGGTGCCTCAATCTGCGGATGCCGGTTCAACAGATATCCGCCGTGTGCTCGCGACTTACGGTGGCCATGCCACCCTTGTCAGGGCGGCGCCTGAAGTGCGTAGCTCCATTGAAGTTTTTCATCCGATGGATCATGGAACCGAGCGCATTACCCGAGGGCTCAAACAGGTTTTTGATCCTGCAGGGATACTCAACAGCGGGCGCATGTACACAAACGTCTAATTCGTCGCCAGCGTATGAACAGAACTAGTTGGCAGCAGGCAGGGCAATGCAAACTAATTTTTCGGCCAAGCAGTTAGAGGATCCACGGTTGTCGGAAGTGGACCGCATCCTGCGCAGGTGCGTTCACTGCGGTCTTTGCACGGCGACCTGCTCGACATATGTCTTGCTGGGTGATGAGCGAGATAGTCCGCGCGGGCGGATCTACCTCATGAAGGACATGTTTGAAAGCGGGAAGGCAGCTTCCTCTACGGTCCAGCATCATGTTGATCGATGCTTGTCGTGCCTGTCGTGTATGACGACTTGCCCGGGCGGCGTCGACTACATGCACCTCGTCGATCACGCGCGGGCCTATATGCACGAGACTGGTACGCGGTCTTGGCGCGAGCGACTGGTCAGGACGCTCCTGGCGGCTGTGATTCCGTACCCAAAGCGGTTCGGGTGGGCATTGCGCTTGGCGCCATTGGGGCGCCCGTTCGTCGGGACTATGCGCTCCCTCGGCTTTAAGCAATTGGCCGCAATGGTTGAGATGGCGCCGATAGGACTACAGCGCAGCGGCAAGTTCGATGGCCCGGGTACGGCTGAGACCAAGCTGAAACGTCAGGCGAAGGTGTTGCTTTTGGCGGGCTGCGCACAACAGGTTTTGCGGCCCGAGATTAATGACGCGACGATCCGGCTGCTGGCCCGTCGAGGTGTTGATGTCGAGGTGTCTGCCGGTGCTGGATGCTGCGGAGCGATTGTGCATCATATGGGCAAAGAGCATCAGGCTCTCGAGTTTGCCAAGCGCAACGTTGATGCTTGGTGGAAGTCGATGCAGCGTGGCTCGATAGATGCAATAATTATCAATGCGTCGGGTTGCGGGACCACTGTCAAGGACTACGCGTATATGCTGCGTGATCTTCCGGACTATGCCGAGAAAGCGCAACAGATCGTCGAGAAGACCAAGGACATCACGGAGTTCTTGAGCGAGCATGATCTTGGGCCGCCAATGCGATGGTCGTCGCTCCGGGTTGCCTATCACTCGGCCTGTTCGATGCAGCATGGTCAACGCATTATTGATGCACCCAAAGACCTTCTCAAAAATGCCGGCTACACGGTTGTCGATGTCCCTGAGGGCCATATTTGTTGTGGTTCTGCCGGAACCTATAACATTATGCAGCCGGAAATTGCTGGTCAGCTACGGGAGCGAAAGGCCGAGAACATCCGATCAGCGCGTCCCGATTTGGTCGCGGCCGGAAACATTGGCTGTATTACACATCTGGCTGATGGCATGGAGTTTCCGATCGCTCATACAGTTGAGTTGCTTGATTGGGCTTATGGTGGTCCTGTGCCGCCTGGTCTCGACCAGCTCAAAGGCTTCGTAAATGATGTGCCTATTCCGCCAGGCAGGACCGCCGAAGACTACATCGACTACTAGTCGACTTTCTTTCTCGATGGCCCAGTGACACGGCTGGCTATCACGCAAAACTAGACCCACAAGTCAGCCTTGAGCCACGATTTTTCGTCCGCCATGCCAATTGACATCGACCAACGTGATGAAAGTGGACCGTTTGACATCATTGGTGACGTCCATGGATGTTTTGGTGAACTGGTCTCACTTCTAGAGCTCCTTGGATATGGGATTTCTGATGCAGGTGCCCGTTCTGAGGGCGTCATCGAGGTGCTGCCGCCGGCGGGTCGCAAGTTGATTTTTGTTGGAGACTTGGTTGATCGCGGGCCTGATACACCATCCGTCCTACGGCTTGCCATGTCGATGGTTGCTGCCGGTCAGGCGTACTGTGTCCAGGGTAACCATGATGTGAAACTTGTTCGGTGGCTCGAGGGGCGAAGCGTTCAGATGACGCACGGCCTCGAAAAGAGCGCAGAGCAGTTCATGCATGAAAGCAAAGGCTTCAAGGACGAGGTGGCGGCTTTCTTGGATGGGCTGTCTTACCAGCTCCTGTTCGACCAAGGCCGGCTTGTTGTGGCCCATGCCGGCATTCAAGAGGATATGATAGGCCAAACAAGTTCGAAGATCCGGGCATTCTGTCTGTATGGCGACCGCGGTGAAGGCCGCGATGAATTTGGATTGCCGATCCGCTACCACTGGGCCCTGGACTATCGCGGCGATGCAGCCATCATCTATGGTCATACCCCAATTGCCGATGCTGACTGGGTCAACAACACCATTTGCCTGGATACCGGTTGTGTATTTGGGGGAAAATTGACGGCACTGAAATGGCCCGAGCGCGAGATCTTGAGCGTTGCGGCACTGGAACCCTACGTCAAGCGGTTCAGGCCGTTCGGCCATCCACCCGCTCGCCCATAAAGCCCGCGTCCTTCTGCCCGTGAATGGTCTGGCTTTGCGTGTGGGCATCATTGATCTATAAGGCGTCGTGGCGTTCGGTGATCCGCGTCGAAACGAAGATTCCCCTTATAATCAATGCAGCAATTAGCATGGCGAAGAAAAACAAAGTAAAGCGTCCAGGAGCGCGCCTGCCCAAGGGGTTCCGCGATGTTGCGGCCGATGAAGTGCGGGCCATGCGGCAGATGTTGGACACGATTGCCGGGGTCTACGAGTCGTATGGGTTTGAGCCACTCGAGACACCAGCGTTTGAATATACAGACGCCTTGGGCAAATTCCTCCCTGATTCCGACCGGCCGAATGAAGGCGTGTTCTCGTTGCAAGACGAGGACGAGCAGTGGATGTCGCTGCGCTACGATATGACGGCGCCACTCGCACGACATGTTGCGGAGCATTACCAGTTTCTGGCCAAGCCCTTCCGCCGCTATACAAGCGGCCCGGTCTGGCGCAACGAAAAGCCCGGTCCAGGACGTTTTCGCCAGTTTGTGCAATTCGATGCGGATACTGTCGGCACCGACAATATCGCAGCAGACACTGAAATTTGCATGTTAGCTGCTGATACTATGGAACGGTTAGGATTTGGCCGCGGTGACTATCTGATCCGCGTCAACAATCGCAAAATTCTAGATGGTGTGCTGCTGGGCCTTGGCATCAACCCAGAGAGCGCTGACCAGGCGATTGAGCGTCTGACAGTTCTGCGCGCGCTGGATAAGTTGGATCGGCTCGGGTTTGATGGCGTGCGACTGTTATTGGGACCGGGCCGCAAGGATGAGTCCGGCGATTTTACCGAAGGCGCCGGCTTGGCTGATGATGCTATCGAACGCGCTATGAGCTTTCTGCAGTGCGGAAGAGATAGTCGGGCGGCAACGAACAGCGCATTGATGGATTTGGTTGGAGATACCGATATCGGCCGCGAGGGCTGTGAGGAGCTTGTCGAATTGGACAAGCTTCTGGGGGCAGCAGGTTTTGGCGAGGATAGGGTTGTTATCGATCCTTCAATCGTCAGGGGCCTCGATTACTATACCGGGCCGGTCCTAGAGGCTGAGTTGACGTTCGAGATCACCAATGAAGATGGGCAGGTCGTGCGTTTCGGTTCGGTTGGCGGTGGTGGTCGGTACGACGACCTCGTTGCGCGTTTCACCGGGCAAAAAGTGCCAGCAACGGGCTTCTCGTTCGGTGTATCACGCCTACTGTCTGCCTTGCAGGCTCGGGGCAGCCTATCGGCAGGGTCTGTGATGGGGCCTGTAGTTGTTCTTGTTATGGATCGCACAGAGCAGGCGCGTTATCAGAGCATGGTTCACAAGCTGCGCAGCGCTGGGGTGCGTGCCGAGATGTATCTCGGCACCTCCGGGATGAAGGCGCAAATGAAA
>JBCDBQ010000134.1:0-13907 GCA_039183375.1 Pseudomonadota bacterium
ACATCGGCAATCTACTCACCGCGCCTGGAGAAGAATATTGCCTTGGCGATGGTGGCGACGGAACACGCTGAAATCGATACGCAAGCTGTCGTCAGCTCATCAACGGGAGAACGCGATTGCAAAGTTGTGCCCAAACCGTTCTACGACCCTAAGAAGGCCATCGCTGTAAAGACTTAATCGGCCTCGATATCCTGGCAACAAAAGATCTCCGCTAGCCTATAACCTCTGCCCCGTCGGTTCCATCAGCAGCAACAAACCAGTCACCAATCTGACTGGATGTCGCGAAGACCACGTCGCTGCGTGCCATCAGCAAATCCAACGCCTTCTCAAAGTGATAAGCGATGTGTGGAACGCCGATAATATGTGGATGCAGTCCGAACGTGATGATCCTCGGTTGCCCTTGCTCGACCATCTCGCGATCAAAGATCGCCAACGTTGCATTGAGCCGCTTCAACATCTCATCAGATGAGCTTTGCTGAACGGCGTGATTGACCACGTCGTTGAGCTCAAACGTGTAAGGCATCGCCACCATTGGCCCATGGTCGGTCTTCATCCAGCAAGGCAGGTCATCAAGCAACCAATCATGCAGAAATTCGATGCCATGGGCTTTGAGCAAATCCGGCGTTGCATTCGTCTCGCCCATTCCGGCACCCAGCCATGCCCTCGGCTTCTTGCCATCGAGTGACTCAAGCCGGGCCAGACATCTTTCAATTTCTTCAGCCTCATCTTCTGACTGCTTCAGCGAGCGCTGGAACCAGCTATGCCCCACCAGCTCCCAGTCCGCCGCAACGACCGCCTCCGCCAATGATGGATAGACGTCGGCAACTTGCGCATTCAAAAACGCCGAAGCTTTAATGTCTCGCGCTTTCAGCATGTCCATAATTCGCGGCATGCCGCATCGCAAGCCGTATTCGACCCACACAAAGTTCGGCACATCCGGCGGATCAGCCGGCCGGCCATGCGGTGCCGGCAGGATCCCACGCGGCATCTGCCGATCGAACGGCCAATACTCGATGTTCATGACAACATTGACAATCAACGGCTTGCCGTCGAGTGGCGCAAGCCTCGGACGATCGGACGAGAGGCAAAAGGGAACACGGGGGTTAGACCACATATTTCATTGCCTCCTCGCAGGCGGGCTTCTCTAACTCGGTTTGGACACAGGTTTTCGCGGAGACCAATTTTCGGTCCATAGCGCAAGCAGCACGGTCAACACCATGAAGAAGGCCGATGCACCAAACAGCCAGCGCGGAATATCCTGGTCAAGGATGTAGCCAAACAGCATTGGCCCCCAAATCCCACCAATATTGAAGCCCGTTGAAACGATGCCAAAGGCCCGTCCGGCGGCCCCTGGCGGCGCGGCCTTGCGTACCAGCATATCACGGGAGGGTGATATAAGGCCTGATAGAAAACCGGCCATGACGAGGGCTGATATCATCACCATCGTCGCCATCGGCAACGCAGCGATCGTCGCAAAAATAACGGCATTGATCGCGAAGCACGTGGCAGCGATATAACCGTGATGGCGTGTCTTGTCTGCCAACACTCCACCAACCAGAACGCCGATTGACAGCGCACCAAGGTAAATCGACAGGGTCAAAGACGCCGCCTCAAGTGACACCGAGTATCCACTCTGAAGCGCCGCAATACCAAATGTCGAAACGCCACCATTGGACAGACTGAGTAAGATAAAGAAAACCGTCAGAGCCAAAATCGCCGGCGTTAGGACACTGGCCTGCTTTTCATCCTTGCCATTCGCCTTTGCTGCGCGATCGCGCGCTGTTTCACTTTCCGGCACGCGCAGGAGTACGATGATCAAAGCAGCCAGCGGACCAAAGGCCCCCATAACAATCAACGCAACGCTGATGTCGAACTGCAAGGCCAGGCCAAGCCCGATCGCAGGCGCCATCGCGCCCCCGGCCATGCCCGAGCAGGTATGAATAGAAAACGCTCGTCCGATCCGTCGCTCTTCAATTGAAGACGAAAGAATCGCGTAATCGGCCGGATGATAGACTGAGTTCGCAAGCCCGGTCACAACGGCACAGATCAGCATGTTTGTGTAAGTCGGGTTCAGCCCGAGCAACATGAATGCAAATCCGCCCAGGCAGAGACCGGCAATCAAAATCTTCCGCGCGCCGAAGCGATCGACCGAATAGCCCATCGGGGGCTGAGTTATCCCGGAAACAACCGCGAAGAGCGTCACGGCAAAGCCGAGCTCGATGTAGCTCACGCCGAACTGCTCTTTCAGGATCGGGAATAAAGGCGGCAGAGTTAGAATGTGGATATGGCTAACCCAATGTGCGAGCGAGGCGCCAATCAACGTCCGAGTCTGCTGGCCGAACACGGGTGCTTTACCCTGTCCGGAAACTTCGCTCACCATAAATGCTTCTCGCTCCAGCCTTGCCAGAGATCGTTAGAATGCAGCTATTACCAGTTAGCGCAATCGAGCGTTGATGCCTTCCAGAGCTTTCGATCCAGGGCATAGCTCGCTCATCGGCACTTCGTTCAATGGACGTTCCGTAGTTGCGATAACATTGTGCAGATCCTGCTCACTGTCATCAACGTAGAGCAGACCCGTTGCTACGGACCCTTCCGCTGACTGCTTGCGAATGGCCATAATAGCATCGTCAGCATCGCGCACATCGTGGCTCTCACTCAGCTTGTGCAGCCGCAGCATTCCGCCATCATGCAACTTGACGTCAACGGTTGCGCCTTCGTCGTAGTCAACAGAGATCTCTTCCATCTCCGGGACGAAATCCAGGCGTCCCAACATTTGGTAGTGGTCGCGGATATACTCGTATCCCTTTGTCGAGGTCGTGTGATTGTTGAAGGTGACACACGGCGAAAGCACATCAAGAAACGCGAAGCCATTGTAGGTCAGCGCTGCTTCGATGAGAGGCACAAGTTGAGCTTTATCTCCTGAAAAGGAGCGAGCCACAAATCCGGCACCGAGCTGTATAGCCAGCTGGCAAAGATCAATCGCTTCAAACGGGTTCGGCTCACCCTTCTTCGACGGTGAAGACTTATCATTGGTTGCTGAAAACTGACCTTTGGTCAGACCATAGCAACCATTGTTCATGACGATATAGCTCATGTTGAGCTGTCGACGGACGGCATGACAGAACTGGCCAAGACCGATTGATGCCGTATCGCCATCACCGGAGACGCCAATGTAGGTCAGGTCCTTATTTGCAAGGTTGGCCCCTGTCGCCACAGATGGCATCCGACCGTGCACACTGTTGAAGCCATGGCTGCGACCCAAAAAGTAAGTCGGAGATTTTGACGAACAACCAATACCCGAAACCTTCGCAATCCTGTGCGCCGGCAAATCAAGTCGGTAACAGGCTTCGATGATTGCGGCCGTAATTGAGTCATGCCCGCAGCCCGCGCAAAGCGTCGACATCGTCGCTTCGTAGTCACGCCGGGTCAGTCCGATCTGATTACGTGGCAGATTGGGATGTTGGGCAATAGGCTTTTGAATGTAACTCATAATCTTTGCCCTTCCGCTATTCTGCCGCCTGGCGCGCTGCTGCAAGTCCATTGCTCACTGCATCGCGCACAAACTGAGCCGTCATCGGTGTTCCATCAAAACTGAGTGACGGAACCAATTTTTCAGGCGCACATTCGAGTTCCGTTATTAACAACGAGCGCATCTGTGCATCCCGGTTCTGCTCCATAACGAAGACATGGTCATGGTCATCAATGAACTCGCGTACCGCTCTGCTGAACGGAAACGCGCGAATTCTGAGTGTGTTGACCTGCTGCCCATCCTCAGTTAGCTGATCCAGTCCTTCATGTATCGCAGCGGCATTGGCACCAAAGTAGACAATACCGATTTTCGACTTTTCACTCGCAACTGTTTTTTCCGGTTGCGGCAGGATCTCGGCCCCATCATCGATCTTGCGTGCAATGCGTTCCAGCACGCGCGCATGGATCACGCCATCTTCCGTGTAGCGTGCACTCTCATCGTGGCTCGTACCACGGGTGAAGTAGGCACCCTTGGTTGGATGGGTCCCCGGCAAAGTCCGATAAGGGATGCCATCCCCGTCCACATCCTGATAACGCCCCCAGGACTCGGCTGCTTCCAATTCAGCTTCGTTCAGGACCTTACCGCGATCGTGAACCCTGGAGTCATCCCAAGCAAACTCATCGGTCATCCAGTCATTCATGCCGATATCAAGATCACTCATGACCATAACAGGCGTTTGTAACCGCTCGGCTAAGTCAAAAGCATCTGCTGCCATCGTGAAGCACTCATTCGGGTCCTTGGGGAACAACAGAACCTGCTTCGTATCGCCATGGGAAGCATAAGCGCATGAAATGATATCGGATTGTTGCGTCCGCGTTGGCATGCCTGTCGACGGGCCGCCGCGTTGAATATTGAACAGAACAACCGGTATCTCAGCAAAATAGGCCAGACCGAGAAACTCGCTCATCAGCGATATGCCAGGCCCTGATGTCGCCGTAAACGCCCGTGCGCCATTCCACCCTGCACCGATTGCAATACCGATCGCTGCCAATTCATCCTCGGCCTGTACGATGGCATGGTTGTTCTTGCCATCAGCGTCCTTGCGCAGACGTTTGCAATAGCTCTCGAATGCCTCTGCCAGTGATGTCGATGGTGTGATCGGATACCAAGCACAAACCGTTGCCCCGGCGTAGAGTGCACCGAGGCCGGCCGCATCATTGCCGGAGACCATGATCTTGCCATCAGTGCCATTGCTCGTACGCACCTGAATTGGCAGAGGGCAATCGAAATGTTCCTGTGCGTATTCGCGACCCAGTTGGACCGCTTCCAGGTTCGCGCCAACCAGCTTTTCCTTACCGCGCAACTGATCGGAAATGACTCCTTCCAATGCATTAAGGTCCATGTCCAGAAGCGCCGTGAGAGCACCCACATAGACCATGTTCTTAAACAGCTGCCGCTGACGTGGATCAGACCACTTCTTCGCGCACATCTGAGCAATCGGAATGCCGATAATATTGATATCATCGCGCGGCCAGATCCGCGGCATTGATGAATCAAACATGAGGTATCCACCAGGGACGACCTCTTCAAGATCTACCGAGTAAGACTGCGGGTTCATCGCGACCATGAAGTCGATACCATCACGCCGGGCAAGATAGCCCTTCTCAGATATCCGCACTTCGTACCAGGTTGGTAGACCCTGAATGTTCGATGGAAAAATGTTCTTTGGCGTAACCGGTATGCCCATCCGGAACACGGTTTTGGCGAACATCGCATTGGCACTGGCCGAACCTGAGCCGTTGACCGTTGCGAACTTGATGACAAAGTCGTTAATGCCACTCATCGGCCCGCTGATCTCCCGTATATCGTCATTGATGAGTTAGTGAGTTATCGAAGATAGGCATCATGATGGACGTTGCACGCTGCTGAAACCTTGGCCTCGGCATAAAAATACTTCTGCATATCCCACGCGCCTGTCGGGCAGCGTTCGGCACAGAGCCCGCAGTGCAGACACATATCCTCATCCTTGACCATGACGCGCCCCGTCTTCAGGGATCCTGACACATAGAGATCCTGATCGGGGTTCGTTGCTGGCACGCGGAGGGCACCACGAAGCCGCTCTTCCTCATCGTTCATCGTGAAGTTGATGCAATCTACAGGACAGATGTCCATGCAGGCATCACACTCGATGCAGAGGTTATCGGCAAAGACTGTTTGCACATCACAGTTAAGACAGCGCTCCGCTTCGCGGACCGCAAGCTTGTCATCGAACCCAAGCTCGACTTCCACCGACAAGTCACGCAACGACTGTGCAAGATCGGCGTGCGGTACTTGCGTTCGGTCCTGGGCATCATAGTCGTTGTCATACGACCACTCATGAATACCCATCTTCTGGCTGGCCAGAGTTCGACCCGGCTCAGGCCTGTCATTCAGATCTTCACCACGGCAATACTTGTCGATTGAGATCGCTGCTTGGTGCGCATGGGCCACCGCCCAGATAATGTTCTCGGGTCCCCAGGCCGCATCACCGCCAAAGAAAACGCCTGGCCGTGTCGACATCATCGTAACGCGGTCGACTTCCGGCGTATCCCATTCATTGAATTCAAGCCCAATATCGCGCTCGATCCATGGGAATGCGTTGTCCTGGCCAATAGCCATAAGAACGTCATCGCAAGGGAAGGTGACTTCCTCACCGGTTGCGATGAGCTTTCTGCGGCCATTGTCGTCATACTCTGCCCGCATCAACTCGAACTTGACGCCGACCAGCTTGCCGTTCTCAAGAACAAATTCCTTTGGGTTGTGGTTGTCGAAGATCGGAATGCCTTCCATCTCGGCTTCTTCAATCTCCCAATCGGACGCCTTCATGTCCTTGCGTGGCGAACGAACTGTGACCTTGACGTCTTCCGCACCAAGGCGCAGCGCGGTTCGGCAGCAGTCCATCGCAGTGTTACCACCGCCAATAACGACAACGCGCTTGCCGATCGACTCAGTGTGCTTGAATGCAACAGAGGTCAGGAAGTCGATGCCGATATGAATACTGGCATCGGCCTCTTGCCGGCCCGTAATATTGAGGTCCTTGCCACGTGGTGCACCGGTACCAACAAAAACGGCATCGTAGTTTTCGTCCAGGATCGCCTTCAGGCTGGTAATCTCTTGGCCGAACTTTGCTTCGACGCCGAAATTCACAATCCGGTCGACCTCCTCATCGAGCACGTTAACCGGCAAGCGGAAAGACGGGATGTTTGTACGCATCAACCCGCCACCCTGCGGGTCCTTCTCGTACAGTACACAGTGATAACCAAGTGGCAGAAGATCACGTGCAACGCCGAGTGATGCGGGACCAGCTCCAAGCAGGGCGACCCTCTTGCCATTGGAGGGCACCGGAAACTGCGGCATGAACTGGTCGACTTCGCCTTTATAGTCTGCTGCGACGCGCTTCAGACGGCATATTGCGACCGGTTGTTCTTCGACGCGACCACGTCGGCAGGCGGGTTCGCAGGGCCGATCACACACGCGGCCAAGGATGCCGGGAAACACATTACTTTCCCAATTCAGCATGTAGGCCTGGGCATACTTCCCCTGAGCAATCAACCTTATGTACTCAGGAACTGGGGTATGCGCTGGACACGCATACTGGCAGTCTACGACCTTATGGAAGTACTGCGGATTGGATATGTCGGTGGGCCGCATCCCATGGGATGCTGCTTCCTCTGCGATACCGCTCGGCTGCATAACCGCGATATCCTCCCTTTGACCTTCACCTTGTTGATAGCGCCAACCAAATGCGTCCACATCAGATGGCAAATGGGGCGTCCAAACACCCCACCTTAGGAAATGTAGCCGTTAAAGCACAACAGTAACCGTCAGGATTGTCACATTGCGGTTACGATCGCCACAGAATCAACGGCAAATGTCGCGTTCGAGCCACCATGTACAATAGAATTTTTCGATCAGGCTGCACTTGCCGCAGAAAGCGCCCTGCACCCTAGGCAAAGGGATCATGGGCGCAATTGTTTTCGTGGATGCTAACCAATCCATCGCAGTTTTGATGAAACCCTGCCCGAGACCACACAGATCCCGGCAAATCTGCCTCTATTCCTTCGCAGGAACACCGCTTCGGGCCAGTTCATCCGCCCGCTCATTTTCAGGATGACCGGCATGACCTTTCACCCAGCGCCAATCAATATCGTGCCGTTGAGTCGCCTCATCGAGACGCTGCCAAAGCTCTGCGTTCTTGACTGGCTTTTTAGCCGCCGTCCGCCAACCGTTCCGACGCCAACCGTGTATCCACTTTGTGATGCCGTCCTTCACATATGTGCTGTCAGTATGCAGCACGACATTCGAGGGTCGCTTGAGTGCAGCAAGCGCCTCGATGGCGGCCATTAACTCCATGCGGTTGTTTGTTGTCTCACGCTCACCACCACACAATTCCTTGCGGTGCTCACCGGACATCAAAATGGCACCCCAGCCACCAGGGCCGGGATTACCTGAGCACGCACCATCCGTGTAGATCGTGACCTCAGGCTTGGATGCCTCACTCATGCATGCACCTCAAGGCCGTATTCACTGACCGTCTCGATCGCTTGATGGAACCGTAGTCGCCTCAAGTAGTCGACCGGATTGTGTGGTTTCACGAAGGCGTCAGGGGCGGTATTCAACCAATCATAAGCCCGCGTTAGCAGAAACCGGAGTGCCGAACCTCTCGCGAACAAGGGAAGAGCCTGTCGCTCAGCCTCGGTCAGAGCTCTAACGCTCTGATAACCACGCAAGAGTGCCTGCCCCTTGGTAATATTGAACGAAAAGTCAGCCTCAAAACACCAAGCGTTGAGACACACAGCTAGATCGTACGCAAAGAAGTCATTGCAGGCGAAATAGAAGTCGATAACACCTGAGAAATCATCTCCGCGGAAAAAGATGTTATCTGGAAACAGATCGGCATGAATGACACCGGCTGGCAACTGTTCTGGCCATTGCGGCAGCAAGGTTTCGAGCTCGCGACTGATCTCCTGCGCCAATCCAGTTGAGATCTCATCTGCCTGATCTGCAAAGCGCTCGAACAGCGGCCGCCAACCATCTGGTCCAAGGGCATTCTTCCGTCGGATCTCAAACGACTTTCCACGCTCATGCAGTTCGGCAAGCGCACGGCCAGCCAGTTCACAATGCTTTGGCTGTGGTTTACGCACCGATAGACCTGGCAGAAACGAGATCAGAGCTGCCGGGCGCCCACACAACTCCCGTAAGTTTCGGCCCGCGAGATCGCGTATCGGTGTCGGACAAATGAACTTTGCATCCGCAAGGTGCTCCATCAAGCCCAGAAAGAAGGGTAGGTCCTGGGGTGAAACGCGTTTCTCATAGAGCGTCAGGATGTACTGACCCGATGAGGTCACCACGATGTAGTTCGAGTTCTCGACGCCTTCAGCGATACCTTTGAATGACAACACTTCGCCGAGGCCGTAGCTCTCGGCAAAGGCCTCGATCTCATCGTCTGGAACTTCGGTATAGACTGCCACAATCAGCTCTCAGTCGTCTGCATCGCGGACATCTCGCAAAACCCGGGGAATATTGAAGGCAATGTTCTCTTCGGCAGTTGTTACCGTTTCGATCTCAACTTCGAACCGCTCAGACAAGGCATCCACGATTTCGTTCACAAGAACTTCCGGAGCGGATGCTCCGGCCGTTATCCCAACCGAGCGAATACCTTCGAGATCAGGCCAATCGATATCGGCTGCCCGTTGTACCAGATAAGCCTTCGGGCAACCGGCGCGTTCGGCAACCTCCACAAGTCGTTTCGAGTTGGAGCTGTTAGGCGCACCGACCACGAGAACACGCTCGCAACTGTTGGCAATGGCTGCGATAGCCTCCTGCCGGTTGGTCGTCGCATAACAAATGTCCTGCTTATGCGGACCTGCGATATTTGGAAATCGAGCCTGCAGCTTGGCAACAATTTCAGCGGTATCATCAACGGACAATGTCGTCTGAGTCGTATAGGCTAGCTTCTCGGGATCGTCAGGCTGGAACGTTTCAGCATCCTCCAGTGTTTCGATCAGCGTGACGCTGCCACTTGGCAGCTGACCGGTCGTGCCAATCACTTCGGGGTGACCTGCATGCCCGATCAAGAGCACCTGACGCCCGGCGCCATAGTGCATATCAGCTTCCCTGTGGACCTTGGTAACCAAAGGACACGTTGCATCAAGGTAGAAAAAGTTCCGGGACTTAGCTTCCTCGGGGACAGATTTCGGCACGCCATGTGCCGAGAAAATCACAGGCGCCTCAGTTTCTGGAATCTCGCTTAATTCCTCAACAAAGATCGCACCCTTTGCCCTCAACTCGTCCACGACATAACGGTTATGTACAATTTCGTGCCGGACGTAGACTGGCGCGCCATACTTCTTGAGTGCAAGTTCTACAATCTGAATCGCCCGATCTACGCCAGCACAAAAGCCACGCGGGGCGGCCATATGGATCTTGAGAGGCGTTTTCGTGTGACGATCATTTTGCTGTGAATTGTCAGAAAGCAGAGTGGTTGTAGCCATGTTTGGGGCTCATTCTAATGAAACATTCAGCTTTGAGTCGTGTGCTACGCTGTTGGCGTTAGCCTGTCGAGGGTGGTAAGACAGATTCGCGGCTTATGAGTTGTGGGACCAGGTAGTTAGTCATACTAAGTGCTTGAACTCGGGGAATTAAAGGATCGCCGTGACGCAGAACCTCAAATGTTACACCAGATTTGGGCTGAATCTGGCAGGAGCTGGACTTGTTCTGGCAACATTATCAGCGTGCGGCATGTCATCGCTCACATCCGGACTGAGCGGTGGAATGTTCGGAAAGTCCAAGCCTGACCCCGTGCAGTCTGTCACCGAAGAGCAATTGTTATCGGCCGCAAAAGCAGGCCATGGCACAGCGACTGGTTCTGTTTCGAATGTGAACGTCGCCCATGGCTGCCCACGCTTTCAGGTCTGGTCGCGCGACAATAGCCTTACTCAATTTGCAAACGGGCAGGTCGGCGACAGCCTAGCTGTGATCTATCGCGGTGAAATCACTCGGACGGCGCGGGAATGTCAGATTGAGCCCGGAAGAGTAACGGTGAAGTACGGCTTCTCAGGGCGCGTGCTACTCGGCCCGAAAGGTCAGGCTGGACGGGTAACCTTGCCTGTGAATGTCTTTGTGACCGACGCCAAGCGAGAACGAATCGCTGCAGACAAGATGGTCGTCGCAGCTGACGTCTCAGTGGAAAGTCCAATCGGGTACTTCTCTCAGGTCAAAACCGTCACTTTCAACATTCCACAAGGCACACGCCCAGGTGAGTACGAGGTTTTCGTTGGCTTCGAACAACAGCCTCTGAAGCCCCCGCCGCTCGGCCAGGGTGGCTTCGGCAATCGTCCTCCTCCAGGAGGGGGTGGTGCATTTGGACGTCGACCACCGCCGCCAGGCGGCGGCTTTGGTGGTCCGTCAGGACCTCGCCGGGGCTAGTCGAAGCAACTTCGGACGATAAGACTCGGATTATTCTCTGAGCGCCCTTGCGCCTCGGCAATGACTGGCTACGCTTTATCTCAACGAGACTGGAGCGCCGTCATGTCCCTGGCCGAACAACGACCAATCAGTGATTCAGCAGCAGCAGTGCGCGAAGCTGTGCGATCAGGCAGCCATCAAACCGTTACAGCCAGCATGGCTCACGGGTATGTTCAGGCCAATCTTGTCATACTGCCCGCTGATTGGGCTGATGAATTTGAGGCGTTCTGCGAGGCAAACCCCAAGGCCTGCCCTTTACTGGCAAAGAGCGCAGTCGGCTCACCACGTTTTCCCGAGTTGGGGCTCGACATAGATGTCCGCACAGACATTCCGCGCTATCGCGTATTCCACAATGGCGAATTGCATGCCGAGCCGACGGACATATGCGATCTTTGGCGCGATGACCTCGTAGCGTTCGCTATTGGCTGTTCTTACTCGTTTGAGTGGGCTCTTCTCGAGAATGACGTTCCGATACGCCACATCGAACAAGGCAAGAAAGTCTGCACCTACCGCACCAACGTTGAAACAGAACAAGCCGGCCGTTTCCACGGCAAACTGGTTGTCTCGATGCGTAACTTTACGGTGCCCAATGCCATTCGCGCCATCGAGATTACGTCCCGTTATCCTTCTGTGCACGGCGCGCCCATCCACTTCGGCGATCCGGCAGCAATTGGGATCTCCGACATTAACCATCCAGAGTATGGCGGCGAGCCGGACATCAGACCCGGAGAGGTCTGCCTTTTCTGGGCCTGTGGTGTGACACCGCAAAGCGTTGTCGAAAATGCTCGCCCACCGCTTTGCATCACGCATAAGGCTGGACACATGCTGGTCACTGATCGGCGAAACGAAGAGTTCCGTACAGCGTGACGGAGAAGCCAGCATGAAAAAGGCACTGATCATTGGGGGATCGCGCGGCCTTGGCTTCGGCCTAGTCGAAGAACATATCCGTCGCGGCTGGCACGTCACAACGACAGAGCGAACGCACTCCGCCAACTTACACGGCCTCGCGGAAAAACACCCTGATAAGTTGAACATAGAAAACCTCGACATCAGAGATCAAGCTCAGCAACGCTCGCTCGCCGGGCGCTTATCCGGCCAGTCATTCGATCTGCTGTTTCTCAATGCCGGCATTCTGCTCGGTTGGGGAAAGACCGTCTCTGAGATCGACGATGCTGACATTGCACACAAGTTTCTCACCAATGCGATCAGCCCGGTGCGCACCGCAGATCTGCTGTTCGATCAAGTTAGCCCCGGCGGCATGATTGCCTTCATGTCGTCAATCCTCGGTTCGGTCTCACGTAATGATGATGGCCGTGCCGAGCTGTATCGAGCAAGCAAAGCAGCACTGAACTCCCTGGTGCTCAGTTTCTGCGCCCGTCACTCTGATGCGGACATTACCGTGCTTTTGCTACATCCAGGCGTCGTCCAAACCGACATGGGTGGCGCCAACGCGCCGCTGGACATCATGACCAGCGTGACTGGGATTGCTGACGTCATGGAACAGCGCTGGGGCCAGAAAACACCAGCGTTCGTTGATTATCAAAACAACGACATTTCCTGGTAATCCGAGCCCGGCTTATCACCTCAGCCTTTGCACAATCGCGCGAGCGCTGAACACGACGATTGACAACTTGCCCGATCAAACTAATCTCTGCCCACCGCCAATTGACGCTTGCGGGAGAGATCGGCTGAGATCGAAGTATCACCTTCGAACCCTCACCGGCGCCGAAGGAGCAACCGCCCCGGAAACTCTCAGGCACCCAGGACCGCACAGCAAATGGCACTCTGGAAAGCGATCGGCTGTCACTCGGGCAGTTGATCCACCGAAGGGGTCAAAGCAACTGACGAGACTTGAGCGTCAGCCTGCCGAAATCTCTCAGGTTCCACGACAGAGGGGGCTCGATCTTGTGTGCACAGGCACGCAAGCGGGTCAACTTTGTGAACGGGTGTCGGCATGGCAGGAACCTCAGCGGTCGCAGAAGATCAGGAACTTAAACATACGCCACTGCACGCGCGGCATGTCGCGCTTGGCGCGAAAATGGTTCCGTTTGCCGGTTACAGCATGCCGGTCCAATACCCATTGGGCGTCCTCAAAGAGCACAACTGGACGCGCGAAAAGGCTGGTCTGTTCGATGTCAGCCACATGGGCATTGCCTATCTTCGCGCATCAGATGGCAAGCACGAAACTGCTGCAGCTGCATTGGAAGGTCTCGTACCCGCAGACATTCTCAATCTTAAGCCGGGCCGTCAGCGGTATACCCAGCTGACCAATGATGCCGGCGGCATCATCGACGACCTCATGGTCGCAAGATCAGCTGATCCAGACCATGCAGGCTGGCTCTATCTGGTCGTCAACGCTGCCCGAAAAGATGTCGACTATGCAAATATGAATTCACGCCTGACGAGCGACGTCGAGTTGATGCCGTTCGACGGTCTCACATTGGTGGCGCTACAGGGTCCTCAAGCGATCGATGTTATCGCCAAACATGACCCGGCAGCCCATAACCTGCCGTTTATGGGTACAGCACCGCTCAAGATTGCCGGTCATGATGTCCACGCAACCCGCTCCGGCTATACCGGCGAAGACGGCTTCGAACTCCCACTGCCAAATGAACATGCCACTGCCATATGGGATGAGCTCCTGAACGATGAACGCCTCGAAGCCATTGGCCTCGGCGCTCGTGACTCCCTGCGTCTTGAAGCCGGGCTATGTCTTTATGGCCACGACATTGATGAAACCACGTCTCCGGTCGAAGCCGGCCTGACCTGGTCTATCCAGAAGCGTCGGCGCGAAGGTGGCGGTTTTCCAGGCGCGGATCGCATTCAAGGTGAAATTGCAAATGGACCAGCGCGCAAGCGTGTCGGAATTAAGCCTGAAGGCCGTGCACCAGCTCGGGAAGGCACCGTGATCCAGGATGCAAACGGAAATGAA
>JBCDBQ010000135.1:0-13799 GCA_039183375.1 Pseudomonadota bacterium
AAAGGCTTCGGGTGTCGCCGGACGCCGCAACTGAACGGAGGCGACGAGGGCTCCATTCGCGCGCTCAGGGCTGCTTAAAAACTGTTCGAGCGGCATCTCACGTGGGCTGTACCCACTTTGTACGGAAACTGTTGCGTCTAACGCCAGTAGCGCAACGACAAAGTCTCCATAGGGTGCTGCCGCAAACAAGTTTCCCCCGACCGTCGCCATATTGCGCACAGCCGGACCGCCAATGGCACGGGCAACCGGATGCAGGAACTCGAGGTCGCGATTGCGCATGATGTCTGCCATCGTAACACCAGCGCCAAGCTGAACCCGCGAGCCACTTGGCCGTATATCCTTTAGCGCGCGATCGTCGGTCGTCACCAACGCTTGGATAGATTGGTCACCCTCGTTCAAATCGCGCATCAGCAGCGTGCCGCCGGCAAGCAGCTTCGCACCCTTTTCGCGCGTTAAGACCTGGGCAGCATCGCGCAGGCTTTCACATGTCCGAACAGGTACAACCATGACGTCCTTTCTGATCCCGACCAGCCGCCGGCGTGACCGCAATCATCGTGCTGATCCTGCGAGATGTTCTTTAATGGCGGCAAAGCCAGCACCATAGATATTGTCCGCAACCATCTTGGTCAGACGATGCTCCTGCCCCTTCGGAACGGTGAAGCTTGACGACCAGCGCCAATAGGTTCGGTCACCATCCGTCACCGGTAGAAGCTCGACGTGGGCAATGTAGTTCAATAGCGGGATCGGCGTCTCGAGTAGGCAATAGGTGAAACTATGCTCAAGGTCAGACAGGGCAAGAAGCTGCTCGGTGAGTTCTGAGCCATCACCTAGCCGGAAGCGTCGCACGCACCCAACCTTGTCGCTTGCGGCCCGCCCATCAATTCTGCTTTCACGGACGGCAGGGTGCCAGCGCTCATGACCATTAAAATCACGCAGTACGTTCCACACTTTCCTGAGCGGAGCGTCAACGACAGTGCTCTTGGTGACTTTGATCATCAACAACTACCTGGAGAAGTGATCCTTGAGTGCATCGAATCCGCCCTGAAAGACATTCTGTCCAATGCCACTAATCAGGTCAGCTTCGTTTTCCGGTTCACAGTTGAATTCAGCCGACCACTCAATAAATGTCCGGTCACCATCGGTGATGGGAGTAAGCCGTAGTGTCGCGACATAGTCGGTCAACGGCATCGGTCCATCCAGAATCGCATACGTGCAGAACAGGTCGTAGTCGGAGAGCCCCAGAAGTTGTTCACGCAGTTGCTCACCGCCTGCGAGCTTGAAATTGCGGACACAACCGATCTTGTCGGATGGCTCGCCGTTTTCTATGCGGCTCTCAGCTATGCGGGGATGCCAGTTGGGAAGGGCATTGAAATCGCGAACCCGTTCCCAGACATCTCCGGCAGGTGCATTGATAATGCTCGAGACATAAACTTTTGCCATGTCCGCACTTATGCCTTTCCGCCGTCGTCTGACTTCTTCTTGGAGGCTTCTGCGGACTTCGCGATGCTATCGAGATCCCGAGCCTCGCGGATCAGACCGCCACTCTTAGCGAGGCTACCACCTTCAATACCGACATCGCGCAGAAGGCTGTCAATCATCGGCGCTTGCACACGATAGCGGAGCGCTGAGTCGATGACCTCGTCTGTCATGTTGCGACCATCGCCACTACCACCGCCGCCTGTCAGGCCATCGACATGCAGAATGTTAATACCTTCAATCTTTTCCATCGGCTTGACGCTCTCGCGCACAATGCCTTCAACCTTGTCGAGCAACTTCCGGCGGTAGATTGCGAAGCGTGACTCATCCGTGAGAATGTTCTCCGCCTCGTTCAGGAGACGCTGTGCCTCAGCTTCGACTTCAGCACGAATACGATCGGCTTCAGCCAGGATCTTACGCTCGTCGCGTTCTTTCTCGGCCAACATAACCTCGACGGCACGTCGGCGCTTCGCCACTTCGGAATCGCGAACCGTGGCCACTTGCTCTTCAGCCTGAGCAGCCCGGGCATGTTCGGCTTCAGCCTCGATCTGAGCCGCGAACCGCTCTTTCGATTTGTTATAGACGGAGATGGCTCGGTCGATGTTGGCCAACTCCACCGTCCGTTCGCGTTCAATTTCCTGCTGGCGAATCTCGCGGTCACTCACAATCCTCGCTTCGTCGAGGCCTCGCTCAGATGCGATGCGCGCGCGTTCAATCTCTTCGTTCGATGAGATGCCGGCTTCGTCAAGCGCCTGACGCCGTGCCACTTCCAATAACTCCAGAGCACGTTCGCGCTGAATGCGAGCCTCATCCAACACACGATCTCTGGCGACACGAAGTTTCTCAACTTCCTGATCGCTTTGAATTTCCGCCTCGCGCACTTTTCGGTCAGCGTCCGTTCGCTCAACTGTTTTTACAGCGACCTCAATGGCACGCTGTTGCTCAGCAATCTCGATGACTTTGCGTTGGTCAACTTCGAGAACTTCGCGTGTCTGGGCTGTCGTGATGCGGTCACGCTCAATCTGCAACTCACTCGCTAACCGGGCACGCTCAATTTCATCCTGTGAGGCAATCTCGGCGACAGTCACTGCCTGCGCGCTTGCGATCTCCCTATTGCGCGTCTCTTCATCCTTCAGGATGCGTTCGGCTGAGACCTTGGCTTCCTGCGCGATCCGCGCCGCTTCAATCTGCTCGCGTGCTGCAATCTCGGCCGCTTCAATAGACCGTTGCCGCTCAATTTCTCGGCGCTGAGTTTCTTCCTCAGTCGAGATGCGAGATTCCGCAACGGCAAGTTCTTGCTGTAAGCGTGCTCGTTCAGTCTCTTCGCGTGCCGCGATTTCGGCTGCCTCAACATCCCGAACCCGCTGGATTTCCTGCTGCCGGATCACCAATTCTGACGCAATGCGGCGCTGGTTCAGCGTCTCTTCGTGTGCGATCCGGATCTTCTCGATCTCTTCGCGGGCTTTGATCTCCGCCTGTTCCGCTTCGGTGTCGCGTTGCGAGCGCTCTCGAACTACCTCAGCGCGTTGCTCGGCTTTGCGCACCGCGATTTCGCGTTCCTGTTCCAGGCGCGCAACCTCACTGTCGCGCTCGATGTCGAGCGTCTGCTTTTCCGCTTCGAGATTGCGCGTACGGATCTTGATCAGGGCATCTTGCTCGACGTCATTGCGTAGCTTGCGGCGGGATTCGATCTCCTCGATCAGGTGCGTCAGGCCCTCGGCATCAAATCTGTTCGACGGATTGAAGAATTCAAGATCGGTTTGATCAAGTTCAGTAATCGCGACCGTCTCCAGTTCCAAGCCGTTTTGTGCCAGCGCTTCGGAGGCGGTCTCTTCGACTTGACGGACAACCTCTGTACGCTGCTCGTGCATCTCCATCATGTCCATTTTCGCAGCAACGGAGCGCAGCGCACCAATGAACTTACCGGATAGCAGTGCGTGCAGCCGTTCCTGTTCCATGGTCCGGCGACCAAGCGTGGCCGCGGCAGCAGAGACCGCTTCTCGGTTCGGTGCAACACGCACATAAAATTCCGCAACCATGTCGACTCGCATGCGATCCTTCGTGATCAGCGCATTCTCGCGGTCACGAACAACCTCCATCTGGAGCGCGTTCATGTTGACCGGCGTGACCTCATGAACAAACGGCAGAACAAACGCACCGCCATTAATCACCACCTTTTCGCCCATAAAGCCTGTGCGAACGAACGAGACTTCCTTGGATGATCGCCGATAGAGCCAGTTCACCAGATAGACGAAGATCGCAATCGCAATGACCGCGACGATCAACCAGAGAATGATGGTGCCAACGAGTTCGCCGGACATAACGTTTACCTCCTGAAGTCACACATCGATGCGATCATCGATTGAGTCTCATTGTTGCGCGGTCACGACTTGCCGCGAATTTGCTTGAACTTTCGGGTCTGCTCAGTCAGTGCCACTTCCGTGGGCAGTCGCTCCATTGAGGAGGCGCCGTAGAAACCGTGGCAATTTTCAGTATTTGCGAGAACATACTCGGCATCTTCTGGCTGGCTGACGGGCCCACCGTGGACGAGCACGATGATGTCTTTATTCACCTTGAGCGCGGCTTCCGCCCAGGTGTCGACCAACGCCGGGCAGTCATCGAGTTTCAATGACGTCTCAGCACCAATTGATCCACCTGTTGTGAGACCCAAGTGACAAACCGCAATGTCGGCGCCGGCTTTGGCCATGGCCTCTGCATCGTCAGTGCTGAAAACATAAGGTGTTGTCAGCATGTCTTTGGCGTGCGCCTTCGCGACGACATCGATCTCCATTGCAAATGACATCCCGGTTTCTTCCAGGTTGGCGCGGAACGTCCCGTCGATTAGGCCAACCGTTGGGAAGTTTTGTATTCCGGAAAAACCAACGGCTTTCAGGTCATCAAGAAACTTGTCAAAATTGCAGAACGGGTCGGTACCATTGACACCCGCCAGGACGGGCGTGTTGCTCACAACAGGCAAGACTTCAGACGCCATTTCCATGACGATGTCATTGGCATTGCCGTATGCCATAAGACCGGCGAGTGAACCGCGGCCAGCCATGCGGTAACGACCTGAGTTGTAGATAACGATTAAGTCGATGCCGCCTGCTTCCTCGCATTTGGCGGAAAGCCCCGTCCCTGCTCCGCCGCCAACAATTGGCTCACCCGCAGCCTTCATGGCCTGGAATTTCTCGAGCAGGACTTTGCGTTCGATCAATGGCATCTGTTACCTCGTTATGCGACGGCGCGTTGTCTGGCCGCCATGGAGTGAACGGAAAGCTGAAACCAACGCATCGCTGAACGCGGTGTCGTTGACGTTATGCGGGAGACGAACAAGCTGACGCCGGGCGTTCTGTTTGACCGTCTCTTCAAGTGCTCGGAACAACGCTGCGTCCGCTTCAGGGTCGTGAAAGGGTTGACCAGGCGCATCGATCATTGAGACACCACCTTCCGGCAGGAAAAAGCGGACATCGCCATTCATCTGGTTCAGCCGCTCGCCGATCCAGCGCCCCATTTTGTCATTCTCTTCGGCCGTCGTCCGCATCAGCGTCACTTGCGGATTGTGCTCGTAAAGATTGCGATGGCGATAATTTTCAGGAACCGTATCGCGAGCACCAAAGTTAACCATGTCGAGGGCGCCACAGGCTCCGACATAAGGCATCTCGCTACGGATGATTGCGCCAAACCGGTCTTCGGTCGCAGCGAAGACACCTCCCATGAAGTAATCACAGACTTCCGTGGTGGTCACATCGATCACGCCTGTCAGCATGTTTGAATCGACGAGCTTTTCCATTGACTGACCGCCAACCCCTGTGGCGTGGAAGACGAGGCAGTCAAAGCTGCTCTCAAGCTGCTTTACGATTTGCTGCACGCAGGGTGTCGTCACCCCAAACATCGTCAGACCAATGGCGGGTAGATCAGTCGTTGTCCGTGCGCGTCGCCGTTGTCTGATGTCACTCTCACGGGCCACCTTGACCATGCCGGCAAGTGCGTTTGCGCCGTTGGCGAGAACCTGACGCGATATCGAGTTAATCCCTTGAACGTCAGTGACGGAGTACATCATCATGATATCGGACGGGCCGACGTATTGGCGTACGTCGCCGGATGCCACAGTCGAGATCATGATTTTTGGCAGCCCGACAGGTAACTGCCGCATGGCCGGCGTTACGAGCGCCGTTCCTCCACTTCCGCCGGCAGAGATTATGCCAGCAATCCCGCGTTGGCGTTCAATCCAAGACTGTAGGGCTACGGTCATTTCACGGACGGCAGCTCCACGATCATTGACGAAGACGGCGTTTGGCCCTTTGCGGTGGTAGGCAGCAATTTGATGTGGTGGCACATCCGCACCTGACGGCTTGCCAGACGTCGAAACATCAACTGTCCGAACCTTGACCTTAGCGCTCGCGAGTTCGTCGCGAATAAACTTCAACTCAGCGGACTTGGTGTCGAATGTCCCGACAACCAGCACCACATTCTCACCATCCAGTGTCAGCGGATGCAGCTCCGCATGCGCGCTCGTGTAAGACGCCGCCGGCATAGCCGTGTCCTGCCGGGTCAACTCTTCATCAACAGGCTGCGACCAGCGCGTCGGCAGCACTGGATTGGAAATGTAAGCGGCTCGCGACGACCGCAACGCCGACCGCGACCTCCCGTTTCGGCGGACAGGCGCTTCCGCAGCCTCAGGCGGATCAATGTCAACGTTTACATCGCCCTCGCCGTGACGCCCAACACCTAGCAGGCGCTGCTGCAATTCTCGATCGGCCGCCAGACGTCCAGCATCCATAATGCGGTTGACACGGCCATTGACCATGATCGCAACGTGTTCGGAAACAGCCGTCGCCACGCCAATGTTTTGCTCGATGACGAGAACCGACATGTCGCCGTCATCGGCGAGCTCGATCAACATTTCCTCAACCTGCGCAACAATGACAGGGGCCAAGCCTTCTGTTGGTTCGTCCATGACCAGAAGTTTTGGGTTGGCAAGCAAGGCACGCGAAATCGCCAGCATCTGTTGTTCGCCGCCAGATAGTTGACCGCCGCCATTCTTGCGCCGTTCAGCCAGCCGGGGAAAAGTGTGGTAGATGCGTTCGCGGTTCCAGGCACGACGTCCGTTTGTTTCACCGAGCCGCAAATGCTCATCAACAGTGAGGGATGGCCAGAGCCTTCGCCCTTGCGGAACGTAACCAATACCGAGGCGGGCTATGTCACTCGGCGATCGCCCGACCAGTTGCTCACCTTCAAAAGTGATCGACCCGCTGCTGGCCGGCACCAGCCCCATGATAGCTTGACATGTCGTTGTCTTACCCATGCCGTTACGTCCAACAACGGCGAGGACTCCACTGTCCAACGTCAGATCAACACCTTGCAAGGCATGGCTCTGTCCGTAAAAAACATTAAGCCCGCGGATCTGCAGACTAGGGTCTGATGAAATGCGCGCGCCGCGTGAACGATCAACCATGGCCGTCCCCCAGATAAAGTTCCTGGACCTCGGGATCGGACTCGATTTCCTCAGGCTTGCCTTCCTTAAAGACACGGCCATTGTGCATCATGGTCACGCTGGAAACGACACGAAGCGCAACATCCATGTCATGCTCGATAATGATGTAGCCAACGTGATCGGGTAATGACTGCAGAATTTCAACCAGCTCCGAACGTTCTGTCGGAGAAAGACCGGCCGCCGGCTCGTCAAAAAGTATGAAGCGCGGTGCGCCGGCAAACGCCAAAGCAATCTCGAGCTGGCGTTGTTGCCCATGGCTGAGCTCTGCCACCAACTGGTCCTTGGCATCACTCAAGTGGACCGCATCAACAAGATCTTCAGCAGATTGCATCAGTGCGTCGTTGCGCGTTGGACGGATCAATGAGAAGCGACCACGCGAAACACCACGGCAGGCTAGGTAAACATTGTCAACGACCGACAGCCCCGCAAACAACAGCGAGATCTGGTACGTCCGGCGCAAGCCACGGCGAATGCGTTCCTGCGGCGGAAATGTCGTAATGTCTTCGCCGAAGAAACGGATAGTTCCGGACGTTGGCGGAAAGTCCCCAGTAATCGCATTGAAGAGTGTTGTTTTTCCAGCACCGTTTGAACCGAGAATAGCCCTCCGTTCGCCCGGCTTCACGCTGATCGTCACGTCGTCGATTGCCACGAGTTCACCGAAATGACGGCTGACACCGCGCAGCTCAAGTGCGTTGGCTGTACTCGCGACCGCAAGACGGCCTGCAACTGTCGCCATCAGGGTCTCTCCTCTCGACGCGGACCGAACAAACGATCCTTCCAGCGCCGCCACAATCCGATGACGCCGTCCGGTGAGAAGAAAACGATGAGAAGAAAGCCAATCCCGATCAGCAGTTGGAAGCGCTGCCCATCCAGGCCCAGGCCAACCAGAATGTCCAATGCGAAGGTTCGCAGCAGCACGTAGATGAATGCGCCAATGAAAGCGCCAATCGGATGCCCGATGCCGCCGACAACAGCAATGATCAAGATATCAATGACACGCGCGATACCAGCGGTGCCCGGTGAGATCTGGCTGTTCTGCCAAGTCAGCAAAATGCCGGCGACAGCAGCAATCAATGAGGCAAAGGAATATGCTGCAATGCGATGCGCGGTAACGTTGTAACCAAGCGCCGACATGCGTCGAGCATTGTCGCGAATGCCTTGTAAGGCCAGCCCAAATGGTGACTTTGAAACATACAGAACGATCAAGTAACTGAGTGCTGCAAAAAACAAGCTGACGTAATAGAAGGGCGTTGCCGCCCGCCAGTCGATACCAAACAACGGCGGCGGCAAGACAGAATTGAAGCCGCTAAATCCATTGAATATCGTGTAGTTTTGACGCGTGAAATAGAAGAACGCTGATGCAATGGCCAGCGTGATCATGATTGTATAAATGCCCTCGGTGCGCACCGAAAGCGCACCGGAGATCGTGCCAAACCCAACCGCTATGAGTAGTGCAATCGGCACTGCCGCCCACCATGGCCATCCAAGGCTGATCTCCTTAACGGCACTGTCGCCGAAGATCGCAACCATGTAGCCGGCACACGCAGCAACGGACATCTGAACCAGACTGACCATGCCGCCATATCCGGCAAGGAACATCAGACTGAGAGAAATCATGCCCAAAATGAATGCCCAGCCAAAGATCTGGAACTGGACAAAGTCGTTTGTGAAAGCTGGAACAAACAACAAAAACACCACAACCAGCCAAGTGATTGGATGCACTCGGTCGAGCTGGCTGAACAGGCCGGTGCTGCGACCGGTCTGTTGCATGGCTGGCTTGTCATCAATCGCTGCCACTGCCTAGCCTCTCCCCAACAAGCCTTGCGGACGAAAGGCAAGCACGACGACCATGATGAGGAACGTCAGTACGACGGCGTAGGTCGGCATGTAGACCGACCCAAATTGTTCAGCCAGGCCAATCAGTAGCGCGCCAAGGGCGGCACCAGGGATTGACCCCATACCGCCAACAATAACAACCACCAGTGAGGCGAGCAGGAAGCGGATATCTTCCCCTGGCGCCAGGGATTGAAAGGTTCCACCGACAACGCCAGCGAGCCCTGCGAGACCAGCACCAAACGCAAATACGAGAAGGAAAATGCGTTGCACGCGAACACCGCTTGCCGCCAGCATCTCTCGATCATCCACACCGGCCCTGATCATCATACCGATCCGGGTGCGCGTTAGTGCAAGCCACATCAGTATACCAATGACGACTGAGGCCAGCAGAATGACCAGGCGCACCAGCGGATACTTGAGATAAACGGCTTCGCCAGAGCTGCGCACGGCTGTAACAAAGGGGGTCTTCACTGCACCGAACAACCAATCCGGCGTCTCGATCTGATAGAAATCACCGCCCCAAATCCACAGCATGAGATCGGCGACAAAGATCGAGATGCCGATCGTCACAAGCGTTTGGCGCAAGTCTTCTCCTTCCATGCGACGGAAGACAAAGAACTGCAGGGCTATTCCGATTATCGCGGTCGCCAGAAAAGCAACGGCAAAGCTAAGAAGCCAAATTCCGGTCCAGTTCGCGATTTCATAACCGACGTAGCCACCCAACAGATAGAGCGAACCGTGGGCCAGATTAACATTGCGCATTAATCCGAAGATCAATGTGAAACCGGAGGCCACAAGGAAGTAGAGGCCACCGAGCGTAATGCCGTTCAGCAGCGCGCTCAGAAAAACCTTTTTACGTCCGAGAACGGCCTTGAGCCCATCCGGCCATGGCGCAACGATCAGCCATACAAACAGTATGACTGCCACCAAGATGATCAGCGACCAAATCGGCCGTCGCTCAATGAACTGCCTCATCTACATACACCACTTGTTGGCCGATTTCCTGGGGTGGAAGGATCCCATCCACCGCCGGACCGGTTACAAGTCATGCCCTTAGTTAAGTCGCCTTCGGCCTGATCGGCTCCGGCTGGTTTCCTCGACCCGTCTTGATTGCCATGACTGCCGTCCTTCGCAGCAACTCGCTCTTGCGCTTGGTCCAAACCTTGCCGCAAAAGCATCATGGCAGTTTCCTGCGTTTGTTCCAGCTTAGCCGTCGACGAAGATTAAGAGCATAACCAGCAGTCTCTTTTTGCCAGCCAGAGCTGCCTACCTACCGCCAATCCGCAGTAGCATCGAATGAAGGGCAGAGCCGCTTGGTCGGCTCTTCACAGAAGCGGTAACCGATCCTGGCATCTACCTGTTTGCCACCATTTTTTGGGCAGCGCAGAGGTGTGCGCCAGATCGCGGTATAGTTAATGCGGTGGATTACAATGTCCCGTCACGCCTTCGCGCACGGTTTGTTTGCTGGGTTATCTGCCCATAAGAGCACGATCATCCTGTTGATCTGCGGCATCACTCTTTCGATATACTCGGGCTACACAACCCTGACGGGCATGTCGCATTTCACGACTGTCGGGGACAACTTCCCAACCATGGCCCTGCTCGCGACCATCGGCATACAAGGTATCATGCTGGTCTCGGCATGGATTATCGGTGACCGCTTCAAGTATTGGGGGGCACCAGGAGCCTGGATCACCAACGCCGCCTTCATGTTGATGTTCCTTGCCACCATGGCCTGTTCCGTCTTCTTTTCCTTCGACAGTATTTTCTCGAATGCGGCCGATCAGAATTACCGTCGCGCATTTGCCGACATCGAAGCGCAAACAGCCGTCACGCGGATTATCAATGAGGTTCCAGCCAAACTCGACAACGAGCTCCTGAAGGCAAAAGCCAATGTTCGCAACACCCCCCCGTGGCAGCAGTATCGCAACAACATTCAAAGACTAGGCGCTCTTGAAGTGCAGTTTGCACCTCAATTGCGCGCGATGCAGCTGGCAGAGATTGATCAAGCCGAACGTGAAAATGCGAGACGTCAGAAACGGAACGAGAAGGCTGAAAGCCGCTTCGATGTGATCAGAGCAGAACGGGCTACCCTCACCGCGCGCATCGCCAGCCTACAGCGCAGCCATACAGAGCTGGCCAAAGACATTACCGTCCATTCCGACGACTACCGCCAGCGAGACGCGGCATACCGCAAAGCAGAGGCCGACGTTGTCCGTGAAGCGCTGGGCGTGACAGGAGAAGGGCTAACTGGGAAAGAAGGTTGTGGCACAGCCTGCCGCAAAAAACGCGAAGTTGCGCGCGAACTGCAGGCCTCAAGTCTTGCTTCATTACGCCGACGTGATGCGTTGCAAGTGAAGTATCAATCGACCGGCATGGCTATTGCCAAACTGCAGTCGAAGTTAGCCAGTCTTGATCGTCAACTTGCAAACGCAAGGAACCAGGGCACACGACGAACCAACTCCGTTCAAGCCCAATCAGTTTCAAACGCAGATCCTGCCGCACAGCAAACCAGCCTGTCTATTCGGCTGAGTGCGTTCGATCTCAATCCATCATCGCAGACATTGTCCGAACTGGTGACAACCTGCGTTGCCGTGCAATCCGCTTTACGGCGCGTATCACCGAGTGCAGCCGATGGCACGAAATGTGAACCCGGAACACTCAAAGATGAGATTGCGCCGATAGATCGCTTGCTTGTCGGTCAGCTTGCTTTCGCCGCGTCATGCAAGAACCAGAAGCACCTCATTGCATTACAGTCTTTCGCCCAAGCAATCGATTTCGGCGGTCAGTGTTTGCGACACTCAGCCCTGCCATTTGATACCATCTCCACCTATCAGGGCCGCCTCAACACTTTGGCGCGCGAAAGCACGGCAAGTGCCCACAGCTTCTATCAAAGCTGGAAGGCCTTGGCAGTGATGGATACATTAGCCCTCTTCGCCATCGCGATTGCTATCGGCATTGACATGCTGACATTCTTCACGGGCATCTTCGGCGCCCAGACAACATTCTCACCAATGGACCGTGTGCGCCTCCCCGACGTCCGGGAAATGCTGGCGAACGTACCGACGACTGATAAGCTCTCGATGCTTGCAGCAGTCAAACCGCAACGCCCACGCGAGAGCGGCGGCTTCAATTCAATGCGCGCAGACGCTTATGTCGGAGGCGTCTCTGAGACGGATCTGGATGTGCCCGGTGTTCGCCGCATCGTGCAGATCGCCATGGGCCGTAACGTCAGGCTCGACGAACCGCTCATTCGCCACGCGCAAGCAACCTACTATATTCATGGTGTCCTAAGAGACGAACTCGAGATCCAGATCGGCAACGCGCCAAGACCTGAGCAATCTCACCCTACGGCGACCGGTCCCGGCTCACCGCCACCGATGAAGCCCGAAGCTCTTTCCGCCCGACGGGACTCACAACCACTTCAGTTGGTTCACAAGTCGAGCGCAATTGATCGAGCCTCCTGACAACTGAACCAATTGGTTGTCTGGACGAAAGCCATGCGGCTTAGCGATTGCCCGATTTGTGTCAGCTCCCCAAAATGGGCTGCTTTGGCGGGGCAAATGTATACGCCAAGAACAGGATGCCTGATTCAGTTTGGACCGCTGGATTGGCTGGTTTTGCATTGCCACCACTCTTGGCTTCCGAACTTGTACTTTTCGCATGACTCAGCAACGCTGAGGCTTGATGTGAATAAGAGCATCAATGTTGCTGCCAATATTGCTCGCATGGCTCTCTATCCCTTCGCGTTTGTTGCAACGGAGGTAGCATGTCGGTGGCTGGCCACCGAATGACAAGTCGCCACGAGTCCGTGAAGTGCCAGTGATTGAACCGAGAGCGTGAAGCTCGCATCATTCTCAATGGCTTCGGAATAGACGGAATAGAATTTGCATTGCAGAGTTCTGTATTCACAGTCGTCAAGGGTAGTGCCAATATAAACTAAAATGCGTTGTTCTTTCCTGGATTTTGAAGATCTCCGCAGCCATGTCCAAACGGAAAAGTCAGTGCCAAAACCATCCGATGAATCCTTGATTACCGATCCTTTCAATGCGTTTGTTCCCGGCAGTGCCGTTCAAGTTGAAGGTGCCTCGGAAGGTCCTCTTGCGGGATTGAAGTTCGCCGCCAAAGACATTTATGACGTCGCCGGATTTGTGACTGGTGGTGGCAATCCTGATTGGGCCAGAACCCACGATCCGGCAGAAACCCATGCTCCAGTAGTTCAGACGCTGCTCGATGCTGGCGCGGCTCTGGTCGGCAAAACTATTACCGATGAGCTAACGCGGGGTATTCTGGGAAGCAATGCTCACTACGGGACGCCAGTTAATCCCCGCGCACCCGACCGGTTTCCCGGTGGATCATCAAGTGGTTCAGCCTGTGCTGTTGCCGGCGGTCTCGTTGACTTTGCGCTTGGTTCAGACACTGGTGGTTCAGTACGGATCCCAGCGAGTTTTTGTGGGCTATATGGCTTGAGGCCTACTCATGGGCGGCTCCCGCTGGCAGGCGTATTGCAGCAAGCGCCGAGTTTCGATACCGTTGGATGGTTCGCCGATGACGCCGAGATTATGGCACGCATTGGCGCTGCAATCCTCGGTGCTGAACCCATCGATCCTCAAATCGATCGCTTGATTGTCGCGTCCGATGCATTTGAAGTGGCCGGCGAAGCTGTAGCAATCGCGTTAGCGCCAGCCATCAATCGACTCAAAGCACACGCTAAGCAGACCGTTGCGATGCGCCTTTGCCCAACCTCGCTAGGCGAATGGAGGAGGGCGAAGCAGATTGAGCAAGACTGGGAGGCCTTCCAGAGCCTCGGTGATTGGATCATAAAGACTAATCCTCGCCTTGCTTATGAAACGGCGTTGCGGCTGGTAAGAGCCGCCAACCTTGATGAGTCAGATCTTCAAAATGCTCGGCCAGTGCGTGAGAGCCATCGAGAGACAATGGCAGGATTGTTGAAGTCCGGAAGCATGGTGGTGTTGCCTTCCGCGCCAGGACC
>JBCDBQ010000136.1:0-13776 GCA_039183375.1 Pseudomonadota bacterium
CCAGACAACGTCATGCAGGTGTTCTTCGGTGGCACCTTGATCTCAACAATTGAAGCCACTACCCCGGAAGACACTTACGGGCAGTTTGAGTTCACAATCGAAGGTGGATCGGGTGACGGCTCAGACGTATTGCGATTTGTTGGCATTTCTGGCAACAGCAACGAAAGTGTCGTGCTGGACAACGTCAGAATTGTCGACCTGACATTCAACCCTGTCACAACCACACTTGACCTTGATCCCCGCATCAATTTTGGATCCGACGGCTTCGGCAAATTTGAGTTGAAAGATCCGACAGCCGCTGGCACAGCGACACCACAAATCACCGGCGAAGTCGGCGGTAACATTGTCAATCTGACATCCGATGGTGCAGCTGTTCTCTTCACGGGCTATGACATCGCGCCTGATGGCACAACAACGATCACTGCGACTGCTAGCGGTGAAGTTGTTTTCACAGTTGCCGTGACCAATGCAGGTGCGGTGACCTACACGCACTTCGGAAAGATCGATCAGGCAGGGCAAGACATCAACGATCCGGTCAAGATCGACATCGGCTATAACGCCGTTGACGGCGATGGCGACAGCATCATGGATGCATTCCAGATCAAAGTCGTCGGCGATGAGAACGACATACCGGTCGCTGTCAGTGATACTGACGCGATCATCTCTCTTGCGGACACAGTTATTCAAGGGAACGTTATCGCCGGCACGTCTGAGAACGGTTCGGGTCAAGCCGATGACTTCGGTAATGACGGCCCGGACAGTGGCGGCGGTGTCGTCGGTGTCGAAGCCGGTGCAACCGGTGGGGCATCGATGACTGGTGTCGGCGCGTCGATCACCGGCCTTTATGGCGATCTCGTAATGACGGCCACTGGTAGCTACACCTATTCTTTGACCTCGAACTCCATTCCATCAGGAGCGAAGGATAACTTCACCTACACCATCGCGGATGCGGACGGTGACACCAGCTTCGCGACACTGATGGTCGACGTTCCTCAGATCAATGGCCTGGTAGTTGGTGAGAATTCCAACGACTCTGGTATCATAATGAATCTGCCCATCCACGTGATCGACACGGTCAATCCAGGCGCCGGTGGTGATATCAACGGCGGCCTTGGCGACGACTTGCTGATCGGTGATGTAGGCGGCGCGAGCCAACAGGGCGTCGTTGCCAACTATGTCCTTATCATGGACACTTCCGGCAGCATGGGTGGCAACCAAATTGCCCAACTCAAGAGCGCGGTCAACAACCTACTCAATTCGTTGCCAACCAGCGGAGCCAAGGATGTCCGTGTCCACATGGTTGAGTTCAATCTCAGTGCCAACCCAGTTGGTGTCGGGACCTATGACATTGTGGCCAATGGTACTGCGACAGCTGCGCTTGCCGCCGCAATTACTGCAGTAAACAGTCTCGATGCTAATGGCTGGACCAACTATGAGGCTGGCTTCCAATCTGCGATCGATCTGATCAACACCAACGGTCTGCTCTCACCAACAGGCGGAGAAGTACTTGAGAACCAAGCCTTCTTCTTCTCTGACGGCGCTCCCAACCGTTCGCTCAATGACAGCAGTAATGTCATCAACACAAGTGCAACCGACTCGATTGATCATGTTCTTGGTATCGATGACTCAACCAACGAATTGTCGATCCTTGACACGCTACTGGATGATGACACTCCTGGTGGTGAAATAGATGCCATAGGTATCGAGCTACAGAGCAACCCAACGGCGTTAAACCTGCTAGATCGCCTTGATACACAGGATGGCGACTCGACAAATGTCGCCAACGCTTCCGACCTCAATCAGGTATTGCAGGACCTGAGCCCGTTGAACAACATTGCTTCTGTTGGAGCTGACGTCATCAATGGCAGCGGCGGTGATGATGTCATCCTTGGCGATGCACCGTTTACCGACGACCTCGCATCGGCCGAGGGCCTCTCGACACTCGATGGTGCCGGCTGGGAAGTCATCCAAGAACTGATCAATGGAAACGGTGGCGGCATCAGTGATCCTGCCAATGATGGCGCAGGCGCCTGGAGCAATGAAGACGTCCTCGCTTATGTCACGGCCAATGCCGCCTCCTTGGCGCGTGAGTCACTCAGTTCCGACGGCAGTCCTCGGACGGGCGGCAACGACATCATCAATGGCGGTGCCGGCAACGACCTGATCTTCGGCATGGAAGGCAACGACCAGATCATGGGCGGTAGCGGCAATGACACTCAGTACGGTGGCAGCGGTGCTGACACGTTCAAGATCGACGAGCTGAACGTCAACGATCTGATCGCCGATTATGAAAGCGGAGACTTCATTGATCTGACAGCGCTCTTCGATCTCCCGTCGAGCGGCGGTGCGCCGGACACTTCAAACCTGAGCCAATACGTCGACTATGACTCAGGCAGTGGCGTCTTATCTGTTGATACTGCTGGCTCGGGCAACTTCATTGACGCTGTGACGGTCGATACGACAGGGCCAACAGCACCACCTACCGTGACCATTGTTGTCGACGATGGCGCCGGCAACAATGCATCCATCGTGGTCTAACTGAACATAAATCCATACCAAAACAGCCAGCGCGCCGGTTTCGACCGGCGCGTTTCTCTTTTCGAATGTGACGAACATCCAGGTTTCGTCTTAGCTCGTTGGTTGGTTTCCGATGCGACTAGACTTGGCTGCTCGGCACATAGTCCAGCACCTTGACTGCACCATCGGGCGTTGTCGTGCGGACCCTGGCACTTGAGCCAAGCCCACTCGTCTGTATGACGCGCTCAATCAAGGCGCGCACGACCCGCGTCTCTCCGGCCGTTGCAACAATCCAAAGGACCGAACCACTATTCCAGTCCGCCTCGGACAAACGTATTGGCTTGTCCAGCTCGGTTGCCAGACGATGGTCAATAGAATTCGAAACGCGAGCCCAGATTACAGTGCCAATGGGGACCTTCGCATCAGTCCCCGCAACCAACGTCTTTGCAATCGATATCTGACCGAGGCGTAGCGGTGGGAGAACCAACCACTCAAGATCCTGCAACGCCGCACGCTGGTAGGTCGGAGACTTCAGCAAAAGGGAAACGATCTCGCCCAGCTGACCGTAACGAACGGTAACCGGAACAGGCGACTGAACGGTTTGCGATCGCTCAATTGATGACAACTGTGGCCCGGTCGAATGTCCGTCTTTCATCGGAACTGCTTGCGATGGAACATCGGCGTGAAGGTCAGCCAGTTGCTCAATGGCGGCATCGCTCTGTTCGCGCATTGGCTCAGCAGACGCGCCCGACCCAGTCTCCGACGCTACGATGCTTGCCTCGGAATGGCGCTCAGCTTCCTGCGCAGTTTCTTTATACGATCTCTTCTTGCGAGACCAAAACATGGCTCATAACTCGATAAAGGTTTTGGGAAAATAGATTCCTGTCTGAAACCAGTGGGCTCAGGTCGCTTGTATTTCTATGACTTCCTCCCAGATTTCAGTGTTTCCGATCCGCATCACGGTCCGACACTCATGCGCTTTTCAATTCCAACAATTGTGTTCAGTGAAAACAGTACTTTCAGAAGCTTATCCAAAAAATCCAACGATAAGTTGTGCGAACCGGTGTTCTTTGGAGGTCAGTTATTGTCGTTGATCACATCGCGCCGCAAGATAGGTAACGTCCAGGACAGTCACTGTGGCTTAGCTTTCAGAGACATCGGCGTCCGAAAGATTGAGTGACACAACACCCATTTGGCCATCTTGACGGCGGACGCGAAGCTTAGGTGTTTGGCCACTCCACTCAGTTTGCATTAGCCGACCCAGGAGTGGGTGAAGAATTCGCCGATCGCCTGCTGTCACCATAATCCAGAGTTTGTCCCCACTGGTCCACTCTTCTGGCTCCAATCTCGCTACAGGCTCAGTACTTGCGATCAACTTCGCTTCCACCTCATCGGACACCCTTGCCCAGAGTACGACACCTCCAGGTCCTGCACTTCCCGTTGACCTCGACTGGAACTCCGCCACCGAAAACTGTCCTGAAAGCATTGCTGGCTGGACAAGCCATTCCATGTCGGCAAGCGTACAATGCTTGAATTGTGGAGAAGTCGCTAGCAACGCAACCACTTCTCCAAACTTTGCATATCGCATCGCCAGAGCTGCCAGACTTCTCCGCCTAGCTTCCGTCTCTTGCTGCGAAGGAGTTGCCTGCTCAACGGAGGCTCCAACGCTATTGTCTTGCTCACGTGTCGCTGTTGACAGCGGTGGTGGTTGAGTTGCGCTCTCTGACGGAAGCGGCTGCTCTGTTGGCGCGCTGACCTCATCAAGATCAACCAGCTGGTCGACAGCAGTCGAGTTCTGCTCCAGGGCAGGTGCAACAGATGGGGTCACAGGCTCATCCGCCAACTCTTGCGGCTGATGCGCGGCGGTTCCGACAGCTTGTTCCTGACCAGATGGAACTTCACGTGGAGCTGCCTTGGGCTCACTCTTCTTCTTGGACCAAAACATTGCTGATTACTCGAAAAAAAATTATGTAGGAGAAGAAATTCTCATCCAAAAATCTTAAAGTCTAGAAGACAAGATTTCCATGATTACCGCCCGAATTTCTATATTTTATATAATCGCGTCAACGTATTGCAACAATTGATACGCTTGCTGATTTCAACAGCTATCGCGTCGTTCATAACGAGGTCGATGAGTACCCATCATCCTGTCCCACCGGTGAGTGCTCATCTTACAGACGGAAGCTGTTGCTTCAGAGCATCGTTGCATCAACGTAAACCCGGATTCCCATGGCATCGCAGAGCTAATCCGTTGATATTGGAAAGCGGTAGTGACATTAATTGAGCCGGAATTGTATTTGGTTTGTTCTAGTGCAGGCTAAGGACTTTTGATTATGCGTATCGTTATTGCTCTGTTCGCGTTAATTTTTATGTCGGCGTCGGCCATGGCACATGGCTACTGCTACCGCGTTGAAAGCGCTGAAAAGATCCTGAGCTTGGGCACGCTGACCGATATGCGCCATGAGGTCGAACGGCGTTACGACCATGCCTTGGATGTTGCCATGTCGCGCCGCGCGGAACACTCCACATCGCCTCTGTTCACGTGGGCTAAGGAAGCAAAAGCGAGCTGCGCAGTGGCGCTTGGTTTCATGAAGCGCTGGAAACTGGAACGGCCGGAAGTGAACGAAGAAGCCATTCAGCGCTGCGAGTGCTTCCACAAGCGCATGACCGCGCACGGTGGCTGATTGAGACTGCCTCTCTTTCCGCAATTGTCATTTTGGGCCTTGTCGGGCAAAGCCGTGCTGACGCACTGCGAAGCATCCTGTATGGTTCGTTCTTGAACAGCACGACGGTTTGAACGGCCTTTGAAGATGCAGCAGCGAATTTCACCCGACGATCTCGATTACGTGCAAGACGCTCGTGTTGTCGTGCGCGACCGGGCGGCTAAGCGATCAACGCTGTTCTTGTTCACCAGCATCGCTTTCCTGGTCGTAGCAGTCGTCTGGGCTGACTTTGCCGAGCTGGAGGAAGTCACGCGCGGAGAGGGTCGCGTCATACCGTCAAGCAAAACTCAGCTGATCCAGAGCCTCGAGGGAGGCATCGTCAAGTCCTTACTTGTCAGAGAGGGCGACCGTGTCTCAAAAGGACAGGTCTTGGGCCGGATTGATGATACAAGCTTCTCTTCGAACCTCGGAGAGTTGCATGCAAAAGAAGTCGGTCTGGCTGCCAAAGTGGCACGCCTGCGGTTCGAAGTTGCCAAAGAAAGCTCCGGAAGTATCAAATTTTCTCAATCGCTAATCGAGCGAGCCCCGAAAGTCGTCGAAAGCGAGAAACAGTTGCACGAGCTTCGCAATGCCAACCTGGCTAATCAGATCGGCATTCTGAAAGAAAGGCTACAGGAGAAAAAGCAGGAACTCGCCGAGCTTAAGGAAAACCAAATCAGGTTTGCGGACGGCCGCAAGATTGCGCAAAAGGAATACGATCTCAAAGAACCTCTGGCGCGGCAGGGCATTGTTGCAAAAACCGACGTTCTTCGCCTTGAGCGTGAGCTATCCGATCTGAAGGGACAACTCGCTGCAACGAACAAGGCAATTCCCCGTGTCGAGGCATCGGTCAGAGCAGCCGAACGTGCAATAGACGAACAAACGTTAAACTTTAGGCAAGGGGCACAGGCCGAGCTCTCAACTGTGTTGGCCGAACTTTCAATTGTTGAACAATCACTCAAGGGAGCCACCGACAAGGTCGTGCGCGCCGAGATGCGCTCCCCCGTCGATGGGATCGTCAACAAGATCCACGTCAATACCGTCGGTGGTGTCGTTCGCATGGGCGAACCGATTATGGAGATCACGCCTATCGACGAGAACCTCTTTGTCGAGATACGCATTGATCCAAAAGACGTGGCATTCGTTGGGCCCGGTCAACCAGCGACCGTGAAACTCACCGCGTATGACTTTACAATTTATGGTAGCCTAGATGGTAAAGTAGAAGTTATTTCGTCGGATAGCATTTTAGATAAATCCACAAACACAAGCTACTATTTGGTCACTATAAAAACGACTAACACGTCGCTCCGCAGCAAAAATAAAGAACTTCCGATTATCCCTGGAATGGTCGCAACCGCCGATATCATTACGGGGAAGAAAAGTGTTTTGGAGTATCTTCTCAAGCCTATTATCAAGGCACGTCACGAAGCGCTACGCGAGCGCTGAGTGGCAACGGCGAGACGTTGACACTGCAAGACCTTCGTTCCCTTCCAATAGCAAGTTTGCCGTTTGCACCGCTCTTCTAACACTTGTTGGCAGCACCGCTTTTCTTCAAATCCCCGCACATGCAGGAATTGAGAAGCAAGCCTGGCCAGCGAATACGCAAGCCGCTGAAAGCACTGCAGCACCTCAGAGTGAAGGGCCGAAGCTCGGCATATTCGGATCATTGGAAATCCAGGCAGCCGGACTCCCAGATCAGAAAAAGTGGAAGAAACTGAGCAAGCGGCTAACCAAAGAGCAGCACCACTTGGAAAAATGCGAAGCAGATTCAAGTCACTGCACGCACTCAGTCAACAATTGGCTCTCGGGGCTGGAACGGTATCGATTGCTCTCACCAGTCGCGAAGTTGCAGGCGGTCAACAGTTACGCCCATCGCGTTGCCGACTACACGACAGACTCAGCCAACTACCGCTCACACGACTACTGGGCAACGCCCACCGAGTTTCTGCAAGGCGTGGGTGACTGCGAGGACTTCGCGATCTTCAAGTATGAAAGCCTGTTGCGTCTCGGCTTTGCGCAGGAGGATGTACGGCTGGTCATTGTCAAAGATGACAGGAGAAAATTGTTTCATGCCGTCGTCGCCGTTCAAGTTTCGGGACGCACTTACATAATGGACAGCCTTCGCAACCAAGTTGTCACTGACGATCACATGTTAAAATATCGCCCGCTCAGATCCTATAGCGGCAATAAAAGCTACATGCACATTGTAACCGACGCCTTTCAGTTACGATACCTCGCCGAGATCGCTAGTCGCCGTAAAATTCCGGCCATTCCATCACATAGCACCGAAGCAAAAGAACCGACTTCAATCAAACAGAGCCTGCTTTATAAATGCCATGGTTGCGAAACTTGGCGGCGGACTGCCTGGGGATCATTGACATTCAGCTGAGGCGAACAGCGAGACTGGCGCCGCGATAGACCGCAAGCGCCAGCCACGAAACTAGAATATCTTGCGCAAGAACCCTTTGAGACCTCGCTTCTTGACGGTCTGAGTGCGTTGGATCGTCAGAATATCACCCTTGCACGCCGAGACTGTCAGATCATACCGGTCTTTGCGCGAGTTATGCGCAATCACATAAAACTTCTTGCGACCGCTTCGCTTTAAGGTGTGAACGTGAAGATCCGCACGGCGCAGCTTCTTGGTGATCTCACCGCGACTGAGACAATAGTGGCCGTAACCGGCACGTCGGCGCCTGCGCGGACGATAGTCTTCGCGGTATCCGCGGTAATGATCACGTCGTCTTGCATCGCGCCATCTTTCATGGCGTCGGCGTTCTCCGGGTGCGTAAAGAGATCGCTCTCTTTGCAACTCATACCTTCGGTCACCGTCCCAATGTCTCTGATACTGCTGCGCTTGCGCACTTGAGACGACGCCGGACACGATAGCCAGAACTGACAACGCTAAAATTGACGAACGCATGTTCATTCCTCCTCCACCCGTTGATGAAACGAATGTGGCAAATCCACGTTGAATTCGCGGCGAACGAGCCGTTCATATGACGTTCATCTTCCAAACCAGTGTCGCTCGGCTTTTGGCTGAACCTACGAACCAACAGCTTGCGGTGAACCTCGCCCTGACCACGGCCACCTACAACAATTGCCCCCAATGGAACCGAGGCACGGAACCTTTGGTCATCAGCACTTTGCGGGGGAGTGAGGCAACCCGTATCAGCGCTGTGTCTCCTGCCACACGGAATTCACCCACGGCTCCGCATTGTCCGCAGGCAGCGGCTGCCGTCCCAAGAGATGATCGGAAACCTTCTCGCCAACCAGGATGGACGGTGCATTAAGATTTCCATTGGTGATGCGCGGAAAAATCGAGCTATCGGCGACACGTAAGGCGCCAACGCCGATCACGCGAGCTTCGCTATCGACAACCGCACCCGGATCATCTCTGCGCCCCATACGAACGGTGCCACAAGGATGGTACGCACTCTCCACGTTGCCACGAATGAAGTCATTGAGATCATCATCCGTTATAACATTGCGGCCTGGCTGGATTTCATGTTTGACGTAAGACCGAAACGCCTCTTGCGCAAAGATCTCGCGCGTGAGTCTTATGCATTGCCGGAAGTCCGCCCAATCCTTCTCGTGCGACATGTAATTGAACAAAATCTTCGGCGCATCATGAGGATCTGCAGATCGCAACGTAACCGCACCGCGAGACGGACTGCGCATCGGGCCGACGTGCGCTTGGAAGCCATGTCCCTCGGCAGCCGTTGCCCCATCATAACGGACAGCCAGCGGCAGAAAATGATACTGGATGTCGGGGTACGGGACGCCCGCAGCACTGCGAATAAATCCAGCGCTTTCAAATTGATTGGTTGCACCCGGCCCCGACTTCGTCAGCAACCAGCGCGCGCCCACATAAGCCTTTCCGAGAAGGTTCCAATACTTGAACAACGTGACCGGCTGCGACGCCGCCATCTGAATATACAATTCGAGATGATCTTGAAGGTTCTGGCCGACCCCGGACCGATCAGCCACGACGGATATGCCGTGCTCGGCGAGATGCCGCGCCGGACCAATACCTGACAACATCAGCAGTTTTGGAGAATTGATCGATGATGCGGCAAGGATAACTTCATGCTCCGCCCGCACAATCTCAACTGCGCCACCGCGTTCGATCTCAACGCCAACGGCGCGGCCATCTTCGATAACAACGCGCCGCGCAAACGCTCTCACGAGATTGCAATTCTGGCGACACAAAGCTGGCCGAAGATACGCATTGGCAGCCGACCACCGCCGCCCTTTCCAGACGGTCATATCGAAAGGACCAAAGCCCTCCTGGCGATGGCCGTTGTAGTCATCAGTGACGCTGTAACCTGCCTGACGCCCGGCCTCGACGAATGCCTTGACGAGAGGATTGTCCCGTTTGCCGCGTGTCACGTGCAACGGACCATTGTCGCCACGCCAACTCGCATCACCACCATGGCCACCATCGTGCCAGTGCTCCATGCGCTTGAAGTAGGGCAGCACATCCGCGTAGCCCCAACCATCCGCGCCGGTCTCACGCCAGTGGTCGTAGTCAAGCGCATTGCCGCGAACATAGATCATGCCGTTGATCGATGATGATCCCCCGATGACCTTGCCGCGCGGTGTCGCCAGGCGCCTGCCACCCAAATGAGGCTCCGGCTCCGTTTCATAACCCCAGTCATAGCGCGACATGTTCATCGGATAGCTGAGGGCACCGGGCATCTGGATCAGCGGTCCCCAATCGCTCCCGCCGTGCTCGATGACCAGAACGCGGCGCCCTGCCTCGGCGAGACGATAGGCCATCGCGCATCCAGCACTGCCGGCACCAACGATTACAAACTCCGCCTGCATCAGCCCGACCCTCACTCACCACGGGGAAACCGTTGCGATTCTTCGAGAATATTGAGATCCATATGATTGCGCATGTAGCGCTCGCTGGCTTGCTGCAACGGTTGATAGTCCCAGGGGTAATAGTCGCCACTGCGCAATGCACCATAGACGACAAGCCTGCGCGCCTGGCTGCGCCGCACCTCGGCATCAAATGTCTCCAAGTCCCATCGTTGATCAGCTTCATTGCGCAAGGTCTCAAGCGCCTTGGCATGTTCCGGCTGCCCAGCCAGGTTTTCGCGTTCATGCGGATCGTTTTCCAGATCAAACAGCTGCTCCGGATCAAGCGTGCACCGCACATACTTGTATCGACCGCTGCGAATGGCAACCAACGGCGCATAGGAACCTTCGGCGGCATATTCCATCAGCACCGGACTAGCACGTGGCTCACCACGGGCTAAGGGCAGCAGGCTCTCACCCGTTGTCCAGGGCAAGACAGCATCCATGTCAATCCCGACCAGATCGCAAAGCGTCGGACAGACATCGATCGTCGAGACAGGCGTATCGATCATGCCTGGTGAAAGCTCAGGTGCTGAGATCATCAGGGGCACACGTGCGGAGCCCTCATAGAAGCTCATCTTGAACCATAGGCCGCGCTCGCCAAGCATGTCACCGTGATCCGAGACGAACAGAATGGCAGCCTCTTGCTGGGTCGCTTCGAGCGCTCCAAGAATTTCACCAACTTTGTCATCGAGGTAGCTGATGTTGGCGAAGTAGGCCTGCCGCGACCGCTTGATATTGTCCTGCGAGATTTCAAAGCTGCGCCAATCATTGGCATCGAACAACCGTTTGGAGTGCGGGTCCTGTTCATCATAGGCCATGCTCGGCACGGTCGGCAGCAGGTGTTCGCAATCTTCGTAGAGATCCCAATACTTGCGCCGGGCAACATAAGGGTCATGCGGATGCGTAAAGCTGACGGTCAGACACCATGGTCGCTCATCGCCACCACGGCCCAGATCATAGATCTTCTGAACCGCGTGGAACGCCACCTCATCGTCATACTCAAGCTGGTTGGAAATTTCGGCAACGCCGGCCCCAGTCACCGAACCCAGATTGTGATACCACCAATCAATCCGCTCACCCGGCTTGCGATAGTCCGGCGTCCAACCGAAGTCCGCGGGATAGATATCGGTCGTGAGACGATGCTCAAATCCATGCAACTGATCAGGACCGACAAAATGCATTTTGCCGCAAAGTGTTGTCTGATATCCGCCGCCGCGCAAATGATGGGCATAGGTCGGCAGGTCTGATGGAAATTCGGCTGCGTTATCATAAACACCCGTAACCGACGGCAGTTGGCCGGACATGAAACTGGCGCGTCCAGGCGCACACAACGGGCTTGCGGTATAGCAGTTGCGGAACCGCGCCGACTTCTCGGCAAGGCGTTTCAAATTCGGCGTATGAAGCCAATCCGCCGGCCCATCGGGAAACAGCGTCCCATTGAGCTGATCCACCATCAGGATCAAAACATTCATAGTGTTGCGCTCCGATTGCGTCGGCCAACTCTCCGTACCAGATGGCACTGCTTGCCAGTTGTCACACTGAGAGAACAGGAAAACTCTACAGGCAGTGACGCGGCAGCTTTTGCAATAAGCGACAAAAAAGTCTCAAGGCAGACCGAGCAATCTCGCGCTGCCGGCCTCGACTAGCCTTAACGCCAGCTGCAAAACTGCAGTCCATCTTCACGTGCGGGTTCCAGCATGGCAATCGAACGCCCGATCAGCCCACTCGCCTCTCGCATCGACAAGGGGGAACTGAATCGCCAGAATCTGTCGATACAATAAGCATTTGATTTTATTGGGAAAGTGGTGGGCACGCTAGGGATCGAACCTAGGACCGTCCGATTAAAAGTCGGATGCTCTACCGCTGAGCTACGTGCCCTCTCTCCGATACGGAGACGCCGGAACTTAAGGAGCGTTTGGCCTTGGGTCAACCCGCCAAATCGCATTTCAGGCTGCCTGCGACGATATCCAGTGAAATCTTAAAAATCTGCAAGCAAACTATTGCGAATTCCCGGCCTTTTCCGGTGAGCTCAACCTCTCTTTGTGCTCCGAGATGAAGTCCGCCAGCCGCCCTTCGGCGATGGCTGCGCGCATGGCCTGCATCAGTTCCTGATAGAACCATGTGTTGGACCATGACGTCAGCATCGCACCGAGATATTCACCCGAGCGGTGCAGGTGGTGCAGGTAGGCCCGCGAATAATCTCGCGCTGCCGGACACTGGCTCTGTGGATCAAGCGGACGCGGATCTTCGCCATGGTGGGCATTGCGCAAGTTGACCCGGCCATTCCATGTGAATGCCTGACCGTGGCGGCCTGATCGTGTCGGCATAACGCAATCAAACATGTCGATCCCGCGTGCCACCGCCTCCATGAGATCGGCCGGCGTGCCAACACCCATTAAGTATCTGGGCTTGTCAGTTGGCAGGTGTGGCACAGTCTCGGAAATTGTCGCGACCATCAGATCATGGCCTTCGCCGACAGCCAGACCACCGATGGCATAGCCGGAGAGATCCAAGTCCACCAATGCTTCAGCTGAGCGACGACGCAAACCGGCATCGGTGCCACCTTGCACAATTCCGAACAGAGCCTGGCCGGGACCGGCTCCACCATGCCGGCGTTGTTGCTCGAACGCGTTCTTTGAGCGCTCAGCCCAGCGCACGGATAGCTCCATCGCGCGTTCGGCATTTTCAAAACTGGAGGGCAGTTCAATGCACTCGTCGAGTTGCATCTGAATATCGGCACCCAGCAAGCACTGGATCTCGATCGATCGCTCCGGCGTCAACATGTGCCTGGAACCATCGAGATGACTTTGGAACTCAACGCCCTGCTCCGTGAGCTTGCGCAGCTTGGACAACGACATCACCTGGAAGCCGCCGCTATCGGTGAGGATTGGCCGATCCCAACGCATGAATTCGTGCAGACCACCGAGCCGCGCAACACGTTCGGCACCAGGCCGCAACATCAGGTGGTAGGTATTGCCGAGCAGAATGTCGGCACCGGCCTCGCGCACCTGGTCGACGTAGACGGCTTTGACCGTCGCGGCCGTCCCGACAGGCATAAACGCCGGTGTTCGAATGTCACCGCGCGGTGTCGAGATCGCGCCGGTTCGGGCCTCGCCATCTCGCTTTGACACTGTAAATGAAAACGTCTCAGTCATCCCGCCCTCGCTGTGGCCAGAGCAGACTGGAGTCGCCGTATGAGTAAAATCTGTAGCCAGTCTCGATGGCATGCGCGTAAGCCTGCTGCATGCGCTCCAGTCCGGCAAAGGCCGAGACCAGCATAAACAATGTCGATCGCGGCAAGTGAAAATTGGTCATCATGCCATCGACGGCGCGGAACGGGTGGCCCGGGGTTAGGAAGATATCAGTGTCCCCCACGAACGGGCGGATGCGACCATCATCGCTGGAGGCGCTTTCCAGAAGGCGCACCACGGTTGTGCCTACGGCGACAAGCCGTCCACCCTCAGCCCGGATTTCATTCAATCGCTCTGCCACGTCGGCAGAAACTTCGCCCCACTCTGCATGCATCTTGTGATCCTGGATCTCATCAGCCTTGACGGGCAGAAACGTGCCGGCGCCGACATGCAGAGTGAGATAGGCCGTTTCTATTCCTCGGTCAGCAAGTTTGGCAAAAAGGTTGTCGGTAAAATGTAATCCGGCCGTGGGGGCCGCAACAGCGCCGTCATGTTCGGCA
>JBCDBQ010000137.1:0-13708 GCA_039183375.1 Pseudomonadota bacterium
AATTGCGGAAAATGGCTCATCCAAGAGTATGAGCGCACTGTCTTGAACGAGAACCCGCGCGAAGAGAACGCGCTGCAACTGTCCTCCTGAGAGCGCACCAATGCTTCGCCCTTCAAAGCCCGCAAGGCCCACAGCAGCTAAGGCGGCTTCTACGATCTTTTTCTCACCACGACCCAAGGCCGAGAAAGCGCCTATCGTCCGCCAAAGCCCAAGGCTGACGAGGTCGAACACAGAAATAGGAAACGAACGGTCGATGTCTACCTGCTGGGGAAGATAAGCAATCTGCTTTCGGGCTGTGCCGGTCACGGTGATCGTACCAGTCAGTGGTTTTAGTGCCCCGACAATGCCCTTCATCAAAGTGGTCTTACCGCTACCATTTGGCCCGACCACAGCTGTCATCGTGCCGCGCCGCATGGTACCACTGAAGCGATGCACGGCCGGGACTGAGTCATATCCGAGTGACAAATCCTGAAACTGTAGAACCACATCGGCCGAGATTGCTGCCATTTGGGCTCTAGCCTTGCACTACGCTTAGAACCATGATCCACACCACTGCAGCGATCAACGTCGCTACCATGATCCTGGTTGTTATCCCAAGACCAACCAATGAGAACTGGTCCTCTAAGTTTCTCGATGCGGGTCTGTCTTCAGGCATACGACCAAATCTCAAAGCTGAAATCGCGGGTTTGCTCATTGGAAAGGCGGCCTCACATGTCGCCCAGGTGACTTGCCGTATTTTCGGATGTCGGTGAGACATCCGATTTCGGCTTGATGAGTGGATAGTGCACTGTTGTCATCAACGCAGTTGGCTCTCTAACTACTTCTCTGTTTGCGCCATACTTAGACTTCGTTCGATCTGGCTGTTGGACTCGGACGACAAGTCCGGCACGTTCCTCGCAACTCCACTGTCATGCTGTTCAGCGCAAAATCGAATGATTTTGTCCGGGTCGTTAAGGAAGACGCAATAGATGCAGCTTCAAACTCTTCCACGGACCCGCAAGTATCGCAGATTGCAAACATTGGGTCGCGATCCATTCCGAGATCACTTTGCTTGCAGGCTACATAAGCATTCAAGGTCTCCAACCGATGCACGCTTCGATCAGCGACAAGTCGGTTGAGAGCTCGGTACACCGTGTTCGGAGACCTGACGCCAAGTCCTCGCAGCCTATCCATTAAATCGTAGGCGCTAAATGGGAGATAATCCTGTCTTAACACCTCGAGGATGCGTAACTCAGTTGCATTGAGCGGGCGTCGCTCAAGCTTTGCTTTGCTCAGAAGTGGCTCAGTCATGGTGGAATGTTATAACGTTCAAAAAAAAGTCGTCAATCAGCTAACGTCGTTAAAAGCAGGAGTGTCAGTCACCAATTCTGCGTAAGCGACAGTGGTGCCTCTGGCGTATAATGCTCCCCGATCAATCAAATCTGGCGACAGCACAAAAATTGCAACCCAGGTGTAAGGATCTGAGCCTCCGTTCCGTCTTTACCTCTGATAGTAACGACGGAACGGAGAATCTAATGGCTGACGATCTGAAGTGTGCTTGTGACAGTTGCCCCCCAGCTTGCACCTGCGGAAAGCAAGACCCGAGCGGTGATGGCTGTTGCTGCGGCGTTACCTGTACCTGTGAAGACTGCAATTGTGGACCGAGCTGCAGGTGTCCAAGCACCGCGAAATGAAGTAAACAACATCAATGAAAGAATTTGATGCAATGGCGTGTGTCGTTTTGGCGTTGAACGCTCACAGTTCGGATCTGCGGCGTTATGTGCGGGCTAGAGTAGCCCCATCAGATGTCGACGATGTTCTGCAATTTGCTGCATTGCGGGCAATCGAGAAAGCTTACTCGCTGCAGGAGTCAGACCGGGTCCTGCACTGGCTTTATCGTCTGCACAGCAACGTCGCGAGTGATGTTGGGCGCAAGCGCGCCAGCGAGCAACGCCTGTTAGAAGCCATGACCGTTGAGGCACAGTCGACAGCAGGCGAGGCCCCCCCTCAATGCGGCTGCAGCATCACGCAGGCTCGACAGCTTAATGCGAACTATGCTGCGATACTAGATCTCGTCGATGTTGGCGGGGTGCCGTTGGCCAAGGCCGCCGAAGCTCTCAATGTCTCAGTCAATAACGCAACCGTTCGACTTCACAGGGCAAGAACGGCTCTTAGAGAACGGTTGTTGGAGCACTGCGGAGTCACCAACGCTAGCGAATGTGCGGATTGCAGATGTTCCTACGAAGGGTGCTGCACCGCCTAGTTTGACGGGGGGCTGCGCTTTTCACTAAGATGTCTTTAAGAGTACTCGTGACGACAATTTAGCCCAAGCAAGCCTATCTCGTCTGCACGTGCATACTTAGAGACACCTAATTTTCACAGATCATAGAGAGTTGTTTGCGGACATGTCTGGATTAGGAATCTTGCGGCGAAGTTTGCCGCAGTAGTGCTCATTGTAGCCGTTCTCCCGAAAGCGCCAGTTTCAGTATCTGGAGAAGCTGAGGTCAATCTCGGAGCTCATAAGATCCTTTGGTACGTGAGAGAGCACTCTAACGGCGAATTCAAAGGATCGGAGACGTCGGCCAAGGTCTTCAGAAAGAACACTGAGAGTAAACAACAGACGAAGGCGCTGAGTGGCTCAATAGCCAAAGGCCGCGTTCAAAGAGCCGAGCAATCCGAAGCTCTTACAAAGACGCCCCGCGGTTGTAGGAAGGAGAAACCTACAGACGTCTTCAATCGGTGTTTCGGTCGTCGGCAGAACCCATTGCCTCCCCTTGGGGTTCAGCTTTTACGATTCTGCCAGGCAATCGGACATTGAGGCAGCCTTCATACTTCTAGCGGGCTGGCTGAGAGTTGGTCTCTCTGTGATTGGCTGCGTGCCAAATACAGCAGCTTGCAGTGCAGTATATCGCTCATTGGTTGCGTCAATCTGCTCGAAAGATTGTGTCTTGCGGAGCACACAGAATAACTCATCATCGGAAGCTGCGCATTTAGTATACTTTTTGACTCAACAATATGCTTGCCTCTCTGCGAACTCTACGGAAAAATTGAGCAGCAAAGCCGGTAGTCAGGGGGCCAGCATGCATATTGGTTTGAGCTTACGTCGACTGCGCAATCTCGCGCTTTGTGGTACACTAGCGTCTAGTATCGCCCTCGTTGTTCCGGTGATGAGCGTGCCAGCTATTGCCGATGGGCACACCAATAGGATGGCGTTTGTCCCTCGCGTTGAGGGCGAGCTGTCTGTCGAATTCCAGTCGGATAATACGTATAAAGCCGACGATGCTTCAGCTGAACTCTCAGACACGTTTACCACTACTGAACTAGGCGCGACGTTCCATCTCGCACCGTTCTTCCAAATCGTCGGGAGCTTCGTTCTCGAGCCCGTGTTAGATCCTACCGGCGATCGTGTCTTTGAAGATCATGGTGCTTACGCCGAAGAATTGTACGCGAAATTCGTCTTTAGCGACATTGGGATTAGTGTCGGCAAGTACAATCCTGCCTTTGGTCGGGCCTGGGATGCGACGCCTGGAATCTATGGCGTAGACTTTGCTGAAGACTACGAATTGACTGAGCGGCTTGGTGTTTCCGTCGGGTACGAGTTTGCAGCCGGGGGACTCGGCGGTATCGCATTAACTGCGAGCTTGTATAAGGTAGATGATACCAATCTCAGCCGTTCAATCCTGACCAGCCGTGATCCTGAGAAGACACGGCGCAGCGACGGTGGACCGAGCAATACAGATGGCTTGGAGTCTTTTGCTCTGAATGCAGAGATTGCTGACGTCATGAAGTCAGGTATCGGCGTTAACGTTGGGTATCGCAGTCAGGCGAAAGGAATTGGTCCGGACGATGTCGATGATGAAAGGGGCTTTGTCGCTGGCATTTTCGGTGAGCACAAGATGCACAACCTCAAATTCGAATGGATTGTCGAGGGTGCGAATTTTAATAATGCCGATGCTACTTCAGCCGACAAAACTTACGTGACTGCTGGCGTACAGTTGACCTTCAACGAACGATACTACATCGCGATCGCTGGAACACACCGAAAGGTTGATAACACAGGTGGCGCTGATTTTAACGATCGACTATTCCAGATCTCTGCGGGCATGGAGGTGTATGACGGATGGACTGTCGATGTTGGGCATAAGTGGGATCGGACCGAGGATGTTGATAGCCGGACGTTTGGCGTTTTGATCGCCAAGTCATTCGACTTCAATACCGCTAAGAGATAGAGCGTTACGCGACGGGGAAAGGTGGCCTATCGTCCCCCACCACCAACAGCTGCCTTTCCTCATACACTGCACGATCATTCTCTACTTCGACGATATGCCTACGGGCGATCAACCGCATCAGTAAGCGGACTTTAGTAAGGTCCTCCGGTGCGCGTCGAGAGCAGTTCACGTTGGTAGATATTTTCCTAGTCGTGATCGTGTTAGATCGCCAGCCTTCAGCAAACAACGCTAGGCACCTCGTCGGGCTAAGGCGTCGGACGACTCTACGAGAGGAACAAGTAACAATATGATTAGAATGAGACATTCACTCCTATGGCTCGGAGCTGCAGCGCTTGGCTGCTTTTCACTGGCCCAGATCAGTCTGGCGCAGACGGCAAAGGACGTCGTCAAGACATACGCTGATATCGCGCTGGCAAAGTATGAAGACTCGCTAACGACCGCCAAAGCACTGAAGGTCGCTGTCGATAAATTCGTTGCAAGCCCCAATCAGTCGACTTTGGAGGCCGCTCGTAACGCCTGGCTGGCATCGCGTGTACCGTATCAACAAACCGAGGTCTACAGGTTTGGCAATGCGATCGTCGACGACTGGGAAGGCAAAGTGAATGCCTGGCCTTTGGATGAGGGGCTTATTGATTATGTGGCGGGTGACTACGGCAATGAGTCAGAAGAAAACAATCTCTACACAGCTAATGTCATCGCGAACAAGAAACTGAAGATCAGCGGCCGGGACGTTGATGCTTCAAACATCTCCAAGGCACTTCTGTCAGATGTCCTGCAAGAGGCCGATGGTGTCGAAGCCAATGTTGCGACAGGCTATCACGCCATTGAGTTTCTTCTCTGGGGGCAGGATTTGAACGGTACCAAAGCCGGTGCAGGCAATCGTCAAGCCAGTGATTTTGATCTGAAAGCGTGCACTGGAGGCAACTGCGATCGTCGGGTGCAGTACTTGAAGTCTGCAACAGCGTTGTTGATTGACGACCTGGCATGGATGGTCGGCCAATGGCAAGCTGATGGTGCTGCGCGGAAGAGCGTGATGGCAGGCGACGGCTCTGCCGGCCTGATTGCATTATTCACCGGGATGGGTTCTTTGTCCTACGGCGAATTGGCGGGTGAACGGATGAAGCTGGGGCTGCTTCTCCACGATCCCGAGGAAGAGCACGATTGCTTTGCGGATAACACCCACAACTCACATTACTACGATGTGGTCGGCATTCAGAACGTGTACCTCGGACGGTACAAGAGGGTGGACGGCAGCGTTGTGAGTGGGGCAAGTGTCTCAGACCTTGTCAAAACCGCAGATGCTGCAACCGACAAGCGCATGCGCGACGCTCTTGCAAACTCAGTTTCCAAGTTCCAAGAATTGGTTAAGCGTGCAGAGACGGTCGAGGCTTACGATCAAATGATCGCTGAGGGTAACAAGGACGGCAATAAAGTTGTCCAAACTGCAATTAATTCATTGCTCGATCAAACCAAAGAGATTGAGAGGTCGATCGCTGCACTCAAGCTCAAGCCAATCGCATTCGAAGGTTCAGACAGCCTCGACGATCCATCAAAAGTCAAATAGTGCATCTGAATTGGTGAGCGGTAAGAAACAGAGACGGCTGGTGTAGCTCCCACTGTCTCTCCTATTTGCCGCTCACCTTGTCTATCGGCGCTTGTTCGCGAGTGCGTGGCCATCGATCATTCCATTTAAGTCTGTTGGGGTGCTTCGATCTCAATCGGATGGCCCTAACGCCCGTCTGCGCTCTCCTCGTTTTGCCAAACGGTGGCCTCGACAATTCAACCCGGTCGAGATCGCACCGGTCTCGATTGTACACTGTTTGATCTTAGCTGGCTTGGTGTTCGATGGTCGACATTGTAGCGCCGAGAGCACCAGCTCACCGACCATTATCTCAATCTCATTACTAAATTTCGACGAAGCGGACAATGAAGCATCTCATGTATGAACTAGCTTGCTACGCATTAGTCCCAATACTGATCCCAATTGAGCCTAACGCAGCTCCAAACACATGCCCGGTCAAATGAGTGAATCGCCTAGGCACAATGTATGCGATCATTGAAGGCGCAGCTTCGGCCGAGTTTGCTAATGGCTAACGTGACTGGCATCAGCCAACTCAGTCTGGGCTCGCTCAAACCATGTAATAACTTGCTTGCGATGCTTGTCACCCCACTTGCTTACAAACTTCCGTGTTTTCTCATTGTCTTCATCCCGAAGTTCTTCGAGCCGCTCGGCCACGAAGGCTTGCGTCAGTTGGATTTGGCAAAGCTCAACTATACAGTGCTTCCACTCAGCATACGTGCGTAGCGAATTCATCTCTAGACCTTCTCGTTGTGGCAGCCGCGACTGCGTGCTTGCAGAGCTCTTACCTTATCGAATTGAAAACTCCCTACGCGGCAGAGCAAGCGCCGTCCTTAGAGCAGTACGCCGTCGTAGAAGAATAATCTTTAATGTAACGAGGTGCGGAAGCATCGTGCAGAGTTTTCCTTATCTGGCCAAACCCTAAGATCTCGTTTGCTGGCAGTCGGCAAAGGGGCCGCGCTTCTCCACAACGCAATTATCGAAGGCAAAATACCGAGGGCACGTCAGCGGTATCATCCTCAGTATCTCTTCACTCAAGTCCCATGGATCGTTCAGGTAGCTCGCAGACAGGGATCTGTGCATTTGATGACCAAAGCCTAGCCAGTATTGTCCCGCGTGAAAGCGCGGGCAATCATCCCTGCAACCACTGCAAAACCTACGAGGCCCGCTCTCGCGGGCCTCTAACGTGGCGTAAGCCAATGCCAACAGTTGCAATCACCTGCGGGGTCAGAGTTGAGTCGAAAGCAATTGTCGACATATATAGTATACAATTGGCACGTTGCAAAAATCAAGTCAGAAAACAAAAAAAGGCCCGTAAAGTTGGGCCTTCAAGTTGATGGGATTGTAGAAGCGAATGGGGTGGCAAAGGGAGGGCTCCACTCAAATGTTTACCATAAAAGTATACAATAATGATTAGCATTAAAGCTAGATCAATACTGCACGCCTTGCATGGCAAATTGACGCAAAAGATTGGGTCGAACTGCACCTGGTGCTTCCACTTTGCAGTCGCCGTTCTGAAGGATGGTCAACTAAACGACGCCGAGTTTCGATTGCAAGGAACCCCGAGTGAGTCTCGAAAAGATCTAGCGAGAGCGTCGACGAGCCGCATCGAGTTAGGATTATGGCGTTGCTAGTCAAAAAAGTGGAGTAACAGAGTATACTATATGTAACTCCAACTTGGCGCATTGCGTGAGGCCAAACTCGACAGTGGCGCTGGTCCTATACTGATCGTCGTCGCCGTCCTCAAAACTTTGCAAAGTGTTGTCTTGTTCACTTGTTTCCGATGCGAAGCATTGGTCTGACAATATCACCGAACAGAAAAAGGCACATCGCATATGCTAGTACTGCCATTCCCAAGCATTGATCCCGTTGCGCTCGCCATCGGACCTGTCGAAGTAAGATGGTACGGCTTGGCCTACATGGTTGGCCTACTACTTGGTTGGCTCTACATCCGGCGGCTCGTATCTGAAAGCCAGCTATGGCCACATTCGGAGCCGCCTTTCATTATCAGCAAAGCTGATGATTTGCTCATCTATATGACCGTTGGTGTGATTATAGGCGGACGGCTCGGCTCCGTGCTGCTATACGAGCCAGGATACTATCTCTCAAACCCGCTCGAAATACTTGCAATCTGGAAGGGCGGTATGGCGTTCCATGGTGCCTTGCTTGGATGTGGTGCAGCTGTTTGGCTTTTTTTCCATGCGAAATAGCTGCAATGCCTTCAGTGCGATGGATGCTTGTGCGGCCGCTGTTCCGATAGGTCTTTTCTTTGGTCGGATTGCGAACTTTATCAATGGAGAGTTATGGGGCCGACCCACAACCATGCCCTGGGGCATGGTCTTTCCAGAGGCCATGCTTCAAGATGGTGAGCCTTTACCGAGACATCCAAGTCAACTCTACGAGGCGGCATTCGAAGGACTTGTGCTGTTTGTGGTCATACGTGTGTTGACACATCGCCATGGCGCATTGCAGACGCCTGGTCTTACGACCGGTGTTTTCCTGGTAGGCTACGGATGCGCACGATCATTCTGTGAGTTGTTCCGTCAGTTCGACGTTGATCACGCTTTCTCGACATACGGCTTAACCCCGGGAATTGTTTATTCAATGCCAATGGTTCTGCTTGGAATCTGGTTTATCAGGTCTGCGCAAGTCCGCCTCGTATCCTGATTGGCGTTGGGTGTTCACATGATCAACCTGGATTCTGCGGCAGGGCACAAGCGTGAGCGAGGAGGCCGCCGAGATTGAACGATCGCAGGTCTCTCTGCCGTGAATTTACCTCTGTTGGATAAAACTATCCGCGGACCAATGCCTGATGCTTTCGGTTCCAATCGCCTCTTCACGGAACTCAAGGGGTGTAATCACCCAGCTTGGCCAAAGAATGAAGTGTCGACAATCTGTCCTCGTGTCATGGCGCCAAAGCGTGCATGATGGTGAGGCCAGAACAACCATTCGCCTGAGCAGTTGCAGTACGGAATGTGTCTGAGGGTTGGACCTGTGCCAGCTATGGAAATTGAAAGGCCTGGCACGCTCGTAGATGCGTCTCATATCAATGAAATTCAACACTGCTGAACTCCGCTATTGCATTAAAGCGTTCAAGCAAAAGCATACCAAAATAGTAAACAAATGCCGAGATCTTCATTGAGAGCCATTGCGTCGCAACAGAAAGATTGCCTAGGCCAAATGTGTGGTCCTAGATGGATCACACAGTAAGCCTAGTTCCATCTTTGCCAGGATCTGCTTCTGAAGCAGTTTACGGTATGGAGTGCCGACTGGCTAAGCCGTGTTAGCCGATAAGGAGAGAGAGTTGTCGGGAAACATCCTCGAGAGATTCAATACTGAGGGGCAGTTTGGTTCAGCACCCCGACTCGTCGGAGATTACGAAGTCGACGTACGCCAGTATTCTGCATTCTGGCTTGAGCAAGCCGATTCGTTGGCTCAACTTCCCTCAAAAGCCAAGCGATCAGCGGCTCAAGAGGCTGATGCAAAGATAATCTTGGAAGTGACCCGGCGCGCACGAGGAGCATTTCTCAGCCGGCATGTGGAAACGCTCTATCGCAAGCTGACATCGGATTTCACGATCAAACTTCGGCTGGAAGACATAGTCACGGTCACATCTGACTTGGTCCCAGGTCTCGTGCCATCTCAGGAGGCGCTTGGTGCAGAAAGCCAGCTCGACCAGAAGGACAAGGATGGTCACGAAGTTGACCATGGCATACTGCTGAGCGCAATCTTAGGCGATGAGAAATGCGGGCTCGATCTCTGCCATTCAATGCTCCTTCCCAAGAGCCAATCGATTGAATTGGTGGAAGAGTTCAGCCAGTCCGGCAAGGTCGATCTCGGCACAGCTATAGTCGAGCGAAGAGGGAAGGTCTCGACGTTATGGTTCAACAACCCGCGTCATTTGCATGCGGAAGACGAGAGTACGCTGCATGAGCTCGAAGTAGCGGCCGATTTGGCCCTGCTGGATCCAAAAACAGAGATTGTTGTTCTGCGTGGTTCTCGGATCGAAACCGGTAAGTACGCTGGTAGAAGAGTGTCCAATGCGGGCATAAACCTTACACACCTGTATCGCGGCAAGATTTCGTTCCTTTGGTACGTCATTCGCGACATGGGCTTTGTGAACAAAATGTTCAGAGGACTGGCCTTCCCTGACACTGCGCCGGAAAGACTAGACAGCGATACACTGGAGAAACCTTGGATTGGTACGGTCGAGACGTTCGCGATAGGAGGCGGATGCCAGTGTTTGCTTGTGACAGATTTTGTGGTGGCCGAAGCTGAAGGATACCTCACTCTGCCGGCGCGGAAAGAAGGCATCATTCCAGGCATGGCGAACATGCGACTGCCCAGGTTCGTCGGTGATCGAATTGCAAGACAGGCAATTCAGTACGACCGTCGTATTGATTGCGACAGTCCGGAAGGGCGCATGATTTGCGATTTGGTGGTCCCGCGCGAACAATTCGACCAGTCTCTTGCCGAGGTTGCTGACAAGCTCACAAATTCCGGTGTTGTAAGCGCGGCCAGCAATCGCCGTGCGTTTCGCATTGCCGCGGAGCCATTGGATATGTTCCGCCGATATATGTCCGTTTACGCTGCGGAACAGGCTTATTGCCACTTTTCGCCTGCGCTAATACGCAACCTGGAACAGTTCTGGGATGCAAAAAATCGTCAGGAGTAAGACTAGATGAGCCAACTTAGCTACTTCCAACTGCGCTGCGCACGACGTCACTGAGATTCGGGCTCTCTGCGATCGTTCTGAGAAAGTCGACCGTGAACCCGTACTCATCCCAAGCCCTCTCTAGAATTGATGTGGGTACCGTCACAGCTTCAAATACCTCGTAGTCCCGAGCTGCAATACCCAAGGCATTTGCTTCGCTTGCGGACAGCTTGAACTCCGGTATGCGTTCTATTTTTATGCGTGACTGGATGTCGTCCAGCCTGATCGTCTGATGCTGCAAACATTGCAGATCATTGTAGCATTCCTGCCTCGTAACTCTTCGCCTCCTTATTGAGTTCTCGAGGGTCTCGATTTCTTTACGAACTGCGCGATATCGGGCCCGGTTCCTCTCGATCTCACTGATGGCGGGATTAAGAACAAGAAGCGACGGCAAATCACGTGTTATGGGCATCCAGCTGCCGAATACCGGGCGCCAGCACCTAATTGACGCATCTCTCGGAGCCCTGCGCACGAGGTCCACGTAAAAGTCGAATCTCAATGCTCCTTGAACGGCTCCGTCCAAGTCAACATACCAATCACGCTTTGAGCTGAGCTGCATGCATTTCACACGTGGTGCAACGGATTCCTGAATGTCGATGCAGATATACAGACGAAAGTGTACTTTACTTTTCTACAATGAGCGATCAATATTCTGGAATATAAAAATCGACATAAAAATAGTTGAGTAGACACAGACCTTCAGAGGAGGCGCACAATCATGAATGTGCATGCAAAGATCTCAGCCGATATCCAATCTGTGTTCAAGCAGCGCTATGACAACTTTATGGACGGCGACTGGAAAGCTCCGATTGGCGGCCGGTACTTCGAGAATATTTCGCCTGTCACAGGGGAACAAATCGGCGAAATTGCCCGCTCAGATGAAAAGGATATTGAGCTGGCGCTGGATGCAGCCCACAAGGCGGCGGACGCCTGGGGATCCACCTCTGTAACTGAACGCGCCAACATGCTCCTCAAGATTGCGCAGCGGATTGAGGACAACATCGAGATACTGGCGATGGCGGAAACCGTTGATAACGGAAAGCCAATTCGCGAGTCGACGGCCGCTGACATTCCGCTTGCCATTGATCACTTAAGGTACTTCGCCAGCGTAATTCGTGCCGATGAAGGCACAATGTCTCAGATTGACGACGATACTGTTGCCTATCACTTCAAGGAGCCGCTCGGTGTGGTCGGTCAGATCATCCCGTGGAATTTCCCAATATTGATGGCAATCTGGAAGCTGGCTCCAGCGCTTGCCACCGGCAACTGCGTGGTTATCAAGCCGGCCGAACAAACGCCGGCGTCCATTCTGAAGCTGATGGAGATTGTCGGCGACGTCCTGCCACCCGGAGTAATCAACGTCGTATGCGGTTTTGGTCTCGAAGCCGGCAAGCCGTTGGCATCGAGCAATCGCATCGCAAAAATTGCATTTACTGGAGAGACCACCACCGGGCGCCTAATCATGCAGTACGCATCGGAGAATATAATTCCAGTGACTCTGGAGCTAGGTGGCAAGTCGCCCAACATCTTCTTCAGCGATGTGTTGGCCGAGGATGATGCCTTCTTTGATAAAGCAATCGAAGGCTTCGTGATGTTTGCTCTAAATCAGGGGGAGGTGTGTACGTGCCCAAGCCGGGCCTTGATCCATGAGTCGATATACGATCGATTCATGGAACGTGCCCTCGAGCGCACCAAGGCCATCGTTCAAGGCAATCCTCTTGATCCTGCGACCATGCTTGGCGCACAAGCGTCCTCAGAGCAGAAGGAAAAGATCCTTTCCTATTTCGATATCGGAAAGCAAGAGGGTGCCGAAGTTCTGACAGGCGGCGCCGAGGCCGATCTTGGTGGAGATCTTTCTGGAGGTTTTTACATTCAACCGACGATCTTCAAAGGCACGAACAAGATGCGGATCTTCCAGGAAGAGATCTTCGGTCCGGTTGTTTCCGTCGCGACGTTCAAAGATGACGAAGAAGCATTGTCAGTAGCTAACGATACTCTCTACGGGCTCGGCGCCGGTGTGTGGAGCCGCGATATCAACCGTTGCTACCGATTTGGACGCGCAATCAAGGCAGGACGGGTCTGGACAAATTGCTATCATTTGTATCCCGCCCATGCTGCTTTTGGCGGGTACAAGCAATCAGGAATTGGTCGGGAAAACCACTCGATGATGCTCAACCACTATCAGAATACGAAGAACATGCTGGTCAGCTACAGCCCGAACAAACTGGGTTTCTTTTAGTATTACAAAGCAGCATATGCCGGAGGGAACTCACCCGGCTTGCGTCCCTGGTGACGCGGCTGGGTGAGGTTGGACGAGGCCGGAGGCGTGACTGTGAACAAAGACGCACCACAACGGGTGGCGGCAACAGATGCGGCCCGCGAACTGATCCGCGAAATTCGTCAGGACCATCCTGACATCCTGTTTCATCAGTCGGGTGGTTGTTGTGATGGTTCTTCACCTATGTGCTATCCAGCCAGCGACTTCAAAGTCGGTAGTCGGGACGTTAAGCTCGGCGAGATCGAAGGCGTGCCAGTTTTCATCAGCGGCTCGCAATTTGAGGCATGGCGACATACCCAGCTCGTTCTCGATGTCGTACCTGGACGCGGCGGTATGTTTTCTCTCGACAACGGACGCGAGCGTCGCTTTCTGACAAGATCCCGTGTGTTCACCGACGAAGAGCTCGGTGCACTTGAGCCGTCGCAGTCAGCGGACACGTAGGCTGTGTGCACTCCCCTTGATTCGCACCCGGAACATCCCAGGTTCAACGTCCATACCTATCCGAAACGGCGAGTGTGCCATGACTGCTCATAGTGCAAATCTGATCAACGCCATTATCTTGCTTGTCTGCTCTCTCTGGGCGTTCGTGTCATCCGGAGCGGCCTCCTATACCGCGCTAATCCCGGCCGGGTTTGGCTTGCTTTTGCTAGCCTGCCACCCGGGCGTAAGAGCTCACAACAAGGTCATTGCACACGTTGCAGTTCTGCTTACATTGGTCGTTCTCTTAGCGCTGGCGATGCCTTTGCAAGGTGCGGTTGCACGTGGGGACACAATGGCCATGGTGCGTATTGGGGTGATGATGCTGACCGGCGTGATTGCCATGGTGTTCTTCATCAAAAGCTTCATTGACGCACGGAAAGCGCGCGAGAGCACCAATGATGCTGGCTGAGACGGTCAGTGATTGCCCCACGCCCGCCGCAACGCACAGC
>JBCDBQ010000138.1:0-13570 GCA_039183375.1 Pseudomonadota bacterium
ATCATTGACGGCGTCGGTTACGCGGCAACCCGGGAGGCAGCCACGGCAACTGTCAAAAGCGGCGGCACAATCGTACATATCGGCCTCGGCGAAGCGACCGGCGGTCTCGACATTCGCCGCATGACATTGCAGGAAATCACCTTCATCGGAACCTATACCTACACAGTGCAAGATTTCAAAGACACAGCAGCTGCCATCTTCGACGGACGATACGGCCTACTTGATTGGATCGACTTACGGTCGATTGATGAGGGACCCACCGCGTTTCAGGAAATCGACAAGGGCCAAGCGCATTCACCGAAGATCATTCTCGCACCCTGGTCTTAGTTTTGGATCGAATTGACCAGAACCACCATCAGTCAACCAGAATTCAACTCATGTGCAACCCATGACACTGGTGCGCGATCGCAATGGCATGACATCGTCGTTTTTGGCCTGTCCACGACTTACTCCGGGCATGCAACTGGAGCCTCCAATGGAGCAAAGCACAGATCTCGAAGATGAGAGACTCTTACACACTCACATGCAAGCTATGGTGCGAGCGGCTGTACGCGCGCAAAGACGAGGCCATTGCGCTGGTCGGTGAGCCCAACTACCGCATGTGGATTGCCTACCTCGCAGGTGTCTCCCTATCCTTCACGCGCGGTTCGATCCTGATCTACCAGGCCCTCGCCAGCCACGCCCGCGAAAGCAAGGCCCTGCCGCCAACGCGCGCAGATCTATATGAAGACCGCAAGACCTAGAGCAAAGCTCGTCGCGGATGGAATAGGGTACCACCTTCTCGGCGCCGGCGAACGGATCGTCAGCCTTGCTCTGTTTCAATAGACACAGAGTGATGGCCAAAAACTCAAACCAAAAAAGGACCCGCATTCCTGCGGATCCCCGTTTGATTTCGCCAATCAACAGGCAACTCTAGGGCTAGATCAAGCTAGCCAATAATCCCGTTCAGCGTTGCACTCGGCCGCATCGCTTCTGCGACCTTGGCTGGATTGGGCTTATAGTAACCACCGACGTCAACCGGCTTACCCTGCGCTGCATCAAGCTCGGCCATGATCTTGGCTTCGTTATCCTTGAGCTGTGCTGCGATCGGGCCGAAGTGCGCTTTCAGGTCCGCATCGTCACCTTGTGCCGCCAATGCCTCCGCCCAGTAAGTGGCGAGATAATAGTGACTGCCACGGTTATCGAGTTCACCCACCTTACGGCGCGGTGACTTGTTATTGTCCAGCAACTGCTCGATCCCGGCATCCAAAGCCTTGGCCATCACATCAGCCTTCTTGTTGCCGGTGACCTGGGCAAGATGCTCCAACGAAGCACCCAGTGCGCAGAATTCGCCAAGTGAATCCCAGCGCAGATGACCTTCTTCGATCATCTGCTCGACATGCTTCGGCGCCGAACCACCAGCGCCAGTTTCAAACAGACCGCCACCATTCATCAGCGGAACGATCGACAGCATCTTGGCACTCGTACCCACCTCAAGGATCGGGAAGAGGTCGGTGAGATAGTCGCGCAAAACGTTACCCGTCACCGAGATCGTATCCTGACCCTTTTTCATCCGCTCCATGGAGTACCGCGTGGCATCTCTCGGTGCCATGACATGAAGCTCAAGACCATTGGTGTCATGGTCCGGCAGATAGGCATCCAACTTCTTGATAAGCTGTGCATCGTGCGCGCGTTCTTTATTGAGCCAGAACACCGCCGGGGAGCCCGTGATGCGCGCACGGCCGACCGCAAGTTTAATCCAGTCGCGCACCGGCGCGTCCTTGACCATGCACATGCGCCAGACGTCACCGGCTTCAACAGCATGCTCGTGCAGTGTGTCTCCGTTGGCTGCAACCACGCGCATGGCTCCGCCAGCCGGCGCCGTGAAGGTTTGCGGATGTGAACCATATTCCTGCGCTTTTTGCGCCATCAAACCGATGTTCGGAATGGTGCCCATCGCAGAGGGATTGAACGCACCATGCTCTTTGCAGAAGTCGATAGCTTCAGCATAGACCGGTGCGTAACTGCGATCGGGGATCACGCACTTAGTGTCGTGCTCCTTACCATCCGGTCCCCAACCCTTGCCGCCGGCACGGATCAACGCTGGCATCGACGCATCAATGATCACGTCACTTGGCACATGCAAATTGGTGATGCCACGATCGGAGTTGACCATGTACATGGCTGGCTGACTGGTCATAGCCGCTTTAATGTCAGCTTCAATTTCGCTGCGCTTGGCATCGGGCAGCGTGGCAACTTTGGCTTCAAGATCACCGATGCCGTTGTCAGGGTTCACGCCGAGCTCATCAAATGTTGCCGCGTGCTTTTCGAAGACGTCCTGCAGATAGGCATAGACCGTATGCCCAAACAGGACTGGGTCTGAAACCTTCATCATTGTTGCCTTGAGGTGCAATGAGAAGAGTACACCCTGCGCCTTCGAATCCGCGATCTGCTCAGCCAGGAACGCCCTGAGCGCCTTGGCACTCATGAACGTCGCGTCGACAATCTCATTCGGCTGAAGCGGTGTCTTCTCTTTGAGAACCGTCACACTGCCATCGCCTGCCACAAACTCGATCCGCGCGTCACCGGCCTGCGCCTCGGTAATCGTCGTAGATTTCTCGTTGGCGAAGAAGTCATTGCCAGTCATGGAGGCAACGTGGGTTTTAGAAGACGACGCCCAATCACCCATCGAGTGCGGATTCTTTTTGGCATACTCTTTGACCGCGTTTGGCGCCCGGCGATCAGAGTTGCCTTCGCGAAGGACTGGGTTCACCGCACTGCCTTTGACACGGTCATAGGCGGCGCGGACCTGACGCTCCTCATCCGTTTGCGGATCTTCCGGATAGTTTGGCAGAGCGTATCCTTTGTCCTGCAGCTCCTTGATGGCCTCGTTCAGCTGCGGCACCGAGGCTGAAATGTTCGGCAACTTGATCACGTTGGCCTCTGGCGTGGTGACCATCTCACCAAGCTCTGCAAGATCGTCTGACTGGCGCTGCGCCTCGGTCAGGTATTGCGGGAACTGCGAAATGATGCGGCCGGAGAGCGAAATATCGCGCGTGCCGAAGCTAATTCCGGCAGGCTTTGCAAAGGCGCGAATGATCGGCAGGAAGGAGCCGCTGGCCAATTCAGGCGCCTCGTCAACAATGGTATAGATAATATCGGCTTTATCGCTCATGGCCCGGTGTCCTCGCTTCGTCGCTGTCTCGTTACACAGTTTGCTGGATATGGATCAGCCTGCACGGCGGCGACCAGGCCGCGTTCAGGCATCACGTCACATGACTCTCGCCCGACCTTTTAGAGAAAAAACCGTCTGTGGGCAAAGCAGGAGGCGTAACATTATCACCGCTGCGATGCGACACCGCAGTTGGTCGAATACCTGCTTCGCTTAAGACCTATAGCTCAATCGAGATCGCGGGCGACGCGGAAGCCCGTTTCGCGGCTGCGGATCGAGGCGGATTGGCTGTATCGGTTGGCCGAGCGCGCAAACCGCGCGTTACGGTTGAACGAACCGCCACGCAGGACGCGGCGATGGCAGCGATGGCCACGGGCCGGAAGGGTTCTGGCTTTGCCATTCGCCGGAGCCCCTTCATAGGTTCGATGGTAACAATCCGCGACCCATTCCCAGACATTGCCGTGCATATCGTAAAGCCCGAACGCGTTTGGCTTATAGCTGCCAACCGGCTGCGTCTGTGCCAGCAAAACGCCCTTGGGTCCGTTGTTGAAGCTGCGCCGCCCGTCAACGTTGGCCTGGAACGTCGTGAGTGTGTCACCGACTGAAAATAGCGTCTGGCTACCAGCACGTGCGGCGTATTCCCATTCCGCCTCGGTCAGCAGGCGATAACGTTTGCCAGTCTTCTGTTTGAGCCACTCAACATAGGTGATCGCATCAAGCCAGTTGACCCGGATGACCGGCCGCTTGCCACGCCCCCAATCCTCGTCTTTTGGGTTGTATCTCGCACAACCACGCCCTTTGTGGCAGGCCTCCCACTGATCGAAGGTCACCTCAAAGCGCCCAACCGCGAATGGCTTGGTAATCGTTACGTCGTGCAATGGCTTTTGATTGCGATCTTCAAACGCCGGATTGTTCGAACCCATCTTAAAGCGCCCTGCCGGCACAACGGTCATCTCCGGACATTGCGCACAATCGCGGAACGTGCCTTTGGATTTTTTGTCTGCCGCCTTTGCAGGTGCAGCCGCGGCTGGCGTGACGCTCTTCTTAGCACCGCCACCCAGCGCATTGCCGAGCGCCTTCGAGGTAACGGACGCCCACTTCCCCGCACCACGTCCTGCTGGGAAAAAGTCCTCATAGACCGAAGACGACAACCAAGGGCGCTGCCGACCATCTGTAACTTTGGAGACGCTGCGCCCGACACGCTTGATGATCTGCTCGACATTGAGCCCAGGTGTCGCCATGTACTGTGAGAGCGCAGTTGTAAACGGGCTGTTGTCGCCGGCACCGTCGGCCGCCACATCACCAGGCGCCGTCGCAAAAACGATATACGAGCCTTTGGGTGCATCCAGTCTGGCGAGACCACGCGAAGCGCCCCGCGCAAAACCGCGGTAGGGATTATTGCGGCAGGCATCGAGAATGATGATGTTCAAGTTGTTCTTTGCTAAGCGCAGACCGGCAATCAGCTTCGACGCGCTGATCGTTTCAATCGCCACATCGCCTTCACGCTCAATTCTGGCATCAACAGGCACAAGATAGTTGATGCCTTCTACCTGCAGCCCGTGACCGGCGTAATAAACGAGACCAACGGCGTCCTTGCCGCCGGCATCGAGCTTTGCCAGGTAAGTCCGGATCGCACGCTGCATCGGCTTCAGGCCGAGATTAGTTTCGAGGATCACTTCAAACCCGAGTTTCTCGAGAGTCTGGCCAAACAGGATCGCGTCATTCTTCGGATTCTTGAGCGTCGTGGTATGTTCGTAGGCTGAGTTCCCAATCACCAAAGCAACCCGGCTTTGCTGAGCAATCGCATACGAGGCCGATAAAACGAACAAACTGAATGTGAGAAGCAAGCGCATCACGACTAACATATCCCCCGTAAATGCTCATTGCGGTCAATCTCTTGATTGAGCACATGCGCGGCGAAGGCGGCAACATCATGACTAGCCAATCCACAGCGCAACAAGGTCCAAAATCGATCACAAAGATGGCGATGCCCCTTCACCTTTCCTGAATTCCACGGCAAAATAGTCAGCAACGCACGATTGATCAGCAGGAACATGAGATATGCCCACACCGGATAAGCGCAATGAACTGCGCGCTGGAACCGATGGCCGTACGACACATGATGTCGGAGGATTGGATTTCGGCCCGATCGACATGCACGAGCACGATCTCGCGCTATGGGAGAAACGTGTCGACGCCATGTTGGTCCTGCTCGCAACCAAAAAGCAGGCGTTCAAGATTGACGCTATGCGCCGCGTTATCGAGAGCTACGGCGAACAGGAATACGACGCCACGGAGTATTATGAGAAGTGGGTCCGCGCCATCCGCAACCTCATCGTCGAGCAGGAGCTCGTCAGCAAAGACGAGATTGAGGCGCGGATTGCCAAGGTCGCAGCTGATTTCAAATCCAACGGCCGTGACGTGGCAGCATCATCCGTTCCGTGGGATGATACTGGAGCGGCCACAAAAGGAGCGGCGTCATGAGCCGCGAAACATCAGCACCGCCACGCTTTTCACCAGGCGACAAAGTTCTGGTCGACGATCGGCCGATAACCGGTCACTGCCGCACGCCAAGTTTTATCCGGGGCAAGCCCGGTGAGATCTGCGGCGTCCATGGCGCGTTCCGAGACCCAGAGCGACTAGCCTATCACCGACCCGGTCTGCCGGCACAAGTGCTCTACAAGGTGCGCTTCAAGCAAACTGATATCTGGCCGGACTATGCCGGACCGGCGACAGATCAGATGGAAGTCGACATCTATGACAATTGGCTGAGCCCGGCCTGAGCCAGCCGCCAGACGAACACAAAGAACAACGACCCCGCAGAAGGATCAAACCCATGCATGACGGTCACGACCACGATCACGACACCACCTTCCAGCCTGACCACGACACCGGTCCGGCCACACCTTATGAAGTCCTCGAAACAGCCGTTCGCGAACTCCTGATCGAGAAGGGTGTCCTCACGAAAGAGGAAATCGCCAAGCAGATCGACATGACTGACACCCGCTCCGGTGCGCTTGGCGCCAAGGTCGTTGCCAAAGCTTGGAGCGATCCGGCATTCAAGGAGCGTTTCCTCACCGATTGCCGTGCCGCATTAGCCGAGCTCGATATCGACATCGGTGAAGTTGCGGAATTCGTTGCAATCGAGAACACACCGGATGTTCACAACGTCGTCGTCTGCACGCTCTGCTCGTGCTATCCGAAGCTCCTGCTTGGCATTCCACCGGCCTGGTACAAGAGCCTCGCCTATCGCAGCCGGACCATCCGTGAGCCACGCGCCGTCCTGAAAGAATTCGGAACCGACATTGCCGACAGCGTCGAAGTGCGTGTCCACGATTCAACCGCGGATCTGCGCTACATCGTTCTGCCAGCCCGCCCCGACGGCACGGACAGTTGGGACGAAGACCAGCTCGCAGCCATCGTCTCACGCGACTGCATGATCGGCACTGCGGTTCCGAAGGCATAAGGAACGCAACGGCAAATGGATCACGATGACCTGCGCCACTGGTCAAAGCGAGCGGCCGACTGGGCGCACGCCTATCATACCTCGCTTCGCGACAAACCCGTGCGAGCGCCCTTGGTCCCCGGCGCCATTGCCAAGCAGCTTGACGCCAGTCCACCCGAGCAAGGCGAACCGATCGAGCAGGTCTTTGCTGATTTCGAAGCGATCGTACCCGGTGGGCTAACCCATTGGCAGCATCCACGCTTCTTCGCCTACTTTCCGGCCAATGCAGCCCCGGCATCCATGTTGGCAGAGCAGCTTGCCAACGCCGTTGCGGCTCAAGGCATGCTCTGGCAGACATCTCCGGCTGCGACCGAGATGGAAGAGGTAATCGTCGATTGGTTGCGCCAGGCTCTCGGACTACCGGAGGCATTCACGGGCACCATTCATGATACGGCGACGACCGCAACGCTCTGCGCCGTGCTCACCATGCGCGAGGCCGCGCTGGACTGGAAAGGCCTGACCAAGGGCCTGAGTGGCGCGCCACGGGTTACGCTATACTGCAGCGCAGAAACGCACTCCTCCGTCGATAAGGCGGCCCGCCTTGCCGGCATTGGCCAGGACAATCTAATAAAGGTTCCAACCGATGACAGTCATGGCATGCGGCCCGACGCCCTTGCCAAGGCGATCGCAGACGACCGCAACGCAGGCGCCATTCCGGCAGGCGTCATCCTATGCGCAGGCGGCACATCCATCGGCGCCTTTGATAGTATTCGCGACGGTATCGCTGTCGCCAAAGAAGCCGGTCTTCCCGTGCACGTCGATGCCGCCTGGGCCGGCTCTGCCATGATTTGCCCTGAGTACCGCGAGCTGTGGGCAGGTGTAGAAGGTGCCGACAGTGTCGTCTTCAATCCACACAAGTGGCTCGGTGCCCAATTCGATTGCTCGGTGCAGTTTCTGCGCGATCCCAATCCACAAATCCGCACTCTGGGTCTGCGCCCTGCGTTCTTGGAAACTGCAGGCACCGATGAGCCAACCAACTTTAACGAGTGGACCATTCCGCTCGGCCGTAGATTTCGCGCCCTCAAGCTGTGGTTCTTGATGCGCATTCACGGCCTAGAAGATCTGCGGACCCGCATCCGCAACCATGTCAATTGGGCCGAGGAACTGTGCACAACGCTCGAAGCTATCGATGGCGTCGAAATCACGACCCGGCCTTCGTTGTCGCTCTTCACTTTCGCGCTCCAGGACGACGGGGCAACAGAAGCGCTCTTCAACCGCATCAATGATGATGGCCGCATTTATCTAACACAGACACGCCATGACGAACGTTTCGTGATCCGCGTACAGGTTGGCCAATTCGATTGCACTCGCGACGACGTCATGATGGTCGATACCGTCGTGCGCGAATTGATGTGAGCAGCCAGCGCTTGCTAAGGCCCAACGCCAAATCGGTAGAGAAGCATCAGGCGCGCGATATGAAGGTCTGGCTTCAGGTCGATTGCAATATCGTTGTCGACATCTCGCGCCGTCTGCCCGTTCAATGACGCGTATCGATAATCACCGCGGACAGAGATATTATTGGTGAGTTTCTGCTCGATACCAGCACCAATAAATAAGCCGGAGAAACTCGGAAAGTCGACATTGAAGGCTAAGTCGCCTTGGTTGGTACTCACAGCAAGATCAAAGTCATCAATTTCAGCGGCCATGTAACCAGCCTTACCGTATAGCAAGGTCGATTTCGTGAGAAGAATTCCGCCCCGCACACCAACTGTCCAACTATTGTCGAATTTGAGCAGCGAACCATCGATTGAGAGCGCACCTTGCTGGGCGCTTTCGATCCGCATCGATGTCTCGACATCGGACCAATCATAGGTACCAAAAACGCCCAAAACAAACAATGAAGACAATTGATAATCGAACCCGGCCGTGATTGACACCCCAAGGCTGCCACCGCCAAAGCCATCGGTCTCAGCCGGAACAGAAAAGCCGCTCGCACCCAGAGGATTGCTCCAAAGCAGCTCCGCGTCTTTCGTTACGCCATCCACACCAAAGCCGCCGCGAACGTAGAATTGTGTCCAAGAACCAGCAGTACGAGGCTCTGTGTCTGCGACGACATCAGCGGCATCAGCTGGAGAACGACGCGCCTCACCAAGGCGCAAAACCCCCGACAACTTAAGTGAATGAATAGTGGGGTCCATCCGATAGGTTCCGCGCGCGAGATCCTCGGAAAACACCGTCGCACCGGTGCGCTTCTGATTAAGCTCTGTCCGCCTATACTCTGTCCGCACAGAGAAGTTGTTGTTTAATCGGTGCTCGAACCCGGCACCGACAAAATATCCTTCAAAGTTGTCGAATGAAACGCGCGCAAAATGGAAGTTGTCCTCGTTCACCTCTTGAAACGAGATACCATTGAAGTCTACCCGTGAGTACCCTGCTGAGACGAATGCTAGTGTGGCAGCTGTTAGCGGTGTACCAATTCGCCCCCCGATGGCCCAACTCTTGGCAACACTCAAAAGATCCGCAGAAAACTGTTGGTCACCGGAGGTCAGGCTGACGGTCGTCTCCATGTCTGACCAACTGTGTTCGGCGAATGCCCCCACTACCAATGATGGGCTAACCTGAAAATCGGCACCGACAAAAATGGTTCCCGATAGATTACCGCCACCAAGCCCGGAAAACTCAACAAAGTTGTCCGCGTCGCGTATGAAGTCGAGATCGCGAATGACCACGTCTGCACTGACACCGACACCAAAGTAGAGCTGCGTCCATTGCTCCGCGCGCGATGCCTTGCCCGATACGCAGCTGATAGCCAGAGCCAACAAGGCAACCAGCAGACAGCGCATTGAGGGAGACATCGTAACGGCAAACAAGATCTACCTCCGCACAGGTCCCTGTGGATGCAAATGGCATCCGTTCCAAAGTAACTTCGGGCGGGAAAGCGCATGACCAGCCCTAGTCAACCCCGCTTACGCTTGGACGGAGAAATGGCGTTATGCCATCAACGCAAAATCCATGAATTTAAGCGTGATGTGGCGTCCAGAACACTCTGAAGTTCACAACAGCATACTGGTCGGGCCAGCGGATTATTGCCCATTCCCCCCGCAGCCAAACGGCCCAAGAAAGCCACTTTGAACCCGAGATGAACAGGCTGCGCAGAGCTTGTTCAAACGGGCTTATTTAAAACCTCATCAAGAAAAACAGTTGTGCGAGTCCCGCAGGGAACAGGCTGATAAGTCAACGCCCCCTAAGGTTCATGTATTGCAACACAAAAATATTCCGAAGCGGATCGACATAGGAGAGAAAGATGAGCCCGCTAATGACATTGTTGGTTACGAACGCCGCATTCGTTCTGAAGGCATCCACCGTTGTTGCAGCCTCAGCTGTCGCTGTGGCCGTTGGCGCAACACACGGCAAGTCACACGGTCCAGAGCAGGAACCAGTCGCGCGCCACACACTGTCAGACATTGGTGTTGAACCAGGCTCGCTGACCTGGATCAGCTAAACGCTGCATGAGATAGACAACTGTGCAGAGCAAACCTCTGGCGCGCCGGCTCCATTAGGATGGGAGATCTACAATGACAAACGCATTGATAATCGCAGCACTCATACTTGCGTGCGTCAACGCTCTCGTCACTGTATTGGTCTGGCGCTCCAGTCTGTACAAGCGATCACATAAGATCAACCAAACCATATTAATCTGGCTTTTGCCCATTTTGGGATCTGTGCTATGCGCCAGTGTGATCTGGGAGACGATCCGCACGCCCGGCCGTTCGCAACAGCGAACAAACCCAGGCTCGAGCATCCCGGGCATTGGCAGTTTCTAAAACTTCAACTGAAAGATTATGCGATGCGTGGAACCGCATTCCGGCGCCATCAGCAGCGCCGTCATCTCCGTAGGCGTCTCAGAGAAGACCGCAACCAACACTATGATGATCTGGACTGCGCATGCTGGACGGACCCAAGGGCGGTTGCCCGCTTCAAATCCCAGCCCAAGTTATGCTCCTGCTGGATGTGCGGCAATCGCCGTAAGTACGATGGACCGACAATCTCCGAACAGCGCCAGATGCAACGCAAGCGGTATTCGGGCCAATTCGCGTCCTAGTCCTCAATGGCCTGATGAAAGTAATAGCAAAGACCATCAGGCGCGACGACGAAAAACACCTGAAACTTTTTTCCATCTCGCTCGTCGACACGCCAGTTCCCGACCTTGACGCCGCGCTCTTCAAACTCTCGCTTCGCCCGGTGAATGTCATGGACCCGGATGGCCGCACCGTCCTGCGATGAGTCCCCGCCATTCTGGGCAAAGCCAATCTGCACACCATCACGTTCCAGTATGACTGGTTGGGCACGGTTCATCGCGTCTCTCGACCAAGTGCATGGCAAACATTTTGCCATACCACTCTACCGCCATTTCGACGTCGGCAACCGGCAAGGCTTGGACATCATCCTGGAAGGGATAAGCTGCCTCAAACAAGCGATCGTCAGTCATTTGCCTCACCTCAGCAAGTTGCTCTAGACGCCGGCGACATGACTTATAGCCTGCAAAACATCTGAGCCCTCGGTGTGATATTGATCCTGCAAACTGAAATGGTTTTCGCCATCGCTGATCTTATAAGTCACGTCTAATCCGGCATCCCTGATATGCCGTGCATAGTCCGCGGACTGCGCAATCCAGCCTTCTGGTTCCGCCCCTCCGACAATGACATGGGTTGGACAGTTCAGGACTGGCTGATGCGCCGCATAGTTGTGTCGCGCAGCCAGCTCAGCCGTAATTCCAATCTCTTCATTGACGCGCAGATGCTGCGTTGGTGTTGGATCATAAACGCCGCTGATCAGCACAGCCCCCTTGAGGAGATTGCCAGTTAGGCCGCGCGCGGCCCAATCCTCAGCCATAATTGCATCGCCCAGATGCCCGCCGGCCGAATGCCCTGAAACGGTAATGCGATCCGGATCACCGTCGTGCTCAGCAATGTTCTGCACAACCCAGCCGAAGGCATCGCGCGCGCCGGCAACCACGGCATCCAACGTGACCACCGGACAAAGCGGGTAATTGATGACAACCGTCAGCAAACCGCGACCGGCCAGCGATGCGCCGATGAAGCCAAAATTCTCCTTCTGCCGTGCGCGCCAGTATCCACCGTGAATATAGACGTGGACCGGATGTGGCCCTGCGCCCTGAGCCGGCTTGTAGATATCAAGATCCATCAGGTTGCCTTCGCCGTACGCTATGTCGGCAACGCGCCCTGGCCAGGCAAGACCAGCTTGATTCAGCTCGGCCCGGGCCTTGTCATAGGACTCGACATCCACTCCGGTTGCGCGCGGGTTGTAGTGACTTTCCAACTCGTCGGCAGCAAAGTCAGTCCATTTCTTGGTCGGATGGTCCAATGACATTGTTTCGCTCTTTCTGGTTTGGCTTCCGTCTGCACAATTCAAAGGACAGGGAGTTTCAGACTGGCCGTTCCCCTTTGACAGTCGTGCGCCACATCAATCGTCGTTGCGGCAAGTCGTAATCCAGGATCGCACGATGCTGCACCGTGCAGTTGTCCCACATCACAAAGTCACCTTTCTGCCAATTGTGCTGATAGACAAACTCCGGTCGCACGATGTGGTCGGCCAAAGCCTCAATCAATCGATCAGCCTCTTCCTGTGCCATATCCGCGATACCCGTGCAGTCGTCCCGCATCACATTGAGGCTCTTGCGACCGGTGTTGGGATGGGAACGTACGAGCGGGTGCGCAACCGGCGGGTAGCGTGCCGCAACCTCTGGCTTGGGCGGTACTGACCGCTTCCGCTGACTGAAATCAAACACACCTTTGAGAGGCGTAATCTTTTGCTTCATCGTATCAGGAAGAGCGTCGTAGGCAGCCGCCGAATTGGCAAACTGCGTGCCGCCCAATGTCATGCCGTCCAAAATCGGAACTTCAACGGCATAAAGCATCGTCGCCCGCGCCGGCTTCTCGGCATAGATCATATCACTGTGCCAGTTGTCCCCGGCTCGGCGTGATCCAATCGGGCGGCCATCTTCCGTGATGTTTGAGATGATGTAGATCTCAGGGCTACCGTCGATCCCATAAAGATGCGCGTTGTAATTGATCTCCAGCTCACCGATGAGACTGCTGAAAGCAACATGCTGGTCAACGGTAATGTCCTGATTTCGGAAGCAGAGAACACCGTAAGTGTCGAAGGCCTCCGAAATCTGAGCAAACGTGTCATCGTCCACGGTCTGGGCAAGATCGACACCAACAACTTCTGCACCTGCAGCAAATCCTGATGGTCGGATCTCTACCATTGACGCCTCACCACAATCACCGCATCGCTGTCTCAGCGAGCCGAAGGCAGCCAGCCTAGCCGCGTCCAACAAATGGCATCTTGGTCGCCATGACCGTCATGAACAATACGTTGGCATCCAGCGGCAGGCTTGCCATGTGGACGACAGCGTCAGCGGTATGACTGACATCCATCACAGCCTCAGCCATGACCTCGCCGTGGGCCTGCGGCACGCCGTTCTTCATGCGCCCGCCCATGTCGGTATCCGCATTGCCGATGTCGAGCTGACCACAGGCAATGTTGTATTTACGGCAATCGAGCGAGATAGATTTTGTCAGCCCGGTAATCGCATGTTTGGTCGAGGTATAGGCGACGGAATTCGGCCGCGGCGCATAGGCCGAGATCGAACCATTATTGATAATCCGTCCACCCATCGGATCCTGCGCCTTCATGATCTTGATGGCTTCCTGGGCGCAGATGAATGACCCCGTCAGGTTGACGTCGAGAACCTGTTTCCATGTCTCAACGGGAAGGTCCTCAAGATCCACAGGCGGGGCACCCATACCGGCATTGTTGAACAAAACATCGAGCCGACCGAACGTCTCTTTGGTTTTGGCAAAGGCCGCCCGTACAGATTCGACATCTCCCACATCCGTCGGCGTGGCGAGCATCTTGCCACCGCCATCGACCGCCATTGCAGCTGTTTC
>JBCDBQ010000139.1:0-13522 GCA_039183375.1 Pseudomonadota bacterium
GGCAAAACGGCAAGCCGAAAGGCGCGCCCGGAAAGCTGCCAAAAATGCCGCCCGCAGAGCCGCCCGAGCGAGAGCCCGCGCCCAGCGTGCTGCTTTGGCGCGCGCAGCCTGGGAGCGAGCCGAGGCACGTCGGACATTCGACGTTGCACAGGCGCGCAGATCGGCCCGTAGAGCGCAAGAGCGTCGCGCCAGGGCGCGCGCCCGTCGTGCGGCTGCTCGGAGAGCTCAGGCCCGCCGAGCTGCGGCGCGTCGCTATCAATATCGGGCACCAGGAATTCTTCCCAAATGCTCAAACCGGCACAAACTTCCGAATTGTGTAGATGAATCGCCCTAAGTGTAAGCACCATCAACCCGTCGCGGTTGCCACCGAGCAGCAGCTCCAGTGGCCGCGACGGACTTAACACGGGCACCGATCTGCAGCAGATGCTGCCGGGTTGGTGCCCGCTTTTGTTTCAGGGCACCGCTGAAGCTTCACGCAAGCAGAGCAAGCTTCTGTTCGCTGAAACCTTGCTAGTTTGGCGCCCGCGTCTAGCGCTTGATCGAGTTTAATTGTCGTTCTTGATGAGCACTTCCAGTTGCCCCGCCGCCCGTTCGCTAATCACGTCAATTGGGTTGAACTGTGCCTGGAAGGGACTTGGTGCTCCCGGCACAATGCCGGAGCCGACGATGTGCGTCATGCCTGATGCAAATTCGAGATGCACCGATTGATGAACCAGGCTTCCATCGGCATGTTCGATGATCAGCCGCAACTGCTGGCCTTCGATGTCCAATGGTAGCTTCCCGGTAAAGAGCGTCGGTCGGATCGCGGTGAGCCAGTCTGGCACATCGCCATCGATGTCACTCATGACACGAACATTGGTCAACCAACTGGATGCCTCATCATTCACAACCGAGACGGACAGTATCAGAGTGTCTCCAAGAACAATGGTTTCCAAAGTGACCTTGGCGTGCTCGGCATCCTGTCCTGCACCCGAGACAACGGGAAACTGTAGCGAGTGCCCTTCGGCCAGCTCCGGGGCCGTCGAGCCGTTCAAATCAAGTCCTGCAAGTTCCGGATGGTTGAGTATATCTGCGACCCTATCGGGCTTGAGCTCGGCAGCGAAGAGCACATGCCTGCCGGAGACCGTGAGGTTCGCAAACTCCGTCGTCCCGCTGATCTCCCTCAGCGCATCGAGAACCGCGCCGTCCTCTTGCATCGTTTCAACAATTGATGTCCGAGGACCTGGATTGGACCGTCCGTCTTGCTCAACAGAGACATACGAAAAGGGACGAACAACGATTGTCACGGTCGCGTCAGCGGTGCCGCCATTACCGTCCGAGATTTTGTAACTAATCGTGTCACGTCCAACAAAGCCAGGGGCTGATTGATACGTGATGGTTCCATTGGCATTAATCGACACTGTGCCGTTTGCGGCATTTGCTGCGACGACTGCAAGACTGTCCATATCCACGTCAGTATCGTTGGCGAGGACAGTTATTGGCGTCGGTCGGCCGGCATCAGTCACAACGTAATCATCATTTGCAATCGGAGGATCGTTGACCGGCGTGACCGTGACACTGATGGTGCCGGTCTCTGTGACACCGAGAGTATCTTCGCTGACAACATAGGTTATGGTTTCGACGCCATTGAAGTCAGGGTTCGGTGTGTACGTGACATTGCCTGCCGCATCGAAAGTCACAGAACCATTCGCCGGCGGCAATACGTTTGAAAGAACAACCGCACCTTCAAATGAATCATTAGCCAGAACGTTGAAGCTGACAGCTGTCTCTTCCGCTGTGGTTGCCACATCTGCGACGGTGTCGGCCTCTGGCGCAATGTTCAATGTAGCGAGACCGGTGTCGGTGTTGCCGTGGACGTCCTCGATCGTGTAGTTGAAGGTCTGCACACCGTTGACGTCATCAGGAGCCGAATAGGAAAAGCGCGCATCGGAGCTGGCGATACGATAGTCGCTACCGCTTGTCGCCTGAAGAACTCCGCTGCCGCCGATTGCCAGCCACCCGGCCCGTTCTGTTGTGTGATTGATTTCGCTATCCAACGTCCGGTCCTCCTGGACGCTGAAGTTGACACCTGATGCCGTCAAACTGTTTGCATCGAGGTGGGCATTGTCACCGCCGTCGAACGTGTGCAGCTGGGCGAGCAGATTGGGTGCGCCACCGAGACTACTCGAAAAACTCACGGCACGATCCGTGTGTGTGACGTCGTCTGCGGTTATGCCGGCTTCGAAATTAAGACCACTCCAACTGCCGGAGCCTTGTCCAATCACAAGATAACCAATGGACTCAGCCTGGGTGATGGCGTTGGACTGATAGTCAGCAGGCTCGTTGGTCACCTGGTAGCCAGTGCCGCTAACGTTGTTTTGGCGTGCGGAATTGAATTCAATGCCATTGTTGTCAGTTTGAATGGAGCTGATCGCAACTGGTGTGCCACTGAAGGTGTGGGTAAAGTTGACGTTCGTGAAACTGTTGGCACCTGTTGAAACATCGCTCTTGCCGACCTCAACGACGGTCCCGTCGGCCAAGGTCCATATTCCAGCCTCGAGAACGATGTAGCTCACCGATTCAACGCCATGAGTACCGTCCGTTGTGTCGGAACCGACGCCGGAGTTCGGCTCAACGATGCGCAGATCGAAGGATGTGCCGGTCACATTGCTCACGCGCGCGATATCCGGCGCGCTCGACGTCTCGTTCTCGGTTGTCACAAATGCAAAGACAACCGGGTTCGTATAGCTGCGTCCAAAGTTGATTGTCGTTCCAACGGAATTGACGTCGATGGAGCCCACCTGACCAATGTCCAGCTGCAGCTCTCCAACGGCCGGCTGCACGAAGGAGGTGAGAAAGAAGTCGCTTTCTGCATCGCTGTCGTTGGCCAGTGGATTGAATGTCGTTGTCGCGTCTTCGCTCGCGGCAATATTGTCAGCATTGGCGGAGGGAGCTGTATTCGACGTCACGGTGAACGATACTGCACCCGTTTCAACGAGACCCAGAGTATCCTCCGTCACGGTATAGGTGAGCGTCTCGACGCCCTGGAACCCAGGGTTCGGTGTGTAGGTTACACTGCCCGACGCATTAAAACTCACAGCGCCGTTGACCGGCGCACTGACCGCCGTGAGCGTCACAGCACCTTCGAAGTTATCGTTGTCGAGGACGTTGAGTGTGACTGGGGTGTTTGCAATCGTCGTTGCGGCATCTGCCACGACATCGGTTTCAGCGGTCGCGTTGACAGTCACTGTCGCTGATGCGGTCTGCCCGATCGTATCTTCTACTGTGTACGAGAAGCTCTCGCTGCCGAAGACATCATCAGCCGTTGTGTAGATGAACTGCACATCGGCGCTCGCCATTCGCAGGCCCGTGCCGCTCACTGCACCGAGCAAGCCGTCCCCGCCAAGCGCCAACCAGCCAATCCGCTCGCTGGTATGGCTCACTTCACTGTCTGACGTGCGGTCTTCCTGAACGCTGACTCTGACACCGGTTCCGCTGAGGTTGCTAGCATCGGCGTGGGCGTTGTCCGGGCCATCGAACGAATGCAACTGTCCGAGGAAATTGACCGACGATCCAAGGTCGGAGGCAAAGCTGATACCTTGTTCAACATGGGTGACGTTGTCGGCGGTTATGCCCGCCTCGAAATCAATGCCGCTCCAAGTTCCGGCACCGGCACTCACTGCCAGGTAGCCAATGCGTTCGGCCACGCCGATTGCGCTCGACTGAAAGTCAGCCGGTTCATTGGTTACTTGATATCCTGTTCCGGTGACGTTTCGCTGCCTGGCCTCGTTGTAGTCGACCGTGTTGTTGTTTGTCTGCACCTGGCTCAAGACGACTGGCTCACTGCCAAATGTGTGATTGAACGTCACATTGGTGAACGAACCTGCATCAGTTGCAACATCGCGCGTTCCAACTTCGACAACAGTCCCATCGCCCAATGTCCAGACACCGGCCTCAAGCACGATGTAGCTGACCGTCTCCAGGCCATGCACGCCGTCGGTCGTATCAAATGGATTTCCGGAGTTTGGCTCAACGATTGCGAGATCAAACGAGTTGCCAGTGATATTGCTTACCCGAGCAATATCTGGTGAGGAGCTGCTCTCGTCCTCAGTCGTCGTGAAGACAAAGACAACCGCATTCTCGTAGTTGCGGTCGAGTGAAATGGTCGTGCCGCCGGAGTCGACATCGACTGACCCAGTTTCCCCCATGGCAATCGTGACTTCGCCGGAGCCCGGTTGACCGAATGACGTTAGGAAGACATCACCTTCGGCATCGCTATCGTTTGCCAATGGATTGAAGATCGTCCGGCTGTCTTCCGTCGCTGTGACTGTATCATCGTTCGCGACCGGGGGCAGATCCAGAACACCGCCCCAGGCCTCCACAGAGATAGCCTGTGCCTCAATGGCGCCGTGCTGCGTTTCAAGGTTCCAGTCGCCGCCCTGACCTGAGCTGCCGGTCAGATCACTCGAGGCGGCGATGTCTGCCCCAGTCATCTGGCCGAGCAACTCGACGGCTTCAGCGCCCGCCGCACCGCCTGAGAAGTTGCAGCCATAGATCAGGATGTCTGCCTTATCTGTCAGGGCCTCGCCGATGACTGCGAATTCATCAGCGTAACTTTGGCGAAGTCCTTCGACATCAACCACGGCATTGCCGAGTGCGAGCTCGCCATTGTTGCCGTGTGCGAGAATATGTATCGCAGAGACATCGCTCTCGTTACGCAGCGCATTGACGATTTGCCAAACACCATCGCTCTCACTATCGAGCATCACGATGTTGGCAGACGGGTTCAGACCCGCAATCAGTGTATCAACGTCCTCAACCGATGAGTCGATGAACACAAACTCGCTTCCGATCGGATCTGCTCCAACCGAACCATCGGGCGCGAACGAAGGATCGCCCTGTTCGTGAGATCTTCCGGCAAGGGCCTCGTAAAGCGCACTGCTCTCGGCTTGACTGGTCTCAGCCTCACTGGCCGCAGTCTCGGCGTCGGCCGGGGTGGCAGGTTCCGTTGCAACATCCAGTGTTGCAGCTGCGGCGCCATCGAAGACGACGCGCGGTTCCAAAGCGCGATAAATGAGACGATGAATTTGAACGTCGGGCATGTCTTCAGGCCTTGTTCCGGGTCCTTACCCTTTGCCAACGTAGCGAGCTGATGGCCGCAAGCTGAGCAACAAAAGAGCAGTGCAAACCTGTCTGTCTGCGACCCTCAATTAGAAACGACAATGCTTAAATCCCGACAAACGAGCGGTCCTCAACATCGCTGTCAGGCCAAAAAAATGCCGCGAGGCGCAGATAACGATGCGAAACGACACACTGTTTCACCGGACCTTAACCATGTTCGGGTCCACCCCGATGATTTCGGCGGCAAATGTCGGTGCGGTACTCTCTGGTGCGGTGTCCGCAGCATGCGGGTAAAGTCGGGATAAAACTGACGCGTTCCCGTCATTTCGACGATTTCGGGTTCAGGCCTTTCAAGCGAAGCAGTTGAATTGCCTAACCTGATTGAGGATCGGAAGCGGCTGTAGAGGTAGCACCGTGAGCAAACGAAGAATTGCCGGAAAGATCCTGCCAGACCTCGTTGACATGCCGCCCCACGTCTATGTCTCACGAGCGAAACTGAGAAGGGCCCTGACCCGAAAGCTGCGCAAGGGCGCATCGCGGCGCGAAGCGCTGGAGCAGGTCACAGGGTCTCGTCAACGATATAGATTCATCTATTCAGCTTTAGAGTTCTTGCGAGATGCCGAACTCCGGCGACACCATGGAGTTGATCCATTTCCTGCCCGCCCCAGATGGGTTTGGCGCTCTTGGTGGACCATGCCGGAGAAGATCAACCGCAGCGCCGGCCGTGCCCGGCATGACGCGCTGACCAAGAGACGAAAACGGCGAAAGTCGCGTGACAAGCACGAAAAATTTCGCGCCCGTTAGTAGCGCGCGAGTTCAACTCGTATCGATGATAACGGATGCGCAGCAACTGCACTTTTTTTGCCGTGCAACCTCAGGACCAACCCGTCCGTTTTCAGGGGTAGATTGGGTTTGATTTCAGCAACCAATATTCTTGATGCTTATCGCCTTAGGTTGAGCCTTGCCCAGGTTTCTTAGAAGCGAAAATTCGGCGTTTAAAATGTGCCGATCTGCCGTAAAATTCAGTGTTGCGAATCGAGCACTATACAAATTCATTTCTCACGCAACACACAGATGATCTTGGCTTCGTCTCCTGGGGCTGAATAACTAGATGTGTTGGGTGGGAGCAGATTAGCAGTTTCTCGCAGTTACCGAATATGGCTCGTCGAGCTTCCGACCAACAGTTTAATCAGTTTTTGACGGTGCTGCCGCAAGTCCAGCATCGAGCAGTTATATAGAGGGACATGATGTTAGGTTCACCTTCTAATCAATCGAATGCCCAACCACCATCTCAGGTCCAGCCTGAAACCAGCCGTTCTGGTCCTGTGCGCGGCAATGATGGAACAATTACAGCATCCGTGATCGGTCATGACCTGGCGATTATCGGTGACGGACTTCAGATTGTGTCCCAGGGTCGGATTATCGTTGAGGGCAAGATCTTTGGTGATGTCCTAGGTGAAGAAATTCTAATCGGACAAGATGCTGTCGTGTCCGGCCTGGTGAACGCCCGTGCCGTTACGATCCAAGGCAGTGCGACTGGAACGATTAAGGCGGATGACGTTGCGCTTGCGTCGACAGCCCGCGTCGACGGTGAAATTCACCATCAATCGCTCCAAATACAAAACGGCGCAGAGTTCGAAGGTCGATGCCGCAGGGGCGAGACGTCAGATTCACTCCAGCCCGATCTGGCTGAGGCAGCGGCTGCCAGCGCAAGTTCGCAGACCTTCACTTAGTGGATAACGGTTAAACCCGTATTGAAATCCGCGCAGTGCAGATGCCACAAGAGCGTGAACCCACGCATTGGAACAACTCTTGCTTCACACGTTGGGTCTGGTCCGCGAGCCTTTGCGGATTAGCGTCCGGCTGTTTCGATCGTGTCTGCACGCACTGCTGCTGAGACCTGAATGTGACACGGCAGAGTGCTTCTGAGCCAATTGGCTTTAAACATGGGAGACCATTTTCTTCGAATCGTCCATGGAGGCCTATTATAGTGATCTGAGTGGCTTGAAATTCTGAAATTTTCGCGTTGGCGTTACGGCAGCGCATTATCATTTCTAAACTGGGCTTAGCGGTGGTTTTGGATGACAAATAACTTTGATGAAGAGATTGATGATTTGATGCGGCGGCGGCGCCTGATGGTCGAACGCTTGCAAATCTTAAGCGACATGCGCTCATCACCCGAGTTAGCCTCTGATGTCATCCAACAAATTAATCGTCTGAATGAACGCATCACAGACGTTGCGCGCGAAGCCGAGCAAGGCGAATGGGTCGAGCTTACGTCTCTCTCCGCGTCATCCCGCTAAGGCAGATTTGCCGATCGAGAACATGGCTTCGAAGAATAAAAAAGCTTTCGGACTTTCACGTCGGTCTGCAGTTGATAGATGCATATCATGCGCACCTGCATGGCAACTGCCCGAATAAATGCTGCAGATCGCGAGTGACTTCAATAATCTAATGGAAAGAACTACGCTTCTTCGCGACCGCACTTCCATATGATCGCGACCGCAATGGCAGCAAACGCAATACCCGCAACATTTAAAATAACTAACGCCATTATAATTACTCCCCGCTGGCTCCTTATCGTGTACAGCCGCTGAGGGAGCGTCAATTCAAACAGGCAACCAATCCTCATTTGCCCACAGTTGTTTTTTCTCAACGGGTGGCGTCAATCACAAGCTCGCAACGGAAAGAGGATGCCGGTCGCAATAACATCTTCTGCCGTCATTCGCTTGCTTGAAAGGCTTCGCAAGTCGCCGGCAACCCAATGACCAGCGCGGTGTACCAGAGAGTTGCGAGCTAGCAGTCAATTCAGCGTGCAGCCAGCGGCCTTATAAGCAACAAGGCGCATGAATGCCCGAACCTTTTCCACGTCGTGATACTCTTTGAGTTCGGCGATCAGATCATCCTGCGTCCTTACAACAAGACGCATGATCCCAACTATGGTTTCGCCAGTGACGCGATGACGGAAAGAATAAGCCACTCGCACCCGTTCAATACTTCCACTACCCCGAAAATCTCGCGCATCAAACCGCAACATCTCGAATTGCTCAAGAATAGTTCGCAAGCGGTCCTTCATGGCAGCCTTGCCAATTGTCTCCCCACCGAACGGAACAACATCTCGTGGTATAAACATCGTATAGGCGACGTCATCTCGAACGTTTTCGAGAGCAGCATCCAGCCGCTGTTGCTGCCAGGCTGTGCAGAAACGAAGCAAAACAGGTTCTTCAGACATCCGCGTAAACCTTTAATTACTGTGCCAAATTTCGCGCCGATGCCTTAAATATTCAGAAGAAAATTTAGACACAGCGGACAGCTGACGATCGAGACAAATCGAGGGTCAAAGCTCTTGGTGTGTTTCGTTTGTGACAGGCAGCAGAACCAATAATTCAAAGCTCAATATGCGTTTGTTAAAATTCTCAACGGCTGTAATTGGCGGTACAAATATGATATTTGTATCGGATGTAGCAAGCCCTATTTTTGAAGAGGGTGTGGCACGCGACTAAGGCGTCGATTTGCAGGCGCTCTTTGATCGGTAGGTTAGAATGGCAATGTCACAGCATAGCACCAGAAGTGGCAACCGGGTCTATCGTGAATTGCTGAGCAAAATCCTGGACGGTTTACTTGCTCCTGGCTCACGCTTGCCGAACGAGCAGGAACTTGCAGAGGAATTTTGTGTTGCGCGCTCAACACTTCGGCGGGCACTTGATCGGTTGAAGCAAGACAAGCTGGTGGTCTCACGCCAGGGCGATGGCCACTACGTTTCAGGCTTTTCTCGGAATGAAAGTCACGAAGTCCGAATTGCAGTGGACTGTACGTTTGATAATCTATACGAGGTGCGCAAGCAGTTGGATTGCATGGCAGCCGCGCAGGCGGCGATGACCAGGCCACAGGAACAATTGGATAATATGGCCGATGCCATTGATGCGACCCAGAGAGAATTGGATCGCCCATCGATCGATCTATTGAACATCCGGCGGATAGATATTGAGTTTCATCAGGCCATCGCAAACTGCAGCAGCAATGTTCTCCTGCGCAGCCTCATCGACGCACACGCAGCTGCGCTCGGGCCGGACTGGATCACGTGGATGAAGCTTGATCAGGACAGTAGCCGAACGATTGCTTCGCGGAGCAACCGTGAGCACAATTTAATATTTGCAGCAATTCAGGCCGGCAACCCGGCAGCGGCGGAAAGCGGAATGAGAAGCCACTTTATGTCCAGCATTGAACGGGCTGCCACTATCTCATCACTTGATCCGACGAAGGCCGCAGCAGTGCCACCGGAACCACAATAGGCGAGGTTCTAAGCTTGAGCGCGAGTGGTCCGATCCGAGCGTGGTCCTCAATCTCCAACTGACCTGCCTTCTGGGCAACCGCCGCGCCACGACGAAGCTGCACAGCTTCTGCGAAGCGAGAGGAGTTGTATCGATTGTGCGATTAGAAGCCCTCGACAACAATCTTTCCTTTGGCCTTTCCGGTTTCGATCCGGCGATGGGCCTCACGGAGATTGGCCGCATTGATCGGCGTCAGAACTTCACTGACGGTCGTTCGTATTCGCCCGCCGTCAATCTCATCTGATACCCAATTTAGGAGTCGGTGCTGTTCAATCATGTCGGCTGTCTCGAACATGGCACGTGCAAACATGAACTCCCAGTGAAAGCTTGCCGCCTTCATTTTCATGCCTTCCATCGGCATTGGCAGGTCGGTGTCATCGATCGAGACAATTCCACCTTGCGGACGCACTAGCTCAACCGCCGCTTCCCAATGGTTCATATCGTTGAAGATTGCGACGTGATCGACGTGCTGCATTCCGAGTGCGCGGACCTGTGCGACCATGTCGTCACGATGATTAATCACATGGTCAGCGCCGAGCTCCCGAACCCAGGCTTCGGTTTCCGGGCGCGATGCTGTTGCAAGAACGATGAGACCTGCGTGCTTGGCGAGCTGGATGCCGATCGAGCCAACACCGCCGCTGCCGCCAATGATCAGGATTGATTGATCACGGTTTGCTCCGTCCCGATCAATCCCAAGCCGGTCAAAGAACGCTTCATAGGCGGTGATTGTCGTGAGTGGCAACGCGGCAGCTTCAGCATGATTTAGAGTGCTTGGCTTGCGACCAACGATACGTTCATCGATGACCTGGAACTCGGAATTACATCCCGGCTTTGTGATATCACCTGCGTACCAGACCTCATCGCCGGGCTTGAAGAGCGTCACATCCGGGCCCACGGCCTCGACAACACCACTGGCATCCCATCCGAGCACACGTGGTGGATCTTCCATTACATCTGGATCTTTACCGCGGCCGGTACGCACCTTGGTGTCGACCGGATTGACGGCAATCGCCTTGACAGCAACCAGCAATTGGCGCCCGGTCGGTTCCGGCTTTGGAAGCTCTACGTCGAGAAATGACTGAGACTGCTCGATTGGCAAATACTGCTTCAAGGCCACGGCTTTCATGTGTGCTCTCCTCGTTGGACGTTCTCAGCCAATGCTCGTCATTTCATTCAGCGTGAAGTTCTCGACCGCTCCCTCAGTGGCTGCCATGTACGCGTCCAAATGCGGTGCGTTCATGTGTGCCTGCCACAGCTCACGGCTTTCCCAGTTTTCATAAAACATAAAGTGCGCCGGGTTCTCATTGTCCTGGTGCAAGTCGTACTGGATGCAGCCTTCCTCGGCGCGCGTGACCGGTATCAGCTTAAGAAGTTCGGATTTGACCAACGCAACCTTGTCGGCATCGGCATGAATGTTTGCAACAATCGTCAGCTTCGCCATAACCCGTCTCCTTGTGATGATTGAGACATCGAGCTAATAAATACAGTCTATTCTGACAAGTACGCACAGTTTTGTGCTGTAGGCACAAAAAGTATCCTATGGATTGACCATGACAGTTGAACGGTGTGATGGCTCGGGCGTCTGCCCGGTCGAAGCAGCACTTGAACGGATCGGCGGCAAATGGAAGGGCGTCGCGCTCTATCACCTGCTTGACGGGCCGCTGCGATACAATGAGCTGAAGAGACAGGTCGGGAATGTCACCCAGCGAATGCTGACGAAACAACTGCGCGAACTGGAAAGCGACGGACTGATTTCGCGCCAAGTGTTTCCGGTTGTGCCGCCCCACGTCGAGTACAGCCTGACCGAACAAGGGCAAACCTTGAGACCAATCCTATTGGCGCTCCGCCAATGGGGACAGGCCTATGTTGCTTAGGCCCAACTCGCAATCACGGATACGCAATTCATTCTGACGACGATCGGATGGCGGTATCCCATTCCGCATATTCAGGACGTGGTCAATTCGCAAGTGCACGCTTTGTGAAGCAGTTGAAGACTGCAAGCGCAGTTAGTGCTGCCGATACAGGAAGAGTCAATCAATCGATTTTTTGAAACTTTGAGTTCGAAACAGAGCGTCTTTTAGCGCACTGCCGATCTTGCCATCTTTGTGTCGGTGGTGATTGACAGGAACCTTCATGACGCGAACCGCGCTGGCGCCAGCGACGCCTACCGGGCTTGGATCCTTTGAACAAAGGTTGGCTATCAATTCCCGCCGGAAAGATACAGCACTCCATGCAGAGGAAACCGTCCGAATGAAACTCATATCCATGATCAAGACGGTCGTTTTCTGGGTTGCAACTTCGCTTGTGACGACGGCAGCCTTGGCTGATGTTCAAGATCTGCCAACACGCACAGGCCCCAAGCCATACGTTTCGAGCAATGTCCCGCATACTCAAGTCGGCGTTGAGCCGAACCCGGAACTTTCGGAGGAGCTGCTGCGCCGCGTCGGTACCATGCCGGGTATTGAGATCCGCGATACCGTGATGTCTATGCCGAGTGCGTTGGGATTTCGACTGGCCAGAAACGTGAAACTAGCGCGTCCTGATCTCGGCGTCCGTCAGCGTGAGTTCGCGCATATGCATCCGGATGGCAGCCTGCATGCATTTCTCTCGCCCGAGCTAGCAGTGAAGGTTGTGAAAACGGGCTGGGGCGCACATCATCCCTATGCAAAGAAGTGGCCCAAGTGGAAAGGCTTCGTCATGATCTTTACGCCGATGTCGAAGACTGAGTTGCAAATCGTATTGCGGCTTGTCAGGGCGTCATTCCAGTTCGTGACGGCAAGTCCCTGACAATGACAACATACGGCAGTGTCCAGATTTATTGCTCCCGTGTGCCGCGGAGCTGGTCCGAGCAGCATCAATATTCGCCATGCTGTGTCATCTGCCCACCGGTGTCTTGACGCGGTGAGCCTGAAGTCAGTCCGCTCTCGTCAGGCGCGCGTAATTCTCTTTGGAATATGGCATGGCGAGGTTGCTGTCCGTGTCGAACAGAGAGCGTTCTACTTGGGTGAGGTTGCCTTGATAGACGTGTATCCCGCAGCACGGCTCCTGGCTGGCGCAACCGACGGCGTGAACGGCATCAGGTTTGATCTGCAGCACATCACCAGCTGTAACTTCAACAGTTTCGCTGCGCTTCAATTCTCCTGATGGCATCTTCTCGAAGAAGTCGTTGCGTTCTGCACCGTGGTAGACGGCGATCGTTGCCCGCATCTGATGGTCGTGAGCTGGAACCGTATGGCCAGGTTGAAACCGACAATGCCAAATCGAGATACTGTCATCTTCGAACAGTATCGTTTCGTCGTTCTCAAATGCCGGCATACTGCTCCATGTCAACTGGGGGTCTTGAACTGCCTTTTGTAAGAGAAGCCGAATTTGCTCAACAGCATCTTCGCCAGTTGCTGCCGCTCGCAGATCTGAGACGAGCTGATCTAAGTCGAAGGTTTTGGCTTGTTGCATGACTACGGAGCATTCCTCAGTTTGTGGCGTGATTTACGAGGCGGTATTTGCATTGACCATTGCGCGTCATTCGCAGGTCAGAAGTAGAACAGAAACCCTCTATCATCTGATGGCTCGCCCAGTGATCTATGTCGATCTCTACCCGCGCATCTGTCCTCCAATCCGCCGAAACTCATCCGTGAGATTGTCGACGAAGTGCTGCGTAATTCTCGATGCTGGTCGGAGCGCCGGCAAAATCAACGCGATCTCAAAGTACACAGTTGGCTTAAAGGGAAGGAACGTGAGCTTGTTGTTGCCTGCGCTATAGATTCTATAACTCTCCGCAGCAATGGGATCGACGATCGCGTAAGCGAGACCGCGCTCAACGTAAGTCAGGATTGGCAAAAAATACTGGGCGCGAAATCGGACGTTCATGTCACAGCCTCGCGAAGCGAAGGCTTGTGCGGTTGCCAAATAGGTGGCGTGGTCTTCGTAGAGTGCCCCCATCGGCTTGCTTTTGAGATCTTTCGGCGTGATTGCTTTGGCCTCTGCCAGACTGTCGTCACGCGGAACTGCACAGAGACACTCAAACCTAAAGACGGTTGTCCGGATCAAGGATGTGTCTTCCTCCATGCCGCGTTCGTAATCGGCGATGCCAA
>JBCDBQ010000140.1:0-13404 GCA_039183375.1 Pseudomonadota bacterium
AGATATTTGGTAAATGCGCGGAAGCCCGCCGCAGCCGCGTTTAGGCGTTCTGGTTTCGACGTATCGCGATCAAGTTCTGCAGCAAGACCGAACGCCAGTTCTCCCAGCGCATCGGCGCGATCCCTAAGCGAACCGAAGTCGGCCAGGGCATCGTTAACTGGCTGTGCCTGGGCCGCATCAGCAACAAAGCGTAACTCGGCACTGAGTGCTCCGGCCAAGGACGACGTCTTCAAGACATCCTCGACCGCCCGCATCGGCATCGAGATTTCCGAAAAACCTTCACCCAATGAACCGAGCAGGTTTGAAACTGGCACACGGCAATCCTTGAGTTCCAATCCGCAATGAGGCGACGGTCGCAGGAAGTCAATCTCGATTCCTGGTGTTTGCTGCAGTCCCGGCGTGCTGCGTGGTACCAGGATCGCGGAAAAGGACTTGCGCCCACCGACTTCGTCCGTGATCGCAAGGATTATGAACAACTCGGACAGTGGGCCATTTGTCAGATAAGACTTGGCTCCGTTAATGACGAAATCATCTCCATCCCGCACTGCAGCTGTTGTGAGATGCTTTGGATGGGCACCGGCACCAGGTTCTGAAATCGCGACGCAAACCGATGTCGCACCGCTTGCAAGCCGCGGAAGCCATTCCTCTCGTTGGGCTACAGTGCCGCGTCCTTCGATATGAAGCCGGGCGTTGATGCTATGCGCAAGCCAGGTTGTTGTGATGCCCATGACGGCGCCGGATTGCGACAACCGTCGTGCAGCGATCGCCAGTGTCTTGTAATCGCCACCCATCCCACCACTGGATTTGGACAATCCAAGTCCTAACAGGCTGCTGTTGGCCAACTCCCGCCAGACATCGGCCGGGAACTCCTGCATCGCGTGCAATTGATCGCGTTGGTCGCACCAGCCGGTTGCGAGTTCGTCAACTTTGGCCGTCAGTTCTTTTCGCGAGGGACCTTGCATCGGCTCTCCGGGTTAGATTGTTCGGTATCCACCATCCGCCATGATGATTGTCCCCGTGACATAGGCTGCCATATCCGATGCCAGGAAAACCGCCGGACCGACAATGTCCTCTGGCTGCCCGGCACGACCCAGCGGTGTGTGATCCAGGAATATTTTGACCATATCGGGGTTGTTGGCGCGAGCATGCGCGTTCAAAGGCGTCTCAATCAAGCCGGGGCCGATAGCATTGACGCGCACGCCATCTTTGCCGAGTTCCGCAGCCAGGGCCTTTGTAAACCCAAGAACGCCGTGCTTTGAGGTGGTGTAGGCGGCGGAGTTTGGTGTCCTGACGTGAACAAACGATTGAATGGATGCGATATTGACGACGCGGCCTTTGTTTGCGCGGAGCTGCTCGATGAACGCGTGCGTGACGTTGAAGACACCTTTGACGTTGATGTCGATCACGTCGTCCCAATCCTTGAAGACATCAGCCTGATCAGCCGTAATCGGATTTCGGCGATTGATGCCGGCATTATTGACGAGAACCGTGACTTTGCCGAGTGCGTCGACCACGGCAGCCGCCGTATCGGCACACTGTTGGCGGTTCGCGACATCCATCTCGAAATATTTGGCGTCACCGCCAGCCTCGGCTACAAGCTTAGCGGTTTCCTCGGCAGCTGGTTTGCTAATGTCGAGCAGTGCGACCCTTGCGCCGTGCTTGGCATATCCGACTGCAATGGCCTGACCGATACCGGAGCCGGCACCTGTAATTGCAGCGCAGTGGCCCTCCAGGAGCTTGGTCATGGATCATCCCTTCCCAGACGAATGAAAATGATGAGGACCAATCACAGATATCAGGCGGATGCTGCCATTGGCTATGGCGATTGGCGGCATTTGGTGCCAAAATTGACAAGGATGAAATATTCGCGTGTTGCATCGACCAATCTGATCAAGGTCACGACCCACAACACGGCGACTGAGAGGAAATGTCATGACACCAGAAGAGATCCTGTCACATCCCGCACGCGTTCTGACACAAGCTCAACGCGAACATTATTTCGAGCATGGCTATGTCGGCGTTGACAGTCTGGTGCCAAAACAGACCCTGGATGCGCTGATCAAAGTCACCAACGAGTTTGTTGACAAGAGCCGGGCAGTGACGCAATCCGGCGACACATTCGACATTGGTCCCGGGCACTCATCTGAGCAACCGGTTCTGCGTCGTTTGAAGAGCCCTGACGACCAACATGACACCTATTGGGACTTCGCGACCGGTATCATGGCCGACGTTGCAGCAGACCTTGCCGGTCCCAATGTCGTCTTCCATCACTCGAAGCTTAACTTCAAATGGTTTGACGAGAGCGACACCGTGAAGTGGCATCAGGACATCCAGTTCTTTCCACACACGAACTACAATGTCTTTACGATCGGGACCTACCTTGCCGACACGGATATGAAGAATGGTCCTCTGGCAATTCTGCCGGGCAGCCACAATGGTCCACTCTATGATCAATACGACAAGGAGGGAGCCTGGGCAGGGTGCCTCAACAATGATGACTCTGCCGCCGTTGACATGTCGAAAGCCGACTACCTGATGGGACCTGCTGGCTCCGTGACCATTCACAACTGTCGTGCGCTGCACTATTCGCCATCGAGCAAATCACCTGAACCACGGCCGCTGCTGCTCAACTGTTATTCGTCCGGAGATGCCAAGGCTTACACCGCTCATCCGCAACCGACATCGCATACCTATGAAGTCGTGCGCGGTGAAGCCGTGCGATGGGCATCGCACGATCCGCGCCCCTGTCAGATCCCACCAGACTGGTCAGGTGGATACACGTCGATCTTTGCTGCACAGTCCGGAGAGGACAAAGCACAATCAGCAGGCATGATGTAGGATCGCGGCGCAGTCCAACTTTTCGTTCAACAAAAGAGACACCCATGAGCAATCAAGACAGCGCTGTGCGGCCACGGCGGAGCTTTATCTTTTCTCCCGGCCTCAAGCCGGAGATGTTCCCGAAGGCCTTGGCGTCGGGCACGGACATCGTCTGTGTTGAACTGGAAGATGGCATTGCGCCGAAGGACAAGGATGAGGCGCGCACCAAGGGGCTTGCCTTGTTCGCTGAACCGCAGGCCAACGATGGCGTCGAACGGATTGTACGGATCAATTGTTTGCGCACAGCGTTTGGACTTGCAGACGTGCAAGCAGTCATCGCTACAGATACACCACCGCCAGCTTTGATGCTGCCGAAAGTCATGACGCCGGATGAAATCATCTGGCTGGATGACCTGCTGACCGAGCGCGGCCACGATGACGTGCGCCTCCACGTCATCATCGAGACCAACGCAGCTCTGGAATGCGCCTACGAGTTAGCACATGCGAGCTCACGCATTGACGCTCTGTTCTTCGGTGGGGTCGATATGGCTGCCGAACTGCGATGCAAGAATGAGTGGGAACCGCTGCTCTACGCTCGATCACGGGTGGTTCATGCAGCTGCGGCGGCCGGGATCGATGCGATCGATGTGCCTTATCTCGACCTGGAAGACCCGGACGGCATGCGACGCGAAGCCGAGTTGGTACGCGACCTTGGCTTTAGCGGCAAAGGCTCCATTCATCCGAAGCAGATCGGGATCCTGAACGACGTCTTCACACCGAGCGAAGCCGCGATCGCTCATGCACGCCGCGTACTTAAGGAGTTTGCGGATGCGGATACCGGCCTGGTCGTCATCGACGGCAAGCTGATTGAGAAGCCTGTGTTGCGTGAAATGAGCAGAATTGTTTCGATCGCCGAGCGGATCGCCAGCTAAAATCAGAGCATAGTTGGAGAGCGCTGGCTACTACGCCAGCATCTCCATGAGCTGCTCAATCATAGTCAGGCGCTCACGCATATCGCTAGTGTCAAACCGCAATTGCAGGCCGTTGATGCCTACGTCGCGATAGACTTGAATGCGCTGTTTCACCATTTCAGGTGTACCGATCGCGCTGAAGGCCGTGACCATTTCATCCGGCACGCGCGCGATCGCTTCTGCTCGCTTGCCGGCGAGCCAGAGTTCCTGAACAGCAATGGAGTCATCCACGTAACCGGCGCGGCGGAAGGCGTCGTTGTAGAAATTGGTTGAAGCAGAACCCATGGCACCGAGATTAAACGCAACACTGCGCTTGCGCTTTCCAATTTGCTCTTCGACGTTTTCGCCGATGCCGAGGGAGCAGGCCGTCACGAGCTCAATGTCGGCTAGAGATCGTCCGGCATCTTCGGCCCCCTTCCGAATGTGCGCGAGATGCGCTTCGGAATGATCCGGCGAAAAGGACGTACCGAGCCAACCGTCGGCAGCAGCTCCGGTATATTCGAGCGAGCGCGGTGCCAATGTTGCCAGAAAGATTGGAATTTCGGCCGGCTCATGATCGAGCCGTAGCGCCTTACCTTCGCCTCCCGGACGCGGCAGTTGGTGGCGCTTGCCATCAATGACTAGCTTATCACCGCGGAACGCCATACGCAGGATGTCAACGTTCTCGCGCAACCTTGTCAATGGTGCTGAGTAGTCGACACCGTGCAGGCCTTCGACCACCTGCGGACCACTGACGCCGAGGCCGCAGATGTAACGCCCGCCACTCAGCACATTGAGAGAAAGCGCGGTCATGGCGGTCATGGCAGGTGCGCGGGCGCTGATCTGCAGGATCCCGCTGCCGAGCTTGATCTTCTCCGTCTTGGCCGCCAGATACGACAAGGCTGTAATCGAGTCAGGTCCCCATGCCTCGGCAGCCCAGACACAATCAACGCCGAGGCGCTCGCATTCCTGCACGAATTGAACCGTCTCTTCGATGCCGTCCTTGGCGTATCCGCCAACCGAGATGGACACCTTCATAGGTTTCGCCTTTCGAGCACAGCTCGCGAACGATGCCAGTCAACTCTCAAGCTGCGTCCTGGTACATGGCACCAGCCGGCACGGTGTGTTGGTCAGCCGGTAATTGCACAGTTGTCCGTTTCATCAACCGCGGTTCGTTCCCCAGAGGGTCACGCCGATGCAGCATGAAGCCGTTGTCCCACATGACGACATCGCCGGTTTGCCAATGGTGCGCATAAACGAACTGCTCCTGCGTGGCATGGGCAATGAGCTCGTCGATCATGCTGCGAGCTTCATCTTCCGCCCAGCCAACAATGCCGCCCATCGTTGCCGGGTCCATGTAAAGCGCCTTATGGCCGGTGAGTGGATCGGTGTTGACCAGGGGATGGACGACCCGCGGGAAGCGCTTACGAATTTCATCAATCTCGGGCTGGTTGCCAACATAGCCCGACGTTCTGAGGACGTAATCGTAGACCACCTGGCAATCATCGATCTTTGCCTTCGTGGCTTCGTCGAGTGCTGTGTATGCTAGTTTCAAGTTGGCAAAATAAGTTGGTGATCCACCGGGTGGCACTTCAACTCCATGTAGAATCGCGCCGGTTGCCGGATTGCGCATGTAGGACTGGTCGGTATGCCAGGCCAGTTCACCGGAACCGAGCGCGCCGAGCTCATCGCCCTCAAAATCACGAAGATTGGTGATCAGAACGATGCGTGGGTTGTGCTTGGAATTCCACTCACCGCGCGGGTGGACTTCCGGCTCGCCGAAACGCGCGCTGAACGCCGCGAGCTCGTCTTCCGTGATGCACTGGCGTCGAAAGAACAGCACACCGCCGGCTCCCCAGGCGCTGCGCAGGTCATCGATATCGCTGTCGCTGAATGCTTGCCAAAGCTGGGCGTCACAGGCCTCCCAGGCAAAGCTGCCTTTGACCTGCTGTATCGTGATGGCCATTGCTGACTGCCTCGCTTGTTACGGAAAGACTATGCTGACTAGATGCCAAGATCTTTCAGGTTGTAATCCTTGATCTTAGCACGTGCGGCGTCGTTCCATCTGAGCTCATCGGCAGCATCGGCGAGCGGCTCGTAGCGATAAGGAGCCTCATCCGGGAACCGCTGCTGACGCGCGTCGATAGCGTAGGAGATAACCTTCGAGCGTTCGCGGATGTAGTCGGCCGTGTACTTCTGGATCGGATTGTGTACGCCGCCGCTTTCAACATCAAGAACCGATGCCCGTTTATGAAACCCGAGATTGAAGGTAACCCGGATATTTGGACTGGTGTTCGCGAATGACCCGTGTGCCGCCTGACGATTGACGATCGCAACATCACCTGGCCCACAGATCAACGGCACGGCGTTTGGCAAGCGGTCTGAACCGACCTCTTCAGCCATCGCCTTGATGTCGACTTTGCCCAACTTGTGCGTGCCGGGCACGACCCAGAGGCCGTTGGCGGCATCGCAACCATAAAGCTGCGCCATGAAGTTGAAGCCGTGCGTATCTTCCTCGAGGTCCGGATTATCCCAATGGGTCCAGCCGTCCTGGTGCCACGACACAGAACCACCAAGGTGCGGGTGCTTGATCCAGATCGCCTCATTGAACGGTGTGAAGTCGTTACCGTTGATCGCGGCAGCCACGGCCAGCAGCTGCGGATGGCCATAGAGGCGCAAATGGGCATCGGAGAATTGCAGCGAACCAAGCAACAGCTGGAGGACATACTCCGGCGCATCCTCCGGTGCCTTCGGCTCGAACATCTTGACCTGATGGCGCCCGTGGCTTGCTTCGGTGCCACCAACGGGATCTGACAACGGCTTGACCATCGTCACCGTTCGCCCCTCGCAATCAGAGCCGAGAGCGGGCCGTCCATGCTTGTCGACTTTTGAATCCACATTGACCGGAGCTCGCTCGAGAACGTCGGTAAGATCCTTTTCGAGATCGGCGCGCTCGTCGGCACTCAGCACATCGGTGAAGACGTAAAAGCCGCATTTGGAATAGGCATCCAGAATAGCCTGATCCAGGCGCCCTTGGTCGTCGAACTTGATCGGTCCGCGATTGTCCATTGCTAATGCCCGGCGTGTGCCTTCCTCGCGATATTGCTCGAGTTCGGCCTGTTCGTCGCCGTAATCAGCTTCGGATGTCTTGTGGAGTGGCAAAGCGACCATGGTCTAACTCCCTTCCTTTACGGTCTGGAACGGTGTTGTCTCGTATCACCCGATAATCAATCGCGATTTGGTAGCTTGAACAACGCTTGCCGTCCAAATCAACATCCATGTGATGTCTAACAAGGAAAACTGAGTGTCATGAGCTCAGGTTACGGATTGGGTCGGGTTGCGAATTTCGGGATTCCCGATAAATCCTGCGTCCATGGTTGCGCCGAGCGGCACCAGATCTGGCGCTGTGGTACCAGTTGCTCGCGCTGGTTCAAGTTACCAACGCGCAAAGAGAAATGCGCCTTGGGATCTTCGACAGGACGGCCAAAAATGCGTGTGCCGCATTCAGGGCAGAAGCCCAGAGCGCGTTTGTTGCCGCTATCCGCCGTCTTGACGAAGGATTTGATTGTACCAGACAGGCATGTGAACTGGTTATCGACAACACGCACCACAACGCCATAGGCCGTGCCGGAGTTTTGCTGGCAATCGGTGCAATGGCAGATTGCTGCCGTCGCCGGATCAACATGCGCTTCGAATGTCACCGAACCGCAAAGACAACGCCCATCAACTTTCATAACCGGCATTCCCAGATCTCAATCGGATTTGCTGGCGTAGGGTGGTGGCGCAAAGTACGGTGGATAAGGTCCGAACTTTGTCATATCGACCTCGACAAGGGCGGGGCCGTCAACGTCGATAGCAGCTTTCAGATTTGGACCAAGCTCATCAAGCTTGCTAACCCGCCAGAATGGCATGCCGGCTAGTTTCGCCAGGCCTTCCAAATCCGGTCCAATGGGATCAGCAGCAAAGTGTCGACCGCCATACATGCTGGTTTGGATATCTTTGATCACTCCATAGCCAGCATCGTTCATGACCATCACAACGATATCGGCCTTTTCCTGCACTGCCGTCCACAGCTCGGTCATGTTGAGATAAAATCCACCATCACCCGTCATGGCAACGACCTTGCGATTGCCTTCCGCCAGAGCTGCGCCGATGCCCATCTGGAAGCCCGGACCGATCGCTGCGCCAACCGGGTATATGTTTTGCTCTGGCTCGGTTAGCGTGAAGTAGCGATTGCCCCACGTAGAATTTGAGATCGTGATATCACGAACCCACAGAGCATCATCCGGCATGACGTCTCGGATGATGGCAGGGAACTCAACATAGGGCCCGAGTGTCTTGCGAAATGCAGCATGTACTGTCTCGCGGGTCGCTGCGATGGTTTGCTTCCAATCGCTGGCAACTTTCATGCGTCCTTCAAGACGGTCTGCGAGGGCGTCCAGAGCGGCACCTGCCTCGCCGACATGGAAATGATCACAGGTGTACGTTCGCCCATTCGCTTCCGGATCGATATCGATCTGAACCCGGCGCTCTGGCAGTTTGAGTGTCAAATCACGCGTTTCGTGTCCGCGCATGCGGCCGCCGGCAATGACCATGAGATCGACGCTCTTATAGAGCTCTTCGACAGCCGGCGGAGCATGGAATGCCGCAAGCGACATGGGATGATCTTCAGGGATAACAGCCTTGCCATTGACGGATGTGATGACCGCAAAGCCCATTCCGGCAAGGCGTTGCACCGGTTCGCGAGCAAACTTCGCCCCGGTCCCGCACCAGAGCACGGGTTGCTTGGCGCTGGCAGCCATCTCAGCAATCGCATCCAAGCTAGCTGCATCGCCGGCGTCTGGTTTCGGTACCGGGAGGACGATGTTGTCAAGCTGATCCGGACGTTTGATCTTGGAGCGTTGAACATCGATTGGAACTTCGATACTGACGGGTCCCATCGGTGGTGTCAGCGCCTCGGTCGCGGCCTTCACTAGGATACCGAAGGCCTGATCCGGATTGCTGATGCGATAAGCGGTTTTGGAAACTGACTTTAACATCGGTAACTGATGCGGCACATCATGGACAGCACCGTGGGCTTCATCAAGATCAGCAGTGGCCGTTTGACCGGTCAGATGCAGAACAGGTGCGGAACCGAAGCGCGCCTCGACCAAAGCACCCGGTGCGTTGGCGGCACCTGGACCGGTTGAGGTCACGAAGCAACCAAGGCCGCGACGCGCACGGGCGTAGCCGTCGGCCATGTGGCCGGCGCCCATTTCACCGCGCGCGGGTGCTACCCGGACCGTGTTGCGCCGTCCAAGGCCGTCGATCATCGGAATGTTGTGAACAGAGACAACACCGAACACGACATCAATGCCGACCTGATGAAGGAATTCGGCGACCAGGTCACCCACGTTGTAGTCGGTCATGCTTACCTCTTGAAAGTCTTTTGGTTCTCAATCAGCTTTAAGCGTTAGTTCGATGCAAACGACAAGGGATGCCCTTGAAGTGCGGAATGCCTTGTTCGGCATCAAGGAAATCGTCATCGTCCCGGCACAACTGCGCATCTGACAACTGCCAAGCACCAGAGAGCTGGCCGTCACCCTCTTCGCTCTCCGGTAGCCACCAGCCATGTGGAATGCGCACCAGGCCGACCGGCATATCATCTCGTACAGCGACTTTCATCGTGACACGGCCCTGACTTGTTTCAGCGGTTGCCATATCGCCAGCAGCAAAGCCCTGTGCGTCCGCATCTTCCGGATTAAGGTAGATCAACGGCTCAGGCGCACGCTCACGCAGCGAGGCAACATGGCGATGGCCGGTTTGAAAAAACGGATCTTCGCGGACACCAGTGAATAGGCGCATCGGCCAATCACCATTAGAAGTAGGTTCCTCCCGCCAATAGGGCAGGGAATCAAATCCTAGGCCCTCGAGGACCGACGATTTAAGCTCGACCTTGCCAGAAGGAGTTGCAAAGCCTGTTTGCTCGTACTTTTTAAATTTCAAACCGCCGATATGATAGGCGTGCTTTTCGGAGAACTCGGCGAACGACATTCCGAGCCTGGCAACGCGGTAGTCATGCAGTTCATCAGCCGTTGCCCATGGAAACTGTTCTTCAAAGCCCATGCGCACGGCCAGCCCGCGCCAGAAGTCATAGACGCCCCGCGCCTCACCCGGCGGAGTAACCGCTTGCTGAGAGCCGCGATATATGGCCGTCCAGCCAAAGCCATCAGCAAGGGCCGAGCGTTCAGTCCAGGCATCTCCGGGCAGGATGTAGTCTGCCAACTGCGCCGTCGGAGTCTTAACGTGCTCGTGTGCCACAACGAGGTCTTGATTGAGCAGTGCGCGGTGAATGAGCTGCATATTGGCGAAGCTCATCAGGGTGTTGCTGCCGAGGGAGAAGAATGCTTTGACGGGATAAGGATTGCCATCAGCCATGGCGCGAAACACCGCTGACGGATTGGCCATATAACATCCTGAAACGATGTTGGCGTACTCCGAGCCCCAGACTTTCTTTGTCGGTTCGCCGAGGCTCTCCATGCCGCGATAGGTGAAAGCTGGATGCTTATCTGTACCGAGTTGTTTGCGTTTCTGCTTCTCAGGCAGGACCTCGTGCATCTCCATCTCGGTTTCGGAAACGATGTCGGGATGGAACCCGTGCAAGACTTCGCCGCCGGGTACATCGAGATTACCACAGAGCGCCCTCAGAATACATTGCAGTCGAATGGCTGATGTCGAGTTGCGCTGCTGGTCCGTAATTGGTGTCCACGGTATGACCGCCGGACCGTGGTTTGCATAGACACGGGCTGCCTCGGCAATCTTACCCGGTTCAACTCCAGTGATATCGCCGACCCGATCCAGCGGAAACTGATCGACACGTTCGCGAAACTCATCAAATCCTGTCGTCCAGTTGGCGGCAAAATCCTTGTCGTAGAGACCTTCATCCAAGATGACTTTGAGCCATCCAAAAGTCATGGCAGCATCTGTGCCAACATTCAGTGGCAACCAGATATCGGCGCGCTCAGCGCTTTCAGAGCGCCTCGGGTCCAGCACAATCAGCTTTGCGCCGCGCGCCTGCGCCTTGCGGATCGCATTGTAAACCGGCGTCCAGGCATGCGGTTTGGGATTATGACCGAAGAGCGTAATGCAGTTGGTCTTGGTGAAATCCGGATAAGGAAACCAGCCATAGACCATCCGGTTGATGGCTGCCGTGTTTCCTGCACAGAGCGCAACGCCCGAAATCCAATTTGGCGAGCCGAGCAAATTCATGAAGCGTCGACAGGTTCCGTTGTCGGCCTGTGTGTTCCACGAACTGGTCGCAACGCCCAGTCCTTCCGGACCGTACTGATCAACGACCTTGCTCAAGCGCTCCGCGATGTCGTCCAGCGCAGCGTCCCAGGAGACGCGCTCCCATTGGCCGCTGCCTCGCTCACCGACCCGGCGCAGAGGATAAAGGATGCGATCAGGGTGACGAAAGCCTTCCGGTGCGTGGACACCCTTCATGCAGATATTGGCTGAGCCCGCACGCGGATCTGTTGCCTTGACCCTAACAATCTCGTTGCCGTCGGTTTCCACCAGAACCTGGCAATAGATATCGCAGGACGAACACAAGACCCGTTTTTCGGCCAAATCAGCCATGTCGGCCATTGGGGAACCTCCGGAGATAAAGTTGACGCAACGCTAACTCTTTGCCCATTGGTGGCCAAGAGTTCAGCTGGAGGTCATCCGATCAATGATCGGCTGGCGCATACGCAGCTTGGTTTCGGCAAAAGCCGCAGGGTCGAGCTCCAACATGGCCTTCGCTGTAGCCTGCGCCTCCGCCGCCAAGGCATCTGCACTTACGGCCTTATCGAGATAACCAACGGTGGCTGCTTCGTCGGGATCATAGAGTTTTGAGAGAATAACTGCCGACGTTAGAGCATCAGGCACAAGGCGATCGCGTGCGAGTTCGATTCCCGCAACCGGTAGAGCGAGACCAATAGCAATCTCATTCAGGCCGATCTTGAAGTCTCCCTGTGTGCCTATCCGGGTGTCGCCCGTCAGTAGCATCAGACCGCCGGCAGCAACCGAATGCCCGGTACAGGCGATGATCAATGGTAGCGGCGACAGATATAACCGCTTCAGCAAGACCATGCCGGCATTGCGCATTTCAGCCTTTGCCGCCTCATCATCTCCGCGAATGACCTTGAGATCAAAGCCGCCACACAAGACACCTGGTCGCCCTTTCAGAATGATCGCTTTGGCCTCTTTCTCTGCCCGGTCAAGACCGGCATTGATGCCCGCGGACATGGCAAGAGATAAGGCGTTGGCTTTGCCGTCATCCATGGTCAGCGTTGCGACATCATCCTGAATATCGATATGAACAAGATCAGACATTTTGCTTCCTTAGATTGCTTACCCCATCGCAAGGTCCGACTGACACGATTGCACTATGAGCTGCCGGCGCCAGTTAGTCCCTTGTGTGAAATCCAAGCGGCGACCTTCTCTTTACTTCCAAAACACATGGGAGGTGCGTAGGTACGAAGCCAGGCGCAATAGGCATCGAGCGCATCGAAATTGCGCTCGTCCGCGCGCCCGACACATTCCATCAGATCGTTTTCGAGAAGCGCCGTCAGGAAGTGGTGAACCGGCCAACCTTCCTCGACATAGCGCTTGAGATCTTTACCTTGCGGCAGCGCGGCGAACATCTCGTTGTCGTAACGATCCTCGCTCATACGTGCACAGCCCTGATCACAATGAGATGTCGGACTTAAGCTCACGCAGCTTACCGCCGCTCTGGGCCACCTCGCGCAACAACGCCGATGGCTTCCAGCGATCGCCGTAGCGTTGATGCCAGGCTGCGATCTGATTGTAGATCTCCATCGCACCAACGGTGTCGCCCCAGTACATCGGACCGCCGCGGTAGCGCGGGAAACCAAAACCATTGAGCCACATAACGTCAGCGTCGCTGGCACGAATAGCCTTGTCTTCTTCAAGGATCTTGCAGATCTCGTTGATCGAGGAAAAGAGCAAGCGGTGCAACACCTCCGTATCCTCAAATTCGCGCTGTTCAAAACCTTGCTCGTCGGCGACATCCTTGATGATCTTATGAACTTCCGGATCAACATGCGGGGTTCTGTCACCGGGCTCATACCGATACCAGCCAGCACCGGTCTTCTGGCCTTTGCGGCCCATTTCGACGAGGCGGTCGGTTATCGGCAAACCACGATAGTTTGGGTCTGCTGCGGCGCGGCGCTTGCGCGTATCGTAACTCACATCGAGGCCAGACATGTCATTGACTGCAAACGGCCCGACAGGATAACCAAAAGCCACCATGACCTTGTCGACCTGTTCCGGTAGGGCGCCTTCTTCGATCATCAGGCCCTGCTCGATGTTGAACGGTGCCCGGCTGCGGTTCGCAACAAAGCCATCGCAGTTGCCGGCGTATCCGCTGATCTTACCGATGTCCCGACCGAGCTTCATGGCCGCTGCCAACGTCTCGCGTGATGTCTTGGAACCGTTGACGACCTCGAACAGCTTCATCACGTTGGCCGGTACGAAGTAGTGGGTTCCGGCGACTGCTTCTGGCCGCTTGGTCACGTTTGCGATTTCATCGATATCAAGCGCTGAAGTGTTCGTGAGCAGCAATGCACCGTCCTTCATCACTTCGTCCAGTTTG
>JBCDBQ010000141.1:0-13347 GCA_039183375.1 Pseudomonadota bacterium
CGCTTCACACCAATCCCGAGCAATTTCAATCTTGGGTTGTTGGTCTGGGGAAAATTTGTGGATAACACTTAAGCATGCCTACAGTCGCGATATGCGGATGGGCAAAGCGAGTAAAACAAGTTCTTTTTAGTAGCTTGGTTTACTTAGTAAAGCATTCAACATCGTGGTGGAGTCTAGGTGTTATGTTGAAGAGTATCAAAACCTCTATTGATCGTTTCTGCAAAGACGAGAGCGGTGCCGCTCTAATGGAATATTCTATCCTTATTGGAATTGTTTCAGCCACTGCAGTTGGCCTCGCATTTGGAGCCCGCGATTGGATTATCGCTCAGTGGACCGAGCTGCAAGGAGACTTGGCATCAACTCCGACAGCAATTGGGAATAATGCGGGCAATGATTAATGCCCGTAATTAGCTTTATGATCACTTGCCTGAAAACCTAAGAGTCAAGGCAAGATATCAACAAAGCCAGTTTTAAAAGGGAAAACCAGATGTAGAAATCTGGTTTTCCAAAATCGCTTTCCTCTTCATTTTTATGCCTTTCGGGGTTTACGGTTATGCGTTTGCGTTCAGTATTGTTGCTCGCCGCCGCTGCAACGTGTGCCGGCATAGCGACGCTTCTCACGACGATGAGGGCACCAACGCCACCACAACAGGCTTCCGCGGGGCCGTCAAAGATTATCCAAGCCGAAACGAAGATGATCGTTATTGCGCGTCAGGATTTGCCATTCGGGACAAGGCTTGATCGATCGATGCTGCAACAAGTGGCATGGCCGGCGAAGCTAATGCCAGCAGGAGCCTTTACAAACCTTGAAAGCCTTGTAGGAGCGGCTGGATCAAACAGAGCCAGAGTTGTTTTACGCCCCGTATCGAAGGGCGAACCTGTCTTGAAATCGAAGATATCCAAGCCAGGCCAACGTCCATCGCTTGCAGGCGCTCTTGGTGGTGCAAAGTCTGCAGTTACAATTCGCGTCGATGACGTACAGGGAGTAGCTGGCTTCATCCAGCCCGACGACTTTGTTGACGTACTTCTAACGCGCAAGCTCCTCAGTGCATCAGCCGATCGAAACGCAACTGCAGAGGTCTTCACAGACGTTCTCTTACAAAGCGTAAAGGTCTTGGCTGTTGACCAACGCTTTGTGCGCAGCAGTTCTGCAAAACCAGCGCGCGCAGTTACCCTTGAGGTCAATCAAGTTCAAGCCCAAAAGCTGGTTCTAGCATCCAGTGTCGGAAAACTCTCCCTGACCCTCAAGAATACTGACAACAAGTCCCATGATGCTCCCCGCCGGGTTAGCCTCGACGATCTGCCCGGCACCAAACCTTCGGTCCAGAACGTGAAACCAGTTGCGCCCGATACCGCAGCGATTGAGACCGAAAAGGCAACCCTGCCCCAAGTGTCGATTGTACGCGGCGCGGGCAAGCGCCAAGTCTATGAAGTTCTTGAAGAACGCTCGTCGGTACGGGTGCTGAGGAGGTCCTACGTCGACTCCCCTGAGCAGACAGGAACCGACCAGACTCGCAGCTCCGGCATCATTGAGCTCGCTCCAACGAGCTCAGAGCCCCCTCGCGTTCGACGCCCACTCAACCCAGTTTCTGCCGAGGGCGCTACCCAAGCCCCCGCTCGACAGAACGCAACCATCGAACAACCGCAATGACCCAATCCGTGTCAATCGAGACGAACAACTATGGTAATTCCAAAGTGCGGAAAGCTATTGCATCGATGGATTTCGTAACGGCTGGCTACGAAGTTAGAATCAACCGCAATAGGGCTGCTCAGCGCACATGTTTCTTTTCGCTGGTCGTGGCAATCTTTGCCGGCTTCCTAACTTTGGCCTATTCCACCACTTCCGAAGCTCGCTCTGCGGTTCGCAAAATCGTCTCCAATGGTCAGCTGATGGCACTTGAAATCGTCCATCACAAAGCCGAGACGCTGGAGTCAGACAACAACGTCGCTGAAATCTTGGTTGGAAATCCTGCGATAGCCGATGTAGTCGCTTTGACAAACCGAAAGCTCTACGTACTCGGCAAGAAGATCGGCATGACAAGCGTCACTCTGCTTGGACAAGGCAAAAGCGTCATAGCTGTCTTGAATGTCAACGTCACGCACGACCTTCCTTATCTGCGTGATCGCTTGCGTAGCGTCCTGCCAAACACTGACATTCGCGTGCAAGCCGTCAATGGTGGAATTTTCCTCGCCGGTGTCGTTCCTAGCTCTCATGCGGTCGATCGCGCTATGAAGATAGCGCAGCAGATCGCGCCCAAAGCAGTCACCAATGGGCTAACCGTGCGCGGCTCACAGCAAGTCCAACTTGAGGTCCGCTTCATCGAAGCCAATCGCGAAGCATCTCGCGACATCTCGGTTGGATCTGATGTCGTGGGCACCGGTATCCTAGCCGCGACTGGCATTAGTGCCATCGGCGGCGGAATTCCTCTGTTCGGTCTCGCTTCCAACAATACGCCGTTCGGCGTCGCCATCGCGCGCATTTTGGACAACGGCACCACGGCCGACGTCATTATTCAGGCGCTCGAAAGAAAAGGTCTCGCACGCCGTTTGGCCGAACCAAATCTCGTCGCGCAATCCGGTCAATCCGCTAGCTTTCTTGCAGGCGGAGAATTTCCGTTTCCTGTCCAATCGGACGAAGACACCATCTCGGTCGAATTCAAGAAATTCGGCGTCGGATTATCCTTTACACCCACTGTTCTCGGAGGCGGCTTGATTAATCTCGTGATCGAGCCGGAGGTGAGCGAATTGGATCCGTCCAGTTCGTTGCGTGTTGGCGGAGTTGAAATCCCAAGCCTCACTGTGCGCCGAGCCAAGACCACAATTGAACTGCGCGATGGCCAGAGTTTCGCTATGGCCGGATTGCTGCAGGCCAATAACTTCAAAAATCGTCGACAGCTTCCTTGGATCGGACAGGTACCAATACTTGGGGCACTCTTCGCAAGTTCATCTTTCCAGAAGCGTGAAACTGAACTCGTGATCATCGTGACACCACGGCTGGTTCGTCCCAAGAGACCAGGCCCCAAACAGGTTATCCGAACCCCCTTCGACACCCGCGTCTCAAGCAACGATGCAGAATTCTTTCTACGAGGCCAGACTGAAGTCAAGGTTGGCCGCCCCGAACCCTACACCGGCCACATTCTCCAACTCGCGAACGAGGAACCGGTTGGCACAGGAAGCAAAGCAGGAGCTAGGCGTGGTTCAAAGTATAGATAGTCGACCAAGACGCAGTCTGAATTGGGCAGCCGCCATCAGTTTGTCCATTGTTCCAATGCTCTCGGCTTGCTCCACTGATGATGTCAACAACTACCTCGGCTATGGCGACCGAGTCGTTCAAGACAGCGGCGATGCCAACGCGTCGAACCAAGCCTCGCAAACGATCGACCCGTGGTCCCCAGCAAGCCGGAACAACCAAATTGATCAAGATGGTCAACGCGCCCATATCGCTGTGCGTCGCTACGCGACTGATAAGGTCAAGAAACCCAGCGGATTGTCGAACCAATCAACCGTTGTCAAAGACGGCTCTGGGGGAGTGGTCAAGTAAAGTAACCCAGATTCAATGTAACGCGAAAAATTTGCGAGATACGAAATATAGTACATCACACTACGCAGGGGGAGACATCAAAGCCAGTTGTGCGATGCCACGAACGACAAACACGATGGTGTTGTTCCAGGCTCAAAAACAAGACCTGTAACACTATGTCAAACGTCACCTTGATCAGTGAGAATAGCACCTTACAGCAGCACTTTCGCGCTGTTCTAGATGGGCGTCAATCATTCGAGTTTGTAGGGGTAGAAAATTCAGTCGCTAACGTTTCTGATGAACACTTCAAGCTCACTCAGTTCGACCTGCTCATCATCGACCTCGGACAAGACAGAGAAGACTCAATTTCGGCGATTGCCAAATTACGGAAGAACGGTGTGCGTAGTGCAATTGTGACAATATCCGATGATCTTGAGCAATCGGACGTTCGTGCTCTCTTGCATCTGAGAGCTTCAGACTGGTTGTCCATGGTCGACGGTCGCATGCCCACGAATGGTGAGATTATCGAAGCATCGCTAAAAGCTGTACGGGAAAATCCAAACGTCACGTTGTCCAAATCTTCAGCTCGGTGTCGTGCCTTTATGCCATGTGCAGGAGGTGTGGGCCAAACGGTGATCGCCGCCACACTCGGTCTATTATTGGCCCAAAAGCGCGATCAACAACGAAGCGTTTGCCTCATTGATCTCAACTTTCAGTACAGCAAGGTGACTGACTACCTGGATCTAGAGCCGCGTCTCGATCTTAAGACGATCCAAAATGCACCCGACCGACTTGATGAGACGCTAATGGAAGTCATGCTGAGCAGGCACTCCAGCGGTCTTGCGGTCCTGGCCGCGCCCAGAAAGCGAGAGTTAGACAACGCCCAAAAGCCGGAGCTTGTGTTGCAGCTGCTAAACGTCCTTTGCGAGATGTTCGATGAAGTTATCATTGATCTACCGGCGATGTGGCAGCCTTGGACCATCGACCTTCTAGCCGGTTCTGATGAAATCAATCTCGTGACAGACTTCAGCGTGCCTGGCATTCGTCAAGCCAAAGAACTTCTCAGCACATTGCCCGACGTCCTTGCACAAGAAGTCAGAACAAGAGTGATCATTAATCGCTTCCGACGTCGCCTGTTTGGCGGTCATTTGCACAAGAACGATGCGAAAGACTCTCTGGGAGAAGCACTGGCGGGCTTCGTCACCGATGACTATGAGACGGTGCAGGAGGCCATCAACTTGGGACAGTTAGAAGATCTCGCTACGAGCTCCAGCAAGCTTGCGACAGAGATCAAACAGTTGGTCGGGGGGACATAGGAGAACCACCAACAAGCGGACTGAGTGGCATACGATGCTCATACATGCATCAGACATAAGACCTACGGAACAAGCGGAAACTGCAAATTAGTGAGTTGCCAGCATGCGATTTTTGAACAGACGGTCTAGCACGGCAAAAGATGACAGCAGGGTCCCTAATGGTGTTCTCGCTAACGAGCTCGCTAGTCTGGCTGCCAAGGAAGAAAAAGAGACCAAGCCGGCCGGTAGCGAGCTCCTGCATACCCCAGAATTCGTTGATGCAAAGATTCGTGTCCATTACCGCTTAATCGATGAACTCAATCTCTCTCAGATTGAAAAGATGGACAGAGCCGAACTACGCAACGAGGTGCACGGCTTTGTAGCCGATCATGTCGCCACGGAACGGCTGCCATTGAATTCACAGGAATTGGCAAGTTTCGTCGAAGAGGTCATAGACGAGCTAACGGGTCTGGGGCCGATCGAACCTTTGCTCAAGGATAGCTCCATAACGGACATTCTGATCAATTCCTACGAGCACATCTACATTGAACGCGACGGTCAATTGGAACGTGTACCGATGCGTTTCAAGGACGACGCTCATGTCCTAAGGATCGTCAACAAAATCGTGTCAGCCGTTGGACGTCGCGTTGACGAGTCCCGACCAATGGTCGATGCGCGTTTGCAGGATGGCTCTCGTGTTAACGCAGCAATAGCACCAGTCGCTGTCGATGGCCCATTGGTCTCAATTCGTAAATTCTCACGCGAGACGTTCGATCTGGACACGCTGGTCCGCTTGGACTCCCTCAGTCTCAACATGGCAAAGCTGCTCTCCGAGATCGTACGAGGACGACTATCCGTGGTGATATCCGGCGGCACCGGCACCGGTAAGACGACACTGCTAAATGCAATGTCTCGTGCAATCTCTCCCAAGGAGCGTCTGATCACAATCGAAGATGCTGCCGAACTCCAACTTCAACAACCCCATGTAGGGCGTCTCGAAACTCGTCCTCCATCAATTGAGGGCGATGGTGAGATACGTCAGCGCGAACTCGTTAAGAACGCTCTGCGGATGCGCCCTGACCGCATCATCGTTGGCGAGGTGCGCGGTGAAGAAGCATTCGACATGCTCCAAGCCATGAGTACCGGCCACGAAGGTTCGATGACAACAATTCACGCGAATACTGCACGAGATGCACTGACGCGGATCGAGCAAATGATAGGCCTATCCGGCTTCCCAATGTCCGAAGCCACAGTGCGATCGCAGATCGCCAGCGCTATCGACATCATTGTCCAGGTTCAACGTTTTCCTGATGGAAAGAGGCGCGTTACAAGCATCTCCGAAATTGTCGGCCTGGAAGAGATGACGATTCAAATGCAGGAACTATTCCGATTCGAGCAAACATCAACGACGGATGACGGAAGAGTACTCGGAGATTTCCACGCAACCGGATTGCGACCCGTCTTCCTCGACAAACTGCGCGTCGCAGGCGCAACAATAGATGACCAGGTTTTCCACCCGGGACGATAGTCATGAGTGATTTACTACCGACGAGTTACATTGACGTTGCTGTCTATATCCTAGTGTTCACCGCATACTTCATGGTCATGGAAGTTATGTTTGTGACGGTATCTCGTCGCATGTCAGGGCGCGATGCCGTAAATCGAAGGCTCGGTCAATATGGAAATGGAACGTCTCGTGCAAACACTGCGGATTTAGTCGATCAAGTCGGCCACCATCAATCTGCCATTGCCCCCAAGCGTTCCGGGTGGGGGCCACAATTTTTCCTCCGCCTCAGTGAGCAAGCCGGCGTTAAGTGGCGGTTGATAACCTTCGTTAGCGTTCTCCTTCTGCCACCGGCGGTCGCGATGCTGACAGCGTTTGTCCTTACGCGTTCGTTATTGGCAGCAGCCACAATTGCGTTACTCGTGGCAGCCGCTTTTCCGCTTCTGTTTCTGTTGGTCATGCGGACCAGACGAATACAGAAATTCGAAAGTCAGCTTCCCGACGCCCTTGACACCATCGTGCGAAGCATCCGTGCGGGACACCCGTTGCCAGCCTCCATCCAGATGGTCGTACGCGAATTCGATAACCCTATCGGAGAGGAGTTTGCCAAGGCGGGCGATGAACTGACTTATGGCCTCGATATGGAGGCAGCCATGAGAAACATGAACAGTCGCCTTCAGCAACACGATCTTGCACTCGTGGTGTCTGCCATCTCAATTCAAAGCAAATCAGGCGGCAACCTGTCCGAGATACTGAGCAATCTCGCCTCTGTCGTGCGCGAGCGCACGCGTATGCGTATGAAAGTCCGTGCCATGTCTGCGGAAGGCCGCTTGTCTGCAGTCGTCCTTAGCCTCTTGCCCATCGTTGTGTTTTTCGTGCTTTCAGTGACTGCACCCGCCTATTACGGCGAGATCTGGCAGTACGGCATCGTATATCCAATCTTCATAGCTGCGGGTATTTGGATGATGATTGGCAACTTCATTATGTGGCGTCTAGTGAGCTTTGAAATATAATGCAGCTGTTCGAGATCACACTCGCCAAGATCCTGACATTTGCTCAGGAGCACGAAGCCTACATCCTAGCGCTCGCCTTCTTTGGTGCGCTTGCCTCAATCTTTCTGCTTGTCAATCGCCTTGTTGAATTGCGCGAACGCGTCCGCAGCCGAGCCATAGCCTTCAACCCAATTGAGAAGATCAGTGGTTCAGACGACATAGCATCCGCCCCGTTCTCGATCGGAGCTGATGTGCAAGGCAAATTGGAGCAGGCATCCGAACTGCTTTACAAGATCGAACGCGGGCTCGGGGATGGTAAAGAGTTAAAGCTATCACATGCGCGCCGCGAGTTAGTTCAAGCTGGTTACTTCAACAGCAGTTCCGTGTTCTGGTTTTACTTCTCGCGGATGTTGTTATCAGTTGTGCTCGGTACAATACCTTGGATCATCATTACAGCCTATGAGATTCAGGCCTCTCCCCTGGTAATTGGCATAAGTTGTTTGTTCGGCGCTCTTGTTGGCCTCATCGCTCCGGGCATCTATCTGAGCTACCGCCAGGGCATCGTGCGCCGCGAATGTCGAATGGGCTTCCCCGACTTTCTTGATCTACTTGTCGTCTGCGCCCAGGCCGGAATTCCACCAAGAGCAGCTTTCGAACGGATCAGCCGAGATTTAGCGCTACCTTATCCTTATCTCGGAGCCAATCTCTTCTTGTCATACCTCCAGATTCGAGCCGGACTGCCGGTCGTCGACGCAATCGAGAGCCTCGGACGTCGCATCAATTTGCAGGAGATTCGGAGCTTTGGTCTTCTTTTAAAACAAACCGAAGACCTCGGCACAAAGCTGTCTGACGCGCTCCGTGTTTACAGCCACGACATGCGCTCAAAACGAATGCTGAGAGCCGAAGAGAAGGCACATGCTCTGCCCGTGAAGCTCACCTTGCCCCTCGCTCTCTTCATATTCCCGGTCATGATGGTCGTCATCTTCGTTCCGATCATCATTCGCATAAAGCAGGCAATGTTTTGAGAATTAGAATTCTTGTTCAGGAGTAGTAGTCAAATGCGCGGTTCAACAAAATTCTTGTTTTGCCTCCTGTGTCTAAGCATTGGCTTAGCTGGATGTACGATGTCACCAGCCGAACTCGGTCTTGGGCAGAGCATTAAACCGGACAAGCATCCATTCTTGATCCCGGCCAACGCCACAAACGCGCAAAAGGGCCAGATCCACTATAAGAACGGTTCATATGGCCTAGCTGAGAAGGCATTCCGGGCTGCCGTTGAAAAAGAGCCATCCAATGCCGAGGCCTGGTTAGGCCTGGCAGCTTCCTATGATCGACTAGGTCGATTTGATCACGCACATAGGTCGTACAACAGGGTCATTCGGCTAGTCGGCTACACGCCAACTTTGTTGAACAACCTGGGCTATCACTACTATTTGCAGGGCAACAATCAATCTGCACTACAAACTCTAGAGCGCGCGCACCAGGGTGCACCGACGAACAAACATATCCTGAACAATCTAGCGCTTGTGCGAGAGTCAGCAGAACTCAAGCGGAGTACTGCACGCGAAAGCCAAGGATAAATGAGTTGTCGCTCTTGTTGGCGGGGTCGGCCTTCGAATAGATGATGCCTTCCCCTGAGAACATAGCGATCACATAAGTGCGATTGCGGACTAACGATCGCGTTCGTCAACGTCATCATCGTCTAGCAGGATACGGTTGGCAGAGCCTTCCATGTCTTCATACTGGCCAGTGTTCAAGGACCAAACAAACGCACCAAGGCCGAGCAAGCCGAGGAACAAAGCGACCGGAATGAGAATGACCAGCTGGTTCATACAGAAGCCCTCAATCCAACCTCAGGCCCGATCGCTAGGTCCTCTTCGTTAGTGCTCGTTCCACTCCACTGCGCTCTTGCTCGAGCCGATAGGCCGTTGAAACGATAGAGCCGCAAGCTGTTGGCAACAACTAGGATGGATGACGCTGACATGGCAACGGCTGCCACGAGCGGCGTCACGAAACCCGCTATCGCCAACGGCACAGCCACGCAGTTGTAACAGATAGCCAAACCAATGTTTTGCCAGGCAATCACACTTGCTTTGCGCGCTACCTGCCAAGCATAGACAGCGGATCTCAAATGCTCGGTCGTGAATACAAAATCAGCAGCCTGGCGTCCGACATCCGAACCGGATGATGGCGCCATGGAGACATGGCTGGCAGCTAACGCCGGTCCATCATTGAGGCCATCACCGATCATGAGGACACGCCGGCCTTGAGAAGACAGCGCCTCAAGTTCGGCTATCTTATCGGCGGGCCTCTGATCTGACTTGTAATGTGCAATATCAAGTTGATTTGCAACACCGGCAACTGCTTCTGCGTTATCACCAGACAAGATTCGAACATCAAAACCATGAACTCCGGCGAAGCAACGGACCGAGTAGTCTGCGTCAGGACGCAGGACATCCGCCAATTGGAATTCAGAGATGCAGCCGTCCTCAATCGCAAAACTTACGAGCGACGTGTCGGATCCATCAGTGTCTTCCAAACCGACACCGGTTATCTGCTCGACCCAATCCCTGCGCCCTAGTCGGACAGCTCGTCCTTGCCAGACAGCTTCGACCCCAGCGCCGGCCACCTCACGTATATCGTCAAGCCTCACTTTCTGAATATCGACGCCTTCAAAGTGTCTAGTAATGGCTTGCGCCGCAGGATGACGCGAAGCAAGGGCAAGCGCCGCTGCAATCGGCACATCCTCATCAGCAATGTTGGAATGCACGACCATAGGCTGACCTCGCGTCAGCGTTCCTGTCTTATCGAAAACGACCGTATCAATCTCGCTGAGCCGCTCCAAGGCTGAGCCGTCTTTAACCAGGATGCCGCGCGCAAAAAGCTCTCCAGCCGCAATGACATGGACAATGGGGACGGCCAGCCCTAATGCGCAGGGGCATGTTATAATGAGAACTGCAATCGCCGTATAAAGCGACAACTGCCAGTCTCCGGCAGTAGCAATCATCCAACCCGCGAAAGCGATCAGCGCCAACAGGTGAACTGCAGGTGCATAGTATCCAGCGACCCGATCGGCCAGCCTGACGAACCGGGACCGCCCATTTTCCGCTGCAGCCATCATCTGGGCAACCTCGCCTAGGAAGGACTCCTCGGCAGTTCTCGTGACTTCAATCTCCATCGGGCCGGACATATTGAGTGTCCCAGCTTCAACTTCATCGCCGGCACTTACCCCTACAGCCTCACTCTCTCCAGTGACCAAAGAGCGATCGAGCACGCCGGAATCCGAGCACACAACACCATCGGCGGGCACGCGCTCTCCAGCCGCCAGAAAGACGCGATCGCCGGGTTGCAGCGCATCTGCGTCAACGTACTCATGCTTGCCTTCTTTAGATAGCCGCACCGCACCCTTCGCCGCCATCTTTGACAATACGTCAATCGCGCTCCTGGCGCGGTCCCGCATCATTGCATCAAGCGTGCGCCCGATTAACAAGAAGAAGAGCAGCATCAGAGCAGCGTCGAAGTAGGCCTCCTCACCACCGTGCAATGACTCGAAGACACTCATTGCGAGCGCGAGCACGATTGCGAGTGAGATAGGTACATCCATATTCAGACGCCAACTGCGCAGTGCCGCCATGGCCGAACCGAAAAAGGGGCGTCCTGCGTACGCGGCAGCCGGGATTGCGATAAGGCCGGATATCAGATGAAAGAGATCCCGCGTCTCTCCTGATGCGCCAGACCAAACCGAAACAGACAACAACATCACGTTGGCCGCCGCAAATCCCGCAACAGCAACACACGAAAGCAAACGCTGATAGGAGTTGCCAATACTGGCAGAGGCATCGTCGCCTGCATGAAGGAGTGTCGAGGAAAAACCTTCCTGATCCAACACGTCTGAGATTGCGCGCGCCGTACCCGCACACGGTTGCCAATCGACCCGAACGGTCCTTTGAGTTAGGTTAGCACGCGCATCATCAACAAAGTCGAGCTGAGAGAGGCTCCTCTCGATCCGTCGCACACAGGCAATGCAGTGCATATCGGGAATTAGAAAGGTCGTACGCAGCTTATCGCCGTCAACAATTGTTGACGCATTGCGCAGACGCTCTTCCTCCATGTCTTGAACCGCTTCCGGTATCGGTGGAGTTACCACTGAGCAAGCACAGGCCATGGTCGCTCCCTACCCCCTATCCTCTCGCCCTGACACGCCAGACGGAAGGACATTCAGGCGGCTATCACGCCGATAAGGATGACCGTCACTGGTGCCGGTGATGCGCAACGCCCACGCACCTGGAGCCAGGTCGATGGTGGCAATGTAACGGCCTGGTTTGGTCGTAGTTAGCTCTACGGTTTGATCGGCTTGCTCAAAGGCTGGTCGACCGACAAAGAGACTCGCCTCGGTAAGTGTTACCGGGTGTCCATCTCGGTCAACAACATCAAACACGATAACACCGTTGTTGTAGCTGAGGTCTGTGCTCCAGCCTCTAGCATCCTGCGCCTTGGCTGCTGCGAGATAGCCATTGAACTTCTGGCTCTCGACATAGCTGTTTTTAACGACCAAACCCGTCCAGGTTCGCCCAGCCATGACAGCCATAGTGATGTTGACACTTACAATGACGCCAAAGAAGAGCAGCATGAGAGCAAGCATATGCCAGCCAGTGAATTCACCCGGTCGGCGCGTCGTGCCGATCTTGCGCGCTACCTGATCCGCCATGACACTGTTCCCTTTGTCTCTACGATCCCGGCGTTTCAAAGTGTGCCGTATAAGCTGCCGTTTCCGATCCCTTAATCTCGCTCACTCTGAATTCAAACTGCTGACGGCCCGGACGAAGATCATTCTTGGGTACCGTGACGAAGACCTTGATCTGGCGCAATTGGTCTGGCTTCACCGAGACAATCAACTTGTCGGATTTCGATTGTGGCGCACCGGCCAGGTTCATCAGTCCACCCTTAAGATTGCTGAGCCTGAGCTCAAAAATCCGTGGTAGCGCCTTCATATTAAGAATCTTGACTTCGTACCCATTGCGAATGGACCCGTCACTCAGCTTGACATAAAGAGGGTTGCGATCGTGACGGACATTGATGTCCAGGCGATCGCGCAAAAAGAGTGCTGCGAGCAGCGTCATACCGCACAGACTCCAGATCGCCATATAGATCAAGGTTCGCGGACGAATGAACGACTTGATTTGAGTGAGTGCAACGGAGGTTAAGCGTTCTCCTCCAGCTCGCCCTCTGACGATCGGTAGCGCATCACTGGTATCCCAGACCATGTCGCCGCTCCGGTTGACACGGTTCGCACCGGCCAGCGCCATATTGGCATCGTAGTCCTTGAGAGTTGTATAGGAGATCAAACCATGGTCGCGGCCAAGCTTGTCCATCACACCATTACAGGCATCAATGCACAGCGCACATGTAATACACTCAAGCTGCTGACCATCTCGAATATCAATCCCCATTGGACAAACCGCGACACATGCATTGCAATCAACGCAGTCGCCAACTGTCTTGCCTTCCTGAAGGGCACGTTTTGTATGCCGCGAGCGTGGCTCTCCGCGCCAGTCATTGTAGGTAACCGTCAGTGAATGCTCGTCAAGCATGGCAGCCTGGATCCGAGGCCACGGACACATATATGTACAGACCTGTTCGCGCAACAATCCGCCAAAGGTGTAGGTTGTGAATGTCAGTACCGCTACCGTCGCATAAGCCACAAAGGCCGCCTGGCCCGTTACAAAGTCACCAAGCAGAGTCGGCGCATCGGCAAAGTAGAAGATCCATGCACCGCCCGTCGCAATCGCGATCAACAACCAGAGCGTATGTTTTGCGACACGCTTGGCCAACTTACCGATAGACATCGATGCAGCATCAAGCTTTATCCTCGCGTTGCGATCACCTTCGACCGCGCGTTCAACGACCAGGAACAAGTCGACCCAGACTGTTTGTGGACAGGTGTAGCCGCACCAGGCGCGCCCCACCGTAGACGTCACAAGAAACAGCCCGATGCCCGCCATAACGAGCATGCCAGCAACAAAGAAAAACTCCTGC
>JBCDBQ010000142.1:0-13338 GCA_039183375.1 Pseudomonadota bacterium
CCGGAAGCGGCACTCGCGCTCCAGGAGGAGTATCTTGTGTTTCGGTCGGCCCTTAGTGAGCTTCCCCCGATCACCCGCCGGGCCATCCTCATGCACTATGTCGAAGGGATGACAGTTCGTGAGATTGCGACACGGCTGAACGTTTCCGTCGGTAAGGCACACACGATAATCAAGGAAGGAGCGCTGCACTGTCAGCAGCGAGTGCGAAAAGACACCGAGTAATGAGCCAACCAAAACGATCAATGATAGTGATCGCAGACGCAATTGAGTGGATAGTGCAAAGAATACGCTAATGACTGATCAATCCGTGCAAGAGGCTGTCAATTGGATGGTCGCTCTCCAGGAAAATCCGAATGACGATCGGCTTGCGGCTGCGTTCACAAATTGGCTGCAGGAATCTGAGGAAAACAGGCGACAGTGGGGACTTCTGGAACGCACCCGAGCGATGGCATCCGTTGTCGCCGATGATCACTTGGTTGAGGAGCCTCATCCCGCTGATATCTCTGTTCATCCATCCAGGGCAAAAGGTAGGGGAAGCCCGGTGGGCGGCGTCTGGGCAGGTTTGGCCATTGCCGCAGCAATGGCTCTATATATTTACGCGCCAATCCTTTCGCTCATGCTAACTGCCGATCACTTGTCTCCTGTCGGGCAATCGAGCGAAGTGACATTGCAGGATGGGAGCCGCGTCGTCCTGGGAGCAAGGAGCGCCATTGCGGTCGAATACACGAAAGAAAAACGCGAAATATCGCTGCTTGTGGGTGAAGCATTTTTTGATGTCCAGCCTGCTGCCGCTCGGCCATTCATCGTAAGCGCGGCACAACTCTCAGCCCGTGCGATCGGCACGTCATTCGAGGTCCGCCGCAGGTCTTCCGGCGGCAGCGTTGCAGTTGCCAACGGCAAGGTTGAGGTCGCCCATTCGATGGTCCCCGATCCGGTCAACAACGGAGCGCACAAGGTCCAACTCAACGCAGGACAGCTCATTCGCACCGACGACTCATCTCGCCGTCGGGCGATGCCAAAGGAGATTGTTCCTGATCGTATTGCCCGATGGCGCAGCGGCCGTCTGGTCGTTGAAGACTGGTCACTCAGGGACGTGCTCGACGTGCTGGACCGCCACTACGCCGGCACAATTCTGCGAGCTGGTTTCAACATCAACAGTATTCGCGTCACGGGCGCATACAGTTTGGAGCGCCCCATTGACTCACTACGACTGATTGCGTCTTCGAATGGTCTGCGTGTTCGAACTCTTGCTGGCGGTCTAGCAATACTGTCGCGCTACTGAGATGATTGTAGATTTTGTTTTTCTAGTTATCCGTGGCGAATGTACCACATGGGAGTTATGCCTCACTCCTATTAGCCTCGCATCCGAATGACGGTTCAACGTGAGAAATGCTATATTTATCAATAATAAACAGTATCTTAGATGCGCCTTGTGTTTGGGGCTTACGATAGCTTGTCATGGTGAATCTCTACTCTAACCCTCCGTAGCAAAGACAAAATCTGAACAGTTCCCGGTAATGACCGACTCTGACTTCGTAGGGCAGGTGCGCGCGCTTGCCCGGTGACAGAGTTTGCGTTTTAGGGGAAGTTGGTAATGGGTTTGATTGAGGTTCCGAGTTGTGGGCCGAGTTCTAGCTGCACCTCGGTGAGGGAAAAGCTCATGATTGGCGCGAGCGTACTAGTGATGTCTGTCATGGCATCAACATGGCCCGCATGGTCGCGTTTGCCGACAGAGCTAAAAAAGCACGAGATCCATAAGTCTGCGCGTCTCATGCTAGCAAGCCAAAGCACCCGAAAGCGGAACATTCGAATTCCGGCAGGCTCTCTGAGCTCCGCACTGGTCTCGCTGGCTAATCAGACCGGCGTGGAGATTTCGGCAAATGCCAAACTCGTCTCAGGGTTAAGCACAAATGGTGTTTCTGGGTCTCTGACTGCCCGAGAGGCTCTTGCGCGGTTGCTGAGTGGAACCACTCTGCGGGTCGAAAGCGTCGGCGACATTGGTTTTGCCGTGAGGCCTCGGGAAATTGCCGTTGCACAGGTGACAGAGCTGCAGGGTATCACTGTCCAAGGCGAACGTGTCCAACGAAGTGTCTTCGATACTCCTTCATCCGTTGTGGTCGTTACGAGCGAGGAACTGGAAAACACGCCTTCGGTTCAAAACGCGGAGGATGCTCTCGAAGACATTCCAAACATCGTGACATTCGGTAGTTCGAACGAAGGCCCATTTATTCGAGGTCAAGCGACGACCGGACCGCTTCAGGGCGGGGCGAACTTTTTCACGGGAAGTCTGCCGAGAGCAACAATGACCCTGGACGGGCGACCTATTAGCTTCAATGAGTATGTGTTTGGTACAACTTCTGTTTGGGACGTCGAAACAATCGAGGTATTCCGTGGACCGCAGACGACGTCTCAAGGTGTGAATGCGATTGCAGGTGCAATCCATATCCGTACCAAAGACCCAGTTTTCCAAGCAGAAATGGCTGGACGCGCACAGGTGAGTTCGTTTAACGGGCGGCAGTTTTCGCTCATGGCGAACAGTCCGATCGTCAACAACCAGCTCGCTGTCCGTGGAACTTTAGATTTCAGGAGGCGTGATACTTATATCAGCTACAATACGCCCGGCCAGGACGTGCAGCCGGAAGCGGAAGAGCTGCAGCAGTTTACAGGGCGCCTCAAGGTGTTATGGGAGCCCGCTGCTGTGGCAGGGCTATCCATGAAACTGACATACGTGAAGACGGACACAACCTCGCCGCAGACAGAGAACATTGATCGGCCTTTTTCTGATCTAGCCCGAACCGACAATGACAATCCTTCTGTGTTTCAGACAAAATCCAATGTCTGGATCCAAGATACGAAATACAGGGTTTCAGATCAGGTATCATTATCTAATCAGTTCGTGCACTCGGACTACACGATAGATCGGTTTCTATCCAATACGACCGACGGCTTGCTCCTGTCCAACGGCAAAGATCTCGTCAACGAGACGCTAGTCAACCTCAATTTAATGGGCGGGAAACTCACTGGTGTCGCCGGTGTAAATGTTCGGCGCGTCAAAGAAGACTTCACATTTCTCACAAACTTTGGCGGGCTTCTCCTGACAACTGTCTTCGATGATCAGAAGAAGAGCTTCGGTGCCTTTACAGAGCTCACCTACAAGGTAACCAACCGGCTCGATGTTACGGGTGGAATTAGGTATCAACGCGATGATCAACGGCGACAGGGTGTTGCTTTTGAGTCTCCGTTTCTTCCGGGAGATCGCGAGCTGGACTTCGACGAGACATTTGATCAGTGGTTGCCGAAGTTTGCGATAGGGTACAACATTACTGACGAATTGCGCGTCGGTGGTGTGGTATCCAAAGGCTACAATCCCGGTGGAAGCGGTATCAGTTTTGGTACCGTGCAAGCTTTTCTACCCGTCAATCCATTCTATGAATTCAAGGAAGAGACGCTCTGGAATTACGAACTCTTTATGCGCGGCAACTTCCTCAACAACCGCTTAGGCCTACAAGCTAATGCGTTCTACACCGACTTCAAGGATGCACAGCGCAACTCGACAACACTTGTCAATGGCCTGCCAGATACGATCATCCGGAATGCAGAAAGTGCTGAGAGCTACGGATTGGAGATCTCGGCGAATTATCAAGTGTCAGACCAGTTGCGGATTAACGGCTCAGCTGGTTTCCTGAAGACAGAGTTCAAAGAGTTCACGACTTCAACTGCGAGTCTTGAAGGCAATGAATTTCGATCAGCGCCTGCCTTCACGGGGACTATCGGATTTGACTACGAACTTATCAAAGATCTGACCTTTGGCGCAAAAGTTCGCTACAATGACGGCTACTACAGTGACGACGAGAACCGAAAGACGACGGAAGTTGACGCCTTCACCGTCGTTGATCTGAAGCTCAACTACGAGCCACACAAAAACGTCAAGCTGTTTGCTTTCGTAAACAACGTATTTGACGACATTCATCCTGTCTTCTTGTTCGAGCCAACAGCGAACGGGCAAACCGGACAAGTCGGTGTTCCGCGTGAGTTTGGTATTGGCGGTTCGATCAAGTTCAACTAGCGCGGCAACCGGCTTCGCCGCTCCTAAGTCTCACAAGACTTACCAGAAGGAGCGGCCAACCCTGCCCGGTGCATTACCATTACACGTTCAGTGGAGAAGCATAGCTCGGCACGGATGAATGGTCAGAATGGCCGCTAGCGGTGCCGAGCATGCTGTCGCCAAAGATGCAATTCTATCGGAGGCTTCGCCCGCTGTTGGAGGGGCCATCGGTCCCCTGGGATAAGGCCCGAGACTTGTGTAACAGCCGGTCAACCCATGAAGAGCAATAAGTCGAGGAAAGGCTGGGTGGCGAGGCACTTGCTTGTTCGGCCACCTCGCCTCCATTGGATCGATTACTCGTTCGTGATACGGACGCGTAGGCCAACAAAACGTCCATCGCCGACTTTACCGGTATCGACGCCTTGGGTCTGGTGTGACACGTAATCGACGTCAAAGATGTTGGTCGAATAGATGTAGGTGTCAATATTACCGGTCTTAAAGCCTATACGACCGTTCACGAGTGTGCGGCCTTCTTCGATATCTTCAGGCCTGTTTTGTGCCGATGAGAAAGCCTCACTCTGGTAATTCACTTCGCCAACGAAATACAAACCAGAGTCGAATTGGTATCTTGCGGCGGCCGCTATGGTGTATTCAGGAGCGCTCGGAAATTCATTGCCTGAGAAGTTCTGCGTCAGGTCGGAGAACTCGACAAACCTCGTTCTTTGATAACCGAGACTGCCACGCAAGGTGAGCGCATCGGTGGGCTTCGCATATGTCTCAACTTCGAAGCCGTAAAGCTCTGACTTGCCGGCGTTCACGACAATTACGTCATCGGTGTTGTTGTTCAAAGCGAGCTGAACCTGCTGGTCCCGCCAATCCATATAATAGACGTTTGCATTGACGGTTAGCCGGCCATCAAACCACTTCGAGCGCAGAGCCGCTTCATAGTTCCAGACAAATTCAGGATCAAAGTCGAAGTCTGTTCCGGTAATAAGCGACTCACCTGCTCCTCCGGCCCTGTAACCACGCTTGACGGTGAAGCTGGTAGATAGATCGTGGGTCCAGTTCAATCGGGTTCCCATCAGGGGAAGCCATGCTTCAGATTCCGTTGATGCATTGAGAGGCTGCGATGCCTGTGCATCCTGGGCGGCAGCAAAGGCATTTACCTGTTGGCAACCTAACTGCGCAGCCGCGCCTCCTCCAAACAGAAAACATAGGGTAGGGTCCGCCAAACCGTTCGTGACGCGCGATGACGTGGCCTGGACCTCGAACTTCTCCTTGTCGTAGCGAAGACCGGAATAGAGCGTTAAAAACTTAGAGACGTCGTATTCGATCTCGCCAAAACCGGCAAAATTCTCTGTTTTTGTGCGTCGCCCAGTGTCGCGCAAAAAACTGAGATTTGAGTAAAATGGCAGCAACGCACCCGCACCGAAGGCGTTCAACGTTGCCTCTGTTATCGAGGTAGGAACAAAGCCCTCTCCACCACTTGCATCATCATCATCAATCTTGGCGTAGTAGGCGCCGATGTGTCCTCTCAGACTTTTGCTCTTGTAATGGAGACGCAATTCTTCTGTGAAAGTCGTTGTTAGATTGTCTCGTGCAAAGCTAAACTCATTATCAAGGGCATTGTTGCCATTAAGAACACCGGTAAAGCTGGAGTTATCGTCGTCAAGCCGATTGTAGCGCGCCCGGTTGTAGGTAACGATATTCTTGATAAACCAGTGCTTAGTCAGATCCAGCTGGCTATCGAGCGAGGCGAGCAGCGTTTTGGTCTTTTCGCTGCCCTGAATATTTCCGAAGCTGTTCCGATCAAAAATGTTCAACGTCCGGTCGACATCATCGTCACCCGCATCGTTGACCGAATGGGTAACTGTTAGGACACTTCGGAACGACTTCGTCGGCTCGAATAGCACCTTTCCGCGCAAGGTCCTGTTCAGCTGGAAGTTCTGATCATCGATGCCTAGCGTCGGGTTGTTGTTAAAGCCGTCGGTGTAGTTGTAATCGCCGGAAACCCGAACCGCCAGCACCTGGTCGATGATATTCGCATTGATCGTTCCGGCAATACCTCTTGTGTTCTGCGTCCCACCGCCAGCTCGGGCGGTCATGCTGTTCTCGTAAACTGGGTCTTTCGTCTTAACGATAATTGTTCCAGCGAGCGCGTTACGGCCCTGAGATGTCGATTGAGGCCCCTTATAGATTTCAACTTGCTCGACATCCCAGAGCTCTTCGATGCCGGTTCTGAGCGCAAAGCTGTTGAATGGCGTTCCATCAATATAAAGCGTAGCCAGAGGCCCAGTTCCCACACCTGCGACAACCGCGTTATTGCGTATCCCACGGATTGCAAAGCCTTCGCCGCCAAACCTCTGGGTCACATTGGGAGTGAAATTAATGACATCGTCGATGTCTTCGATAGTTGAGTTCTCAATCTCGTCGCCTGTGAAAACGCTAACGCTATTGTAGGTCTCTTGCAGCCCGCGTTCAGTCTTCTCGCCGATAACGACAATACCCGGGAGCTCGATCTCTTGCGCCTGCGAATATCCGCCCGCCAGCTGCAGGCAGAAGGCCGAGAGCACAGACGCCCCAACTGTCTTGAAATAACCAGCCATCTCATCTCCCGTGAACAACGAATGTCAAGAGCGTTTTGGCTGGCTACGCGCTGTCAGTGCACACTGGCTGGCTAATTACGCAATCATTACCCGGCGGAGCAGGTTTCCTCTGCTCCCTTGTTAGGATTAGCGTTTGTCTACTAATATGGTCAACAATTCTGGCAGTAGTCTGCGCGACCTGTGTCACAATAGTCACTTCGCGGCAGTCTTTGTGAACAAGGAGCTGAACGTGCAGTCTCTATAGATTGATATTTGAACGCAGCCGTCGGCTCCGTCAGAGTTCACCTCAAACTCAATTTTGGTTGCTTCAAAAAGGCCTTAGGGCTTGAGTAAGTGAACGAAATCATTCAACATTAGGGTCATTGATCCCGACTGAGTCTGATGTGCATACCAGACAGTCAGATCGTCCAAAGCACCAACATTTCAGAGCAATCAGCGTCATGCGCTTACGCACGATATCGAGAGTTGTTTTAGCAGGGCCGATGGCGCTAATCGCGTCTGTTGTGATCCTGCTTTCTATGCCGATGTGGTATCCGGAGGGCCCCGCCAAGATTGATAATCTTGTAGTCCCTTTGACCATATTCCCTCTGGTTTGGGCGCTGATGTTCTTACATGCCTGCATGGACACCAAACTCATTCGCGTCGCGGCTCTATCATGCGGGATGAGCCTTGTTGGAGCTGGACTTATAGCTGCCAAGTTCAACGGTCTGATATCGTAGAGGTTCAAGAGATCCCATGTTTCGTGTTCCACAGCGAGAGAACAAACTGCTTGTCGCCATTCATGGATGGTCAGCCACTGTTCTGGGCCTGCTTCTGTATGCCGTTGTCTTTACGGGAACCGTTGCGGTCCTGGCACTCGAAATTGGTTATTGGTCAGTCTCTACGTCCGATACGAAGAACCCATTTGCCTATAAGATCAACGCGACCGTTCAGAGCCTTGCGAAGAAAGTAGGGCGGGCTTATCGCGAGGACGTATCGCTATCGAAGGACACGGCCGGGAACCTGTCGATCTTCTTCCATAAGACCGTGCGCAAGTCGAATGGTCGGAACCGATCACGAGGGGTCCTGTACAAGGTTAACGCTGAGACCGGAGAGGTGATCAGCCGACAAGAAGGGTTCGGTGTTGATCTGGCGCGGAATGACCGCGACAGGATGTTGAGACGCTTCATTGTTGATAGTCATGTCAGACTTTATATGCCGCGACCATGGGGGTTGCTTGTCACAGGCATTCTCGGAATGGTCATGATGATCGCGGCACTCACCGGCTTGATCATGCACCGCCACCTCATTCGCGATGCATTCACGCTTCGCACCCACCGAAGCGCGATACTTGACGCAAGAGATCGCCATACCGTGGCGGCGAGTTGGGGCCTTCCCTATGCGTTCCTGCTTGCGTTGACGGGTTGTTTCTTCAGCTTCGCCATATCATTTGGAATTCCTGCCCTGGCCTGGGTCTCATTTGGTGGCAACATTGAACAGATGGGCCGCACAATCGCTGGGACACAGCTTCAGCGACCTGGTAAGCGCATTCAGTCCAGCGATATTGATGCCATCATTGCGGATGCGACGCACCGGGCTGGCGTGTTGCCCCGTTCCGTCAATATCGAATACTTCGGGCGGAAGAATGCAAAGGTCTCGACGCGCCACTTGGCCCGCTTTGGTGAATTGGAAGGCAAGACATACCGGTACAAGGGCCTTGATGGTACGTTTGAGAAACGACTACCGGCCGTCGGGCAGGTGCCATCGATAGGCGGCACGATCGTCTCTATTATAGGACCGCTTCACTTTGGAAGCTTCGCCGGTTATCTCTCCAAGATAATCTGGGTGGCGCTCGGATTTGCAAGTTGCTACATGATTGTGACCGGCATGAATCTATGGGTGCAACGACGCGCAGAAGAATCGCGCGCCTGGCGGTTTTTCGGGCGCTACATCGACATTTGCACGATCGGCCTGCCGTTAGCCTTGGTCGGATCGGCCTATGCCTTCTTCCTCTATCGTCATAGTGATGCTGTCGTTTCGGCCACGCCATTGGGCTTCGTCGTCGTCGCGCTGCCGCTTCTGGCGTTAGGGTTGTTCGTACCGCGACGCCAGTTGGCAACGGGATTGTGGATGGCGCTTTCGCTGTCGCTACTCGCACTACCGATAGCACGATATCTATCAGGTGGTTTTGGTTGGCTGGAAGCACTTTCTCAAGGTGCCATAACGGTTGTTGCCATTGATCTGGTTTTGATCCTTTCGGCTCTGGCATGTGCCTGGACTGTTCGAAAATCCCCAGTTGTTGGGCATAGCTTGACAGCCAAGACTGCCTAACTGACTTTGAGGTCAAATTGCAGCATCAAGCTAGATTCGGAGACGGCTAATGAAGCGAGAGCGTGAGGAATATATTCGCCATATCAGCATGTTGCGAGTAATTAACGTGCTTGGGTGGCATGGTTGGGTCCCGCATAGGTTGGCAGCGACAGATAGCTTCCAAATCTTTCCTTGAACAGTAAAGCAGTCCAAAGCACTAATAGTGGATAAAATTAATCAACATTTATGGGGCACTGAGACGTTGGAGAACGCCTTGCTCGCTCGGTAACTCTGCATCTGCAGTTTTTTCGGAAGGTTGACGTCTATGGGGGTGATGGATGCAGGATTATTCGCGTTCGCGACCGCCATGGCTCTTTCCACGTTCGGCTTGTTGTTCTTGGGTTGGACCGATCCAAAGCGGCTTGGCCGCCGCACACAACTAACAGCATCTGCGCGGGTGCTCAGATTCGCTTCTTTGGCGCTGAGCCTGATTCCGGGCATCTGGTTGTTACTCCGCCAGGACGGAGGCTACTTCCTGATGTGGCTTGGCTACATAACTGTTTGGGGATGGGTGGTCGCTCTATTGCTGCAACAACGGACTGGAAAGAGCTCGTCGAGCTATCGTTAGAGAGTTGAATATGAGAATGATTACGAGAAGAGTCCAAAGCGCGATCGCAATTGCGTCATTGTCATTGACTTTCGCATCGGCAGCCACTTGGGCCCAGACAGCGAAGCCTAAAGGCGGGGTCGGTGGATTCGCCCAGGCCAAAGCCAAGGGCAAGGTTGATCAACAGCAGAAACCTAAATCCGGTTGGGTTGCGCGCTGCTCCGATGGTGCCTCAGGTAAGTTCCAATGCGCTATGTCACAAACCCTCATCAGTGCTAAATCACGACGACCATTGGTCACGCTGGTTTTGTCAAACAACAGTGGTGCTGATCCAAAGGCGAAAAAGGCTGACGTTCTTTGGATGAAGGTCGCCCATGGCACGTTCCTTCCAGCCGGGATTGTCGCAGCCATTGATAAGGACAAGCCGGTTCGCATACCGTTCGTGCGTTCCGACAACAGTGGCGTTTATGCGCCATTTCGGGTTACGCCTGATGTCCTCAAGAAACTCCGCGGCGGTAAGGCCAACAATCTCGAACTTGGAGTTGGGGCAAAGCGGGTCATGAAGCTTTCAGCTCCCTTACTTGGCTTCTCCAAAGCTTATGATCGTATCGCTAAGATCAACTAAGCCAAGACCAAATGATTCAGTTCATGCGGGGCAACACGTGCAATGAGGAAAAATTAGTGAGTTGGAATTTATCGCTGAAATGCGCCGTTGGAATGATCGTCGCGTTTATGCTCTTGCTGCCGCGTGCGTCATGGGCGTCTGAACCGGCTCTTAGCCTAGAGCTCAATAGTCTCTCCCGCGCTGAGGGGGCCTGCCGCATTAGCTTTGTTGCTCAGAACAAAATGGGCAGCCTCATCGAGGAACTCAAGCTTGAGCTGGTCTTGTTTGGCAAGGATGGTCAGGTCGACCGTCTGTTAGCGGTGAATGTCGGACGTATGCCGAAGGACAAGACCCGGGTCAAACAGTTCGACCTCAAAAGCACCAACTGTGATGATATCGGGCGCTTATTGCTCAACAACATTACGCAGTGCAAGGGACCAGAGGTGACGCCAACCAAGTGCTTGGATGCCGTCAAACCGACTTCGCGCCTTTCTGTTTCTTTCAGCTACTAAGTGACACCAATAGGCCAAACCATTGACCCTGCTTCAAATCCCAACTGCCGTTCCTGAGATTGATTTCGGACCACTCTTGCAGCTTCTTGAGCGCGGTGGGCCGGTTGTGATCATCATCGGTTGTCTTTCCGTTCTGGCGCTCGCTGTTGTGTTACTCAAGCTTCTCCAGTTTTTGAGGAAACGTGTCGGAGCGCGGGGGCTCACAGAAGGTGCCTTGCGTGACTGGTTTGCTGGCAATAGAGAGGGCGCTCTCCATCGCTTGTCACGATCTCCGAGATCATCGGCGATTGTTGTTCATCACGCTATGGCGGCGCTTGCCAATGGTCATCCCGAGGCGGCCATCAGAGAAGACGCGGAACGTGTTGCGTTGGATGAGTTGGCCGGCCTCCGACGTTATTTTTCTATACTGGAGGCGACGTCGCAGATCGCTCCGTTGTTGGGCCTGTTTGGCACCGTTATCGGTATGATGGCCGCCTTCCAGGCGCTACAGACTTCTGGCGCCGAGGCTGATCCTGCAGCACTTGCAGGCGGCATTTGGGTTGCGCTGATTACAACGGCTGTTGGTTTGGCCGTGGCGATCCCGGCCGCATTCGCACTCTATTGGTTTGAAGGGATGGTCAGACGCGAACGCACGATCATTGAATCGTCTTTGACAAGTCTGTTTACAGCGCGGCTCGCAGACACCCATCCATATGACAGCGAGCGCCTCTCCGTTGTTGCGAGAAGTCAGGAGCGGCAAGATGCGTCTTAGCGCGCCAGAACCTCGTCGACGTGCATTGAGCCTCACGCCACTCATCGATGTGGTATTTCTGTTGCTTGTATTCTTTATGCTCGCTTCAACCTTCATTCGGTTCTCGACTGTAAAGCTCGAGACAGCTGGGGCTGGAACCGGAAGTGCAGACCGCAGCAAGCTTGCGCTGATTCACGTTGGTAAGGACGCATTGATCCACATCAACGGTCAGCCTGTATCTGCCGGACAATTGCCGGATGATCTCGCCGCACTGATAGCGGAAGGCAAAACCGAGGCGGTGGTTGTGGTACGCAAACAAGCCGAGGTTGGTGACCTGGTCACTGGCTTGTCGCAGGTGCGAGCCGCCGGCTTCAATAGTGTACGCGTCGTCGACTAGTCGGGGTAAGCAAACAATGAAACTGCGGCAAGACCAGACAGACAATCAACGTCAACCTGACATGACGAGTCTGATCAATGTTGTGTTCTTGATCCTAATCTTCTTCATCGTCGCTGGTGTACTGCGGCCGTTCAATGACAATACCATTGAGCTCGCCGAACATTTTGAAGACAGCACTGGGGCCATTGCAGCCAGCCGCTTGATCGTTCGCGAAGACGGCACAGTGCGCTACCGCAACGTGACCTTGCCGCTGGAACAATTAACCGACACGATCGTTGCCGATCGGGATCTTGATCGTTCCAAGACATTCATAGTGGTAGCCGACGCGCGATTGCCCGCTGAAGGCCTGTTGAATGTAACACGGGCTGTTCGCGCGGCGGGACTCAGCGATATTTCCATACTCACGCAACGGCGACAGCGCGTAGGAGGTGACCCGTCATGACAAGTGCACGGTATTGGTTGTTCTTTATCGGCTTGTCGCTGCTCTTGCATCTGAGCGGTACGATTGGCTTTGCCGCACTTGACCCAGGAGCAAAGGACCCTCCGGCAGGAAAACTAACAACATCTACTGTTGATAGCATCGAAGAGATACTCGGGGCACCAGAGTCTGTTGCCGAGACCGAAATAGAGACTGTCGAGGACAAGTCGGTCACGGAGGTGGAGGAGGTTGAACCCGCGCCCGCAGTCCAGGAGGTAACCCCAGAGGTCGAGGCAGAAGCTGTAGTCGCCGCCAACTCACCAAGCGAAGCACCAATTACCGCTGTGCAGGAATCTCAACCCAAGACGCTTGAGACACTAACGCCGACGCCGACCAAAGAAGTGCAGGCCGAGGAAGCCAAACAGCCAAAGCCAGAGGCGGTCAAACAGCCTGAGAAAAAAGTAGAGAAAAAAAAGAAAGTTGAACGAAAGAAACCAAAAAAGCGCAAGAAGAAGGTTGCCAAGCGGGCATCGAAGAAAGGTAACTCCAGGCGCAATGCTGCCGGTCAGCGCCGCAGTGGAGGTGGCGGCACAAGACGCGCAAGCCTAGGGGCAGTTCAAAATTACGGCGTCAGGGTGCGCGCACGGATAGCTGCTAATAAACCAGGAGCAGTGGGACGTGGCCGCGTGCGCATTTCGCTCGGCATCTCGAAAAGCGGCGGCCTGCGTTATGCACGCGTCGCGGGGTCGAGCGGCAATGCAGCCATCGATCGTGCGGCCTTACGCGCAGTACGTCGGTCAGCTCCCTTTCCAAGGCCACCTGCCGGCGCCAGCCTGCGACAACTGACATTCGCAATTCCTTTCACCTTCCGATGAGCCGCTGACAGCAGCACTCGTGACAACGACAGCTGCAAACCGAATGGAGAACCAGATGCGGAGTATTGTCCTCCTAGTTGCGCTAATCCTGGCTGGTGTCCCGGCGGTGGTTGCTGCCCCGACTAAACAGGATGTTATCAATACCTATTCGGATATTGCCGTTGCGAAGTACGAAGACTCTCTGACTGTTGCCAAGGCTCTCCAGGTAGCCGTCGACAAGCTGATTGCTAAGCCCACCTCCGCCAATCTCGAAGC
>JBCDBQ010000143.1:0-13284 GCA_039183375.1 Pseudomonadota bacterium
CAGGCTCAGGTGGTCATCGACACGTGGCTCAAACAATACAATCACATCCGCCCGCACCACGCCCTCGGTATGCGTGCGCCAGTGCCCGAAACGCTATTAGAGAAATCGCAAATCACTGGCCCAGACGCAGGGGGCTAGACAGGGCCGGTAGTTCGCGCCTATGTCGACCCAACCACCCCGCTGCCCCCACAGGATTGCATCCTGCATATAGCCTTCGGTCTGGTTCACATGGCTCGGGATCATCTGCTTGATCGGCACGCGGCTGGTATGGAGCATGTCGAAAAGCGGTTTGAGGCATTGCTCGAAATAGGGCGGCACTTGCAGGCACAGGAACCCGCCTTTCCCGGCAAGCCGCCCGACAAGCAAAGCTTGCACCAAGGCTTCAGCGATGTATTGGGCTCCGGGCCCCAGACTGTCATAGCCATAACCCAGTTCCGAGATCGAGATCTCGCCGACTCCGATAATGGGGTCAATGAAGGCGATGTCGTCGATAATGTCGCCCGTGAGTGTTGGCACAGGATGGCGCAGCGTCGCGCCGGTTAGGGCGTAGGCCGATATGCCGTCTCCCACAAAGCCCTTGGTCTTCCCGATCAGGCCCCGCATATCCTTGGTGGATTGATCAAACCCCAGCATGCCAATCACGGTTGTGGTGCCGACACGCGTCAGCTGGCTGGTCTGCAATTCTGGTACACGCGAGCGAAAGCCAAGGCCACCGCCGCCGCCCAAAACATGGACGTGGTTGTCGACAAAACCGGGCGACACGGCGCATCCGTCAGCGTCGATCACCTCGACTTCAAGCCCCGACAGGGTAAAACCCGGCTCTGCGACATGAAGGATTTTTTCCCCCGATATCAGAATGTCCGAAATCCCGAGCGCGTCTGGCGCGTATAGCTTGGCGTTCTTGATCAGTTTCATGGCACCATAGAGCGCCAGAAAAACTAGTTTGAAAAATTAAAGTTTCAGGCTCATTATTCAGAAATTATGATATACCCGACCATCCGACATCTGCGCGCCTTCGAAAGCGTTTCCCGCCTTGGCAGCTTCGCCCATGCTGCAGAGGAGCTGTGCATTTCTCCCTCGGCTCTTAGCCAGAATATCAGCCAGCTCGAGGACATTCTGGCGGCAAAATTGATCGATCGGACAACGCGCAACATGCAGCTGACCAGTGTGGGCGAGCAGCTTTATCCCAGGGTCTTGCACTGGTTGAGCGAGATGGAAAGCACGTATGAAGAGATCTCGACCAAGGGTCAGCTTAGTTCAGGCCATGTCAAGATTGCCTGCCTAGCATCGGTTGCGATCAATGTTTTGCCCTCGGTTCTGATGGCGTTTCGTGACACTCATCCCGGGGTGAGAATCTCTATCAGCGACGGCAATGGCGCCTTCGTCGAAGACAGTGTTCTGGGGCGGAATACCGATTTTGGGATCGCTGGCGGTCCGATACGTAGCCCGGATCTAACCATCACGCCGCTTTTTGACGAGCCATACTGCGTTTTGTGTCCCCAGGATCATCCGCTCGCCAATCGGCAGAAAGGTGTGCCATGGGCCGAACTGGCCAACTACGATTTTATATCGCTCAGCTCTCAGACCAATATCTGGCAGCAGCTGAGTGGCATCGGCGAACTCTCCGAGGTCATGCCAACGCCTGTTCATGAAGTGTCGCAGTTGGTCACGCTATGGGGGCTGGTTGCCAAGGGGTTTGGCATTTCCGTTCTGCCACGCTCAGCATGCGCGGAGCAACCGACCTACAAGATATTACCGCTAACCAACCCTCCCCTGACGCGCGGCGTAGGCGTCATAACGGCAAAGGGGCGATCACTGTCACCAGCGGCCGAGAGCTTCTGCACCGCGCTCTACAAGGCACATTCAAGGTCAAACAAAAGGTCCATTGTTTAGAGATTTTGAATAATCGTGCCGATTAATATGATTTAAGTTATGACTGATTTGGAGTTACAGTGATCGTGGCCATGGAGCATCCAAGGCCGAGTGACATATTTGCAGGGCACCCAATCGATATGAAACTGACTGATTACCTTGTGGATCCCGCAAAACTCGCGACCTACAGCCCGCCAAAACACGCCAAGACCATCAACCATCGATTATGGCCGATTGAGGGTCGCAACGCGCCTTTTGAAATTATCCATGGCTTTCTGGGCTTTGAAGGTGGGGCCGAGCCGCATTACCACTTGGTCTCGGATCAGATGGTGTATCTGCTGTCCGGTTCTCTGAGAATCGTTGGCAACGAAGACGAAGTTACCATGGAGCCAGGGCACTTTATCTACCTTCCAAAAGGCCTGGAACATAGGGTCGATATTTTATCACCTGAGGGCGTCAATATCCTGATCATGTACATGCCCAGGCTGTCAATGGATGACATCTTGCCTGCCAAACATCTCCTCGCTGCAGGAGCCGGCGAATGACCACACCCGAAATGACACCCGACGCCTCAGCCCACAAAATTGTTCATGAGCTCATGGCGATCAAACCTCATGAGAGCGTCGCCATCATGTGCGATGAAGACAGCCCGCCAGAAATGGTGGCCGCACTGCAAAAAACGGTTCGGGATTTGGGCGCTGAATTTGCTGTGATGGTCCAGCCGTCGCGCACGGCACAAAACAAAAACCTCATGAATCCCATGATTGAACATGGCTTGGAGCGCGCGGATGTTTTGATCGGCTTGACAAAATCAAGCGGTGCCCCAGTTTACGCCGCCAAGGTCAAAGCGCTTTTGCAAGAGAAGCGCTTGCGCGTAATGTCACTGGCCATGCGTGATCTCGATACGCTTACGCGCGGCGGTGCCGTGGCGGATTATGCATCGGTCAAGGCGGAGGGTGATCGTCTTGCCGAAATTTGGCGCAAGAGCCGCAACATGCGGATCACGTCGGCTGCGGGGACCGACATTACCGCACCAATCGCGTTTGACGATGTGATTGTGGAATGCGGATTTGTGCATGAGGCCGGATATATGGCCGGCTTGCCCGATGGTGAAGTGTCATCACGCCCCATCGAAGGCACGGCCAACGGTCTTTTTGTGGTGGACGGTCCCGCGGCGATCATTGGGACATCTACATCCCCGATCAAGATCCTGGTCGAGTCAGGGCGGGTCGTTGCGGTCGAAGGCGACGGCCCAGAGGCCGATGAATTGCGTCATATCCTCAAGACTGTTGAAAATGCGGATAACATCGCTGAGTTCGGTATCGGGCTTAACCCGCTTTCCAGGCCAGATGGCATTTTCCAAGAGGTTAAAAAGAGCCGTGGCCAGGTCCATATCGCCTTGGGTGACAATCTCTACTATGGCGGCAAAACTGAAAGCCTTGTGCACATTGACATGGTCGTCATCAACCCCACGGTGCAATTGGATGACACTTTGGTCGTCGAGCAAGGTCAGCCTTGTTTTTGACCGAATGACAGCACCTTGCCTATTGGCGCGTTCCAAGACTTGTCGCTGGTAGAAAGTGGCGTCGTTTCCGAGCGGCTCAAACCACCCAAACGGCTGCTGGCACCGCCAAGGAGATCACACCATGACGAAGACTACAGATACCAGCCCGATTTCGTTGCTTGCTTTTGAGGACGGTTCTGATCCGATCGAGGATCGCCTGAGAACCAACATCCGCGCGACGGATCGAAGCCGATTTCGAAGCGGAGCTGGATGGCTTCCTTGGTCGACTGGGCTACAGCCGCGCACGCGGCGCCGCGAGGGGCTACCGATCCGAGAGGAATTGACATGTGCACGGATGTATTGAGTCTTGCAAAGGCGCATTTGTTAGTGTCAGCCCACGTGGTGTAATTTCTGCGCCTTCAACGGTGTAATGCCGGGTGGCCATCTAGGTGAATGGTCAGGTGGAATTTCGCGACTTCAAACACGAGTGGACCTTTCCGAGCTTCGGGCCAAGCATGACTGCGGCGATTTTCTTCGCGCCGTCGCTGAGGCCGTCCTGCAGCTGATCACGGAGGCCGATGTCGAAGGCCTGATCGCCGGGCTGGTTTTCACATACCCTCTCCACATAGCCGACTCCGGCGGCATCCATGACTGCCCGAGCGATCCGATAGACCAGCACCTCGCTTGTCGGCCTTGGTAAGAAAGGCAAACGAACTAACCTCGTTCAAGTCTCAAGCCGCCCGCTGTTCATTCCATTTGTAGTCCATGTGAGGAATGAAGTCGGGCGCGTAGACCAGATCAATTGGACCGTTTCCGATTATTTGACAAGCGACCGAAACGTCGTCTCTTTGAGCGCACTTTGTGATGACCACCATTCCTGCATTCTGCAAATTCTTGTCGCCTTGACCTGCCTCCGAACCAGTTGCTCTCTCGGTCATAATAGATCGGCCAACATGGCTGCGGCACGTCTCGCACCATCACTTTCAACGGGCTTTGACGCTCCAGTGAACGTCAATTCTTCAACCATAGCCGCAGCAATCTGATCTGGATTGCTGTCAGCAAAACTCATGCGTCTGCCTGCTCCATAACGATCGAGGCGATGTGCAACATGAAAATTCTGTTCAAAGTGATTCCTCAAAGGAAAGTACAGAAATGGTGTGCCTGCGGCTGCAAGTTCCATGCACGTGGTAAGACCACCTTGGACGACAGCAAGATCGCATGCTGCTAGTCGTCGATCCAAATCAGGTACAAAGCTCATCAGTTCGACATCCGCAGGTGCATTGAGCGAAGCCGGATCGATCCTTGGGCCGGTGATCACGATCATCCGAAGCTCCGGCCGTTGCCGCTTGGCTATCGGGTACGCTTGGAGAATTCTTCGAATGAGGTGGTTGCCAACGCCCGAGCCACCGACAGTGACGATGCAGACTTTCTCGCCTGGCTGATAACCAAACTCACGGCGAAGATCATCGCGCATGTCGAACTCACTTGGATGTTGACCAATGATGTAACCAGAGAACTCGAAGTGCTTGGGCACCCAGTCACGCATCATGGGGAGATCCTTGCCGAAGCTCATCGGCACGATGTCTTCTGGTGCGCCAACAAAGATTGAGCGATCGCGCAGCTCAGGGTGACTTTCTATATGGCCAATCATCTCTTCGTTGTAATCGCTGGTCAGGAATGCTTCGCGGGCACCGCCTTCAGGCATTGGCACCCAGCCAACGAAATCGGTGAACCAAGCAATCTTCGATTTCTTGAGTTCAGGATGCTCATGCCAGTAGTGATCGACGTCCCACGCCTCATCAGCAATAACAAGGTCATAGTCTTGTTGCTCCACGACCTCCTGGAAAACCATGAAGTTGCGGATCAGAATCTCGTCCATACTCCGAATGGCCTGGAAAGCGTGAAGATCGTGCTCCCCACATTCAGCTTCGATGTGTGCTGACTCGCTCGCAAGCAAGCCGCTGGCCGGGTGGACCGTCTCGCCGCTCGCCTCGAGCAGACGCGTGACGGGATCCTGCGCCAGCCAGTCAACTTTGAGATCAGGATGGAGCTTTCGGAGTTCGCGCGTCACGGCGATGTCACGACGACCGTGGCCAAGACCAATTGGCGACGACAGATAGAGCGCACGCTTCTCGCCATTCAACTTGCTTGGAGCCTTCTGTGGTCGCCATGTTCCAAGACTTTTAGCGAGGAAATCGCGCATCAGAGTGTTGACCTTGGCGGGAAACCTGGCATTCGCGGCGTGGCCGGCACCTGGCAAAGTATGCAGCTCTGAATCGGTCAGCTCGGCAATTTTCTTGGATGTGGCTGTTGGCGCAACCGCATCATCCTCGCCGTGGATGAGAAGGACAGGACATTTGATCTTGCGGTACATGTCTTCGTTGACAGCAAGTTTGCCCTTTTCCCGTGAGTCAATTGTCATGACGAGCATCTCGCCATCACCTTCGCTCGACCAAGCAATACCGTCCTCGATCTGTTTCGTCGAATGGCGTTCCGTGAAGATCTGTTTGTTGAAGAATTCAGAGAAGTCGGCGTAGTTCTCAGGCCAATAGTACCTATTGTATTTGTCCCAACCTTCATGAGTCTCGCGTTTGGCGTTAAACGCTTCTGGTTTACGATATTCGTAAGGTGGTACGAGCGGTGTATTCGCACTTATGGCAATGAAGGCCGACACGCGCTCTGGATGGTTGGCTGCGAGAGCAGCTCCGACCAAGCCGCTGTAGGATAGTCCGAATATGCTTGCTTTGTCGGTGCGAGTGGCATCCATAACGGCAACAGCATCGGCAACCGAGTGGTCCAAGGTATAGCCGTCCTTGGTCGCAGGGCGATCCGACTTCCCGTTGCCGCGCGGATCGTAAGCGACGACTTTGAAGTGATCACTGAAGTAAGGGATTTGCGCCTTGTAGATCCGAGAATGGACAAGGGACCAGGTTGGGAGAAACAGGATTGTATGCTCACCTTCGCCGTAGACCTCGTAGTGAATGCCGATACCATCACGGTCAACAACGCCTGTGGTATGAGGAAGTTTGGCACGCATCACTTGCTCCTCCTTTAGATGGACTGTTTCTCAAGATTGCGAATGATCTCACCGACACGGCGCAAAGCCTTTCGAACAGGAAACTTCCTGGATTCAACGCCACTTAGAATGAATGACTCGGCACCGATGAATGACATCCCGACCAATGTTCCGAGCTCTTCTGCCTTGAAGCCGCCAAGCGAGCCGAAGCGCTTTTCTGCACGACGGGCAATTTCGACTAGGAGGGAGTTCCAACCCTCCAACCCTTCTCGAACAACATGTGCAATTTCAGGATTGGACCATCCCGCAGCGAGTAGCTCTTGCAATACGCGCACGTAACCAGATTCCAGATCTTCATCGAGGTAATCGCAAGCCCGCTTCCACTGTAGTGACAGCGGCATGTTGGGATCGTCGAACATGCTCTGTTGGCGTTCAAGCAGCTGGACATTCTGATATTCGAACAGCGCGAGGATCAGCCCCTGCTTAGATCCAAAGTGATAGTGGATCTGGCTCATGGGCATATTCGCAACGGCCGCCACATCTCGTGTCGAAAGACCAGCATATCCCCGCTCGCGTAGCACTGCCTTGGTCGCTTCCAATATCGCCTCGCGTGTGACGACTGTCTTACGTGCAGATTTGGTTTCTGGACTCTTCATGCGCACATAATAATTCGGTCGTTCGACCGAAATCAATAAAAATCTTTGCAGAGAGAGCTTTTCCAAATGTTCGCAACTAATGTCTCTTGTTTAATCATTGCTGACTTGTTGAGTTCAAAAATGCTGCGACTGCTCAGTTCGGCCAGTCGGCAAGAGCACACGGAGGTACGAGCGCAGAATCCGTCGATGAATGTCAGCTAATGGTATGGACCGACTGCTCCCCTGGCAGAGGGTTGGTCGTCTAGACTGATCCTTTTTGAAGATAGGAGCAGCATCTCATGACGACCAATCGTGAACCTGAACTTTCGAGCATTGGTGTCGATATTGGCAAGGACGTCTTTCATCTTGTTGGCTTTGATGGTGATGGAAGGCGCGTTCTGCGCAAGAAGATCAAACGTATTGCGCTCGTTTCGACGTTTGAGAAGTTGCCGCGTTGTGTTGTTGGAATGGAAGCCTGTCTAAGTGCTCACTTTGTCAGCCGCACTTTACGGAGGCTCGGTTTTGAACCGCGCATTATCCCTGCCCTCTGTACGAAACCGTTTTGCAAGGGCCAAAAGAACGATTACAACGACGCCGAAGCGATAGCCGAAGCGGCACTGCGCCCCAATCTACGTTGCGTACGGGAGAAGACACAGGATCAGCTGGACCTGCAGGCACTCCATCGGGTGCGCTCTCGCTTGGTCTCCAGACGCACGGCGACGATCAATCAGATCCGGGCCTTCCTAATCGAACAGGGCATTACCGTACGCACCGGTGCTAACGCGCTGCGCAGTTCGTTGTTTGCAATCCTGAAGAAGCGTGAAGGCACGATATCACCGCGCATGCACAACATCATTATCGGCCTACACGAAGACTGGAATTGGCTGGATGGTCGTATTGCGGCCACGACAAGTGAGATCGAACAGCTTTCAAAGAGCGAGGAGAACTGCCAACGCTTGATGAGCATACCGGGTATTGGTCCGCTCATATCTACCGGCAAGCGAGCGTCGGTGCCGAGACGTTATTAGAGAAACCGCAAACAAGTGGCCCAAACGTAAGGGGCTAGACATTTCCTCAATTAGTCCGACGCTTTTTCGCTTCGACGCCTGGGAACTGGATCAACTCCGCCCAATAGAAGTTGTTGAACTTTCTCTTCACCAATCGGCAAACAAACTTCAACACATTCTCGGGCGTGTTCTCAATTGCTGCACCGAAGAGGGCTTGTCGTGTATAAGCGACCAGACCTCTCTTGGCATTTTCCAGGTCGACCGGAAAACTCTCTTCGTACTCCTTGACGGCTGTATCGCCGAGGCGCGTCAGCATTGCTCCACAGTTTGGATCACGCGCAGCAATCTGCATGAGGACCACCGATTTAGCCTCCGCTTTCTTTACTTGCGATTGTCCGAGTGCCGAAGTCGAGACGCAGAAAACCAGCACCATTGCGATAGCTGTCTTCATCATTGGAGGCGCTCCCACTAATGGCAGTGATACCCGCCCGTTTTGTGGTTCTTGTGACAGCCTGAGGAGTTCGTTCCGCCGCTATGAGCTTGTGCAGCTGTGGGTAAACCAAATGCCATTATCAGTGAAAGAATGATCATCTTCATTGCATTTACCCTCCACGATAATATGTAAAAAACGCAACTTGAGCGTTACGGTGTTCGTGGCCTGATCACCACCTCGCAATTTTGCGCTTAGTCCGAGGAGTGAGATATGTCGGATCTTTCAGACTACAGTCGACGCGCTCGAATGGTCTCCGGTCTCAGCCAAGAAGAATTCGCGGACTTGTGCGGGGTGTCGGTAAGTTCCGTTAGCCGTTGGGAGACAGGCAAATCCAAGCCTTCACCAGAGATGGTCAACACACTCCGACGCATCATCACGGGCATACGTCCTTTCACCAGCCCGCAATACGTCCAGGCATCGCCAACTTGGAAGGTCATGGTGAGCCTCCATGATCTCCATCACGTGATGATTGTGTCTAATGGGCTGCTTAAGGCGAAGGGCATGGACAGGAAAATGTGGGACGCTACTCCGCGCAGTGGACATTACGCCGACATCGTAAGTCAACTAAACGCGAACAAGGATTTTCAAGAGCGCCGCGTTGCGTTCATCGAGACATGCCATCGAGCGCGGGTCGGTTGGTGCGAGTCCATTGCCAACATCAGCTATGCTGGAGAGGCCATGCTTTGGGAGATGATGCCGACGCGTCGTCGAGACTTTAGCCTGAAGATCACGACACTGGACGAGATCAGACAGATGGAGCCTCACCGCATCACCCTGTTCCCTGACGAGGTCGACAGCCGGCTAAGAGCTTGATGTAATTCCTTAAAAAGGTCGCTCAACCTAGGCTACTGGACCTTAAATCCTGAACTATTCTGACTTCGGCGGCGCGTCCACTGCCTCCAAAGCAGAAACGATCAGAGCCATTTTTCAGCACCCGATAGCGCTCCACCTACCGCCTGATGCCGTTTCTATGGCCAGAAGTGCGATAAAAACGCGAGCCAGGGCATCTGACGGCTAGCGCAAAGACCCCGAATTCATGTATCAGGGGCCGAACACACCCTGTTGCGAAATAATCACGGATTGAGAGCCCGACACGTGTCCGGTAGCGACCAAAACGACCGCGAAGCACGTCTTGCCGCAAAGTTGCGCGAAAACCTGAAGCGGCGCAAAGAGCTGACCCGTGCGCGCAATCAGGCCGCGAGCGAATCATCTAACAACGCTGATCAAAACTCATCAGTAACATCTCCCGTCCGAAAGCCGGAACAGCCGTCGTGACGAGATATCTAGGAGAGGACGCTCCCGTATGGACCGCATTAGGATAGTCGGTGGCCACCCCCTCAAGGGGAACATTCCAATTTCCGGTGCCAAGAACGCGGCACTGCCGTTGATGATTGCAAGCCTTCTGACGCCGGAAACGCTCACGCTGCGAAACGTGCCGAACCTAGCGGACGTCAACCTGCTCGCGCGCATCCTGCGCAATCACGGCGTCGACCACTCTGTCGACGGCAAACGTGTCAGTCCAACCCAGTATATTGGCGAGACCATGCACTTCACCGCGCGCGACATTGTCGACACGGTGGCGCCTTACGAAATGGTCTCCCGGATGCGGGCAAGCTTCTGGGTGCTGGGGCCCCTGTTGGCACGCATGGGCGAGGCGCGCGTCTCGATGCCAGGTGGCTGCGCGATCGGTACGCGACCGGTCGATCTTCATTTGACAGGGCTCAAGGCACTCGGTGCCGAGATCGATACCGATGGCGGCTACGTGGTGGCCCGCGCCAAGGGTGGCCTTGCCGGTGGTCATGTCATCTTCCCGAAGGTTTCAGTCGGCGCGACGCACAACGTTTTGATGGCCGCCGCCCTCGCTAGAGGCGAAAGCCTCATCGAGAATGCCGCCCGCGAGCCGGAAGTTGGCGACCTCGCTGAATGCCTCATCAAAATGGGCGCCAAGATCGAAGGTATCGGCACATCGACGCTCAGGGTGCAGGGCCGGTCCAACCTTGAGGGTGCATCGCATACGGTCTTACCGGATCGGATCGAAACCGGAACCTTTGCAATGGCTGTTGCAGCCGCCGGTGGCGACGTCACATTAACTGGCACGCGCACAGAACTGCTCGCGACCGCGCTCGATGCGCTTGGAGAGACCGGGACTGCGGTCACCCAGACAGACGAGGGCATCAATATCAAGCGCAACGGTGCGGGAATTGAGCCGATAAGTGTCGAAACCCAACCGTTCCCAGGTTTCCCAACAGATCTTCAAGCCCAGTTGATGGCCCTGATGACCACAGCTGGTGGCACGAGCGTCATTCGCGAGACCATTTTCGAGAACCGCTTCATGCACGTCCAGGAACTCGTGCGGCTCGGCGCTGATATCGCGCTCCACGGTGATACCGCCACAATCAAGGGTGTCGACCAACTGCAGGGCGCCCAGGTAATGGCCACAGATCTCCGCGCGTCGGTCTCACTCGTCATTGCCGGGCTTGTGGCGAATGGCGAAACGACCATCAACCGCGTGTATCATCTTGACCGTGGTTTCGAGCAGCTGGAAAAGAAGCTCTCAGCATGCGGCGCTGAAATTGAACGCGTGACGTCAGGTTAAGTGCAACGGAATTGAACGAGTGAACCACAGCGGACTTCGACCGCGTACACGTCGTCAATGATCATGATGGCAAGATAACACTATGTCAGAGCTGAAACTCATCGCGCTGGATGCCGAAGACCTCGATGTCTTCTCTGCGCACCTGCAAGACGCGACGTTCCGCGTCGCAGACATCTCTTACCAGCCATCGCAGAAACGGTTTGCAGGATTGGCCAACCGCTTCAACTGGACCACCGCGCTGAAACACGCCGATAGCAAGGAACCAATGACGCGCCATCGCTGCGCGTTGCGGATCGAGCAGGTGCAAACAGCGCGAACCCAGGGCATTGATCTGTCCAGCAAATCCGATGTTCTGTCATTGCTTGCGATACAATATGAGCAAGTGCAGACAGACGATCCGGGCGGTCATGTGACGTTGCTCTTTGCAGGCGGCGGCGCGATACGCCTCCAGGTCGAATACATCGAGATGGAATTGCGTGATCTCGGCGGTGCCTGGGCAACACAATCCATGCCGACACACGACGATGACGACAACACCAACTAACGCCCTTCCTGAAAGAACTGGCATTCACCGAGATGGCCCAAAGGCTCACAATAACAGACCCCGACTTCTCTGATCAGTTTGCAACTTTTCTCGCAAGCAAACGCGAGGTCTCTGAGGACGTTGATGCAGCAGCACGAGCCATCATCGAGTCAGTCAAAGCTCATGGTGACAAAGCTGTCATAGAGCTGAGCCAGAAGTTCGATCATGTCGATCTGGATGAGCTCGGAATTCGAGTGTCAGGTGAAGAGGTTGAACGGGCCTTTGCTGACGCCGACCCGGAAACCATTGCAGCTCTCGAGTTCGCGCACCAGCGGATCACGTCCTACCACGACCGGCAGCGACCTGGCGATGACAGCTTTACCGACAGTGTCGGCGCAGTCCTCGGCAGCCGTTGGACCGCGGTGGAGTCCGTTGGCTTGTATGTGCCCGGTGGTCTGGCCAGTTACCCGAGTTCTGTTCTCATGAATGCCGTGCCGGCCAAAGTCGCCGGCGTGCCACGTATTGTCATGGTGGTGCCGTCACCAAGAGGTGAACTCAATCCGCTTGTCCTGGCAGCTGCAAAAATTGCAGGCGTTGACGAGATCTACCGGGTTGGTGGTGCCCAGGCGATCGCGGCATTGGCCCATGGAACCGAGACCATTGCCCCGGTCGCGAAGATCGTCGGGCCAGGCAATGCTTATGTCGCGGCAGCCAAGCGCCAGGTGTTCGGCGTCGTCGGGATCGACTCGATTGCCGGTCCTTCAGAGGTTCTGGTTATCGCTGATGACGATAACGATCCCGAGTGGATCGCAGCCGATCTACTGGCACAAGCCGAACACGATACAGCAGCTCAATCCATATTGATGACTGACAACGCGGAATTCGCGACACGCGTTGAACAGGCCGTTGAACGCCAACTCTCCGAGCTGCCCCGGGGCGACATTGCCAGTGCCAGCTGGCGCGACTTCGGCGCAACAATTGTCTTGGAAGAGCTCGATCAGGCACCAGCACTGGCTGACAGGATTGCAGCTGAGCATCTTGAAATCGCTGCTGCCGACGGAGAAGCAATATCTGCGAAGATCCGCAATGCCGGAGCCATCTTCCTCGGCAAGTACACCCCCGAAGTTATCGGTGACTACGTCGCAGGTTCAAACCACGTTCTGCCCACGGCGCGCAGCGCCCGCTTCTCATCCGGCCTCGGCGTCCTGGATTTCATGAAGCGCACTTCTATCCTCAGATTGTCTGAAGAAGCCCTCAGCGCACTCGCGCCCGCCGCCATGACAATCGCGGAGAACGAGGGACTTGATGCGCATCGGCGTTCGGTTGAGATTAGACTTGGGAATGGCAACAAAGAACACAGCTAATGAACCAAGAGGCGACATCGTCGGATGATAACAAGCATCGCCTGGTGGACATCCAGTTAGATCCGGATTCCATTTCCAGAAGTGCTAATCCGAACGTGGACCACGAGCGCCAGGTTGCCATCTACGATCTGATCGAAGAGAACTCCTTTGTCCTCGAAGACCACGACAGCGGACCCTACAAACTGATCCTTGGCACGCTCAACGACCGCCTCGTTTTCAATGTGCACGATGAAAGCGGCACGCAAATCGTGGCGCACATGTTTTCTTTTTCTCC
>JBCDBQ010000144.1:0-13238 GCA_039183375.1 Pseudomonadota bacterium
GGACAGCTGTCTCGCCGGCACCACCAGTGGTATTATCTTGATTTACGTGGCGATGAACCTGCCATTCGTTATTTGGATTCTGCAGAGCTTCATTAGCCAGGTTCCAATTCAACTTGAAGAGGCTGCCCGGATTGATGGCGCTAATGCCTTCCAGGTTTTCTTCATTGTTGTACTGCCGATCATTCGTCCAGGTCTGGCTGCCGCCTCGATATTTACTTTTCGTATTGCCTGGAACGAGTTCTTGCTCGCCAATGCATTGCTTGATCGAAAGACACGGACAGTTCCGGTAACCATCGTGAACTCCCTAACCGAGCACGACATTGACTGGGGCGTCATCATGGCGACTGGCATGTTGTTAGCCATTCCTCCAATCATCTTCACTTTCGTTGCATCGAAGCAGATTATTACTGGCATGACCGCAGGCGCCGTGAAGGGTTGATTATGGAGTGGCTGCTCGCCCCGATTGACCCGAGCAGAGGTCACGACGTGGGCTTTGTCGTATCTTGGCACGGCCGTTTAATGGTCATTGCATGGTCAATGCTATTTCCATGCGGAATTCTGGCAGCACGCTTTTTCAAGATCACGCCGAGGCAAAACTGGCCGGCGGAGCTTGATAATATTGCCTGGTGGCGCACACACCTCATCTCTCAATACGCTGGCGCTGTCTGCATCATGATAGCGATCGTATTGATTCTCGTGTCGCCATCAAACACGGCCGCCGGGACCTGGCATCAGCTTGTCGGCTGGGTCGTTGTTTCTTTGTGTGGACTGCAGTTCATTTCCGGATGGCTGCGTGGATCGAAGGGCGGGCCAACGGCACCGGCTGTGGATGGATCTTTGCGCGGCGACCATTTCGACATGACTCTGAGGCGGCGCATGTTCGAGTATTTTCACAAGACGATGGGTTACATCGTACTGCTGTTGGCATGTGTCGCGACAGTCTCAGGCCTATGGCTTGCCAACGCACAAGTATGGATGTGGTTAGTAATCGTCGCTTGGTGGCTTCTGTTGTTGAGCATTGGGCTATTGCTGCAATCGCGCGGGGCGTGCGTCGACACCTATCAGGCTATCTGGGGACCTGAGCCGTCACTACCCGGCAACCAACGCCAGCCGATTGGGATTGGCATCAAGCAGCGGGAAAAGTGAGGCACAGTTCCACGCGAGTGTCGACTACGTGGAAAGGGTGTGTGAGAACATTCCTGGGACCAGCTAGTTGTTGAGAAGCCACGGTTACGAGTACTGGTTGGGTACATTTCGGCTCAAATCGCTTTGAGAGGACCTCTGAGACGCCAATGGCTCGTCCTGGTGCGATTGTTGCCGAGAGCCACGATAAGAAGGCGCCAATGGCCTTGATCAGATCCGGTATGCCGATGATCGAGATCACCCGCACCATCTAGTAGACCAAGACGTATAACGCCATTTCCATTGCGGCGTGTCTGAGGCGAGTGGGCATCACAAGGACCTTCCAACGCGCCAGCCTCGCCGCTGCAACGCTTTAGCATGAGCACATGGCACTTAGCATTTTAGCAAGACGAGACCAGACATTGTGAAGTCATCCGGTCCAAAAAAATGTATCGACAATTATGGTCAATCTACAGGGTCATCTACAGGCGAAACTTCTCTCGATATCACCGCTTAGTTTTGCCAATTCTTTGGTGAAATTTCGGCACGAGGTACCCTTGTGCTTTTCAGATGTCAGCACGCGCAGAACACAGGATGCACAAACGCCAGCCGAGAACCCGCGAGTAAATCCAGTGCACGTTGCACTTTCGATCTGCTTTGGAACAGTTGGTATTCTCTCTGCTCAGTTGTCACATCCGGTCAATCGAGAGTATTGATTGGCTTGGAGTTCGTATTTGCCAAGACGAGCAGAGCAGAAGTCAATTTCATCCATACCGGAGTCGTTAATGAGCCCTTTGCCACTTACCTACAAACCGCAAGCCAGTGTGCTCATTATGGGTGTCGGCCTTATGGGACAACACATGGCGTGCAACGTTCTCAACTGGCTGGACGTCAAGAAGTTAGTGATCGCGGATCATACAGAGACCATCATGGTTGGAACCGAACCAACTCGTATCAGCGATTTTGCGGCATCTATTGCGGCGCAACATGATGGCACGGCAGAGGTTATTGCCGAGACGGTCGATGTGACCAGCGAAGAGCAGGTCAAAGATCTGTTGGAGCGGCATGGCAAGATCGATTACCTCATGCACACAGCGGGCATTGCGCCCAGCCCCCTGACACCACCAGAGCAGCTTACCAAGGAAGCCATTATGAAGGCCTACGAGGTTAATCTGTGGGGCGCACACAATGTCATCAAGCAGGGAGTGAACAGTGGAAACCTCCGCAATGCACGCGGTGTCATTCTTTTGTCCACGTCGGCGACAGTTGGGGCGGAAGGCCGATCAAGTAGTGCATATGAAGAATCTAAGGGCGGGTTGCTCAATCTCGTAACGCTTCAGTCCCGTCATTACGTTGACAAGTATGGTCTCGTTCTCAACGGCCTCGCGCCTTCTCCGTTACGTGGTCCGATGGCGGAACAGCACCCGGTCAGTGCCGGACGGCTGAAGGCTGTCGAAGATGCAACTCCGATGGGCGGTCTGACCGAGCCGAAACACATTTCGGCGGCGACCATGTACTTTTGGGCGAACGAGTGTTGGTGTGCAGGCGAAGTGCTAACCACGGATGGTGGCTATACCAAACACAAGCCGGTCTTTGGCCCACTACCTGGCTAACAATGATCCGCATCAGTGCTCAGCGCCTCAAAGCAGTTGTGTCCTGTGGTTTGCCTTTGTTCGGTTGATCGCATAGCGTCCGGACACGCATAACTGCATCTCTACATCTCATTGGCTTGGTAGATATTCATGAAGCTCAGCAAGAAGATTTCTTTGGTAACGGGTGGTGCCCAGGGCATTGGCTATGCGATTGCGGAAACGTTCGGTCGCGAGGGAGCCGTCGTTTACATTGCAGATGTCAATGAAGCCACCGGTGCTGCAGCCGTGGCGAAACTGCGTGAAACGGGTATCACGGCGACGTTCTTGCCGCTGAATGTTGCTTCCGAAACCGACTGGCAGCGAACGATTAAACTGATCGAAGACGACACAGACAGTCTCGACATTTTGGTCAACAATGCCGGCATCAACGTCCGCAAAGTCATCGAGGATATGAGCGCCGATGAGCTTGATCAGATGTACAACGTCAACGTCAAAGGCCCCTTCCTCGGCATTAAATATGCGCTACCGCTCATGAAGAGAGTTGGCGGAGGGTCGATCATCAACATGTCGTCGGTCTGCGGTTTGGTTGGTCACATGTACACGCCTGAAGCATACACCACCACCAAGGGTGCTGTTGCGTTGCTGACAAAGGCGGTGGCCTCCCGCTATGGCAAATTCAATATCAGGTGCAATTCGATCAACCCAAGCACTGCGGATACTCCACTCGTGCGTGAGATGCTGAAAGATCCTGAGCGAATGAAAGAAAGACTCGGCGAAGTGCCACTCGGGCGAATGGCCAGCCTGCAGGATATCGCTGAAGCAGCTCTCTATCTTGCCTCACAGGAGGGTTCGTTTATCAACGGGGTTGCTCTGCCGGTGGACGGCGGTGTCACAGCATACTAAGCCAGCTGGTTCAGCCCGTATCTGGCGTACAACACACTTGAATAAGGTCTATGAGCATGAGTGAATCAGCAAAGCTGAATGAATTGATCGAAGCCAGCCGGGAGCTTTATGACCGCAAGCTCATCCATGCTTCCGGAGGCAATAACAGTGTTCGCGATGGCGATGTTGTCAGGATTACGCAAACCGGTGCGGAATTGGGCAAGCTTACGCCCGAAAAGATCGTAACCGTGGATCTTCAAGGCAAAGTCCTGGAAGGTGAGGGGCCATCCAAGGAGATGGACATGCACCTTGCGATGTACAATGCGCGGAGCAACGCTCAGGCTGTTATCCATGTCCATCCGACGTACGCGATTGCACTGTCGACATTGCTGAGCGGTGAGCTGTCGAGTGCAGTGCCGCCTTACACAGCCGCGTTCTATGTCCGTGCTGGGCGTGTGCCGATGATTAAGTATCACCCGTCAGGTGCACATTCGCTTCACGAGGCGGTGGCAGCCCTTGCACCAGACTATCATGCCATCCTTCTTAGGCAGCACGGCGTGATTGTGGCCGCTGTCAACATGTCTGTCGCAATGGGCGTTGTCGAAGAGATCGAGCAGTGCTGCCAGATTGCAGTTGCGACTGGATTGAAAGGTGCCACTCTGACCGATGAGCAGCTGCAGGCCATGGACGATAATCTCGGGCGTAGCTGGAAGTAACTGAAGTTGATTGAGGCGAATATGACTTCTCTGTTGATGGCATTCTACGGTGATGATTTCACTGGTTCCGCAGATGCTATGGAGGCGCTCACAGTTAACGGTGTCAAGACGGCTTTGTTTCTGGGGCATCCTAGCGAAGAACGGCTGCAGGAGAAGCTCAAGAACTTACACGCAGTTGGCATATCTGGTACTAGTCGCACAATGACACCTGCGCAGATGGATGGCGAATTACCAGATCAGCTTAAACTGTTGAATGGCCTCAATCCGCGGCTCATTCATTATAAGGTTTGCGCCACCTTCGATTCTTCGCCGAAGATCGGCAGCATAGGTCGCGCAGCAGATATAGCTTTTGACGTCATCAAGCCATCCAGCAGCGCTATTGTGCAAGGAATACCGCTGCTCGGTCGCTATATCGCCTTCGGCAATCATTTCACAGTCTATGGTGATGAACGATTCCGCCTCGACCGACATCCCGTCATGAGCCGGCACCCGATCACACCGATGGACGAAGGCGACATCCGGGTTCACTTCTCAAAGATGTCTGACAAGAAGGTAGCGCTGATTGATCTTGTGCACCTTGAAGCATCGCATCAAGAAATCTCAGCCCGCTATGATCAATGCCTGGCGGATGGTGCAGACATCGTGCTGTTTGATACGCTGAATGACAAACATCTGTTCGATATTGGCAGACTGCTGCACGAGAAATCTGATCGCGGGACTCTGTTCGCCATTGGTTCGTCTGGTTTCGAATATGCAATGGGGCGTTATTGGCAGGATGCCGGTCTGGTTGAACCACCGCCGCAGTATGGATCAATCGGTCCTGTTGAGCGCATGATCGTAATTTCAGGAAGTGCGGCAGCGAACACGGCTGAACAGATCAACTACGCAACTGCACACGGTTTTGGTGGTATCGCATTACGCACTGATGATCTCGTCGACCCCTCCACTGCTGAGGATGAGCGCAAGCGTGTGATCAATGAGGCTTTGGCGCATGTTACTGCGGGCCAGCATCCCCTGTTGTACGCGACCCTCGGGCCAGACGATCCAATCATTGAGAAGACCGTGGATCGAATACGCAAGCTTGGTATCGATCAAAGTGACACCGGAAGAATCATTGCGACACAGCAAGGGCTAATCCTGCGCGCTTTGTTGGAAGAGACGGGGATCGGCAGGGTCTGCGTCGCTGGCGGAGACACCTGCAGCTACGCATTGCGCCAGTTGGATATTCACTCGCTGGAGCTCTTAATGCCGATTGCGCCGGCTGCTCCGATGTGCCTGGCGTCATCCGACAATCCAAGGTTCGACGGACTGCAGGCCGCATCAAAGGGCGGTCAGATCGGTTCGCCGGACTATTTCAATCAGGTGCTCGAAGGCCGCCGCTAATACCGCATGCGGTTTAGATCGCTCATGGGAGCTGCATTGTCTGAACTGTAGACAGCGCTCCATCAACTAAGCGTATAGAAGATTGGCTCAAGCAGGGCTGTTCACCGACAACGCTAATGCTGCGACTGCAGCGGGCAGAACTAGATCAGTCTGCTAGCCGGGACATCGGATACAATAAGCCATTTTGTCTTGTCCTCACCACCTAAGGGAAAATATGAGGACAAGACGTCCATGTTGCTGTCAATGCATGTGAAGTTTAGCAAAACATAAGCCAATGACGGGTAGGGTTGTTTCATGGGGCGGAACGCGCTTAGTGCGCTCTCGTAACAACCGATTGGATCGTTTGCCCGCCCGCGACTACCAGCCACCCCAACAATCAGGAAACCGATACTTATCCACAACTGTGTGGAGATTGTGCCACAAGCTAAGTCAATTGCGCACTCAATCCGAGCGGTGCGATTGCAAGCCCTTCAGCTGTGCACAATGTTACCGACGCCGTCTCTCCGGCGATTTACGCGTGGGGCTAGCCGGATTCCCCCGAACCCAATTAAGGCTAGCCCCGTTTTGTCCCCCGAGATCGTCAGTACTTCTGCGGGATAAAGCACCGATCTAGAATGATAACGAGCTAGAAGCGCCTTTATTCTCGACATAGCGCATTTTATTTTACCGGGCACTAGCTCACCCGGGTCCAATCTATTGACACTATCCTTTCTGGGGGCGCGCCTAGCAGATAACTAGCAAATGGAATTTGTGTCCGCGGATGCTCTGATTAGCAGGCATCACCCCACGAGAATTTTTTGATTAGGTTGAGAGATAGGCGACGCCACATCGATCATGTTTTGCATCGCCCTTATCTCCCGCAAGTGCTCGTGCTTGCCGACCACCGGCAGATGACGGCATCGTCTCATGGCGGAGGAAGCCCATCATGAAATATCGAACGACACGTTCCAATCAATCGGATCTGATCAGAAACCACCAAAAGCATAATGGTCTCAAAACCGTGACGAGGACCAGACCATTCGAGATCCGACGGTCAACAGGCGGTCGCACGCCCTTGTATGTGCTATAAGCTCACTCGACCTAGTTCAGGTGAGCGCGGAGGATAACTGAAGCGCAAGCAAGGGATTGCGCGATGAGCTTGCAGTTTGAAGAACTGGACTATCAAGAAACCCCAATAGGCGCCATTAGTCTAAGGCGACGATACGAACCGCTTGTCGGACAGGAAGTCTACGAAGTTAAACTCGACGATGAATTCCTGATGTCTAGCTTATTCACCGCTTCCGAAACCGCTCTGGCTAATCTGGCCGTTACTCAGCTTGCGAATACCAATCTCGACATTGTTGTTGGCGGTCTTGGTCTCGGCTATACGGCAAGCGCTGTGCTGAAGCACAGATCGGTTCAGTCGCTTATAGTTGTTGATCTCTTGCAGCCAGTGATCAGGTGGCACCAAAACGATCTTCTCCCGCTAAGCAGCGAGCTCGTGAATGATCGGCGCTGTCAGTTACGTGAAGGCGACTTCTTTGCCTTGGCAGCGTCTCGTGAGGGCTTTGACGATCTACGTCCTGGCCGAAAGTTCCACGCAATCCTCCTCGACATTGATCATTCCCCGGACGCCCTTTTGGATGAACGTAGCCGTGCTTTCTATGAAGTACCAGGACTGCAAAGCATACTGAACCACCTTCAACCGGGTGGGATATTCGCGCTGTGGTCCAACAATCGGCCAGATGACAAATTCACTGAACGACTATCAAGTGTGTTTGAAACTGCGAGCGCTGAAACCGTTGTGTTCGACAATCCCTATCAACCAGAGCAAGCCGTACAAACCGTGTATCTCGCGCGCACAACTTCATAGGCTTTTAAATGTTGAAGAAACCGAGATACTCCGCTGCTTTGACTGATGCTTAACGAACACCCGTCCAAACGCCGAATAATACGCGCGAACGGCAGAGCGAGAGAACAAGTCTCAACCAACTGAACACTATTCTTGGTGGAGACTCTTCAACGAAACCAGCTTCTTCTGTCGCTCATCCCAAAGCTGAAGTCGTGCATATTGCAAGCTCTCCAGCAGCGTAATGCATTTCACGTCCGCCGATATCTCAGGGTGGTCTCGTACGACTTCAGGCAAACGGTAGAATGGAATTCGACTACACAGATGGTGCACATGGTGCATACCGATATTTGCTGTCAGCCACTGCAGTATAAGGGGAAGCTGGTAGTACGAGCTTCCCTGCAAGCCGGCGTCATGAACATTCCAATCGGCCTGTCGCTCCCAGTGTGCATCTTCAAATTGATGTTGGATGTAGAACAACCAGACACCAATTGTTGAAGCAAGGATGACAATCGGCAAATGGACCGCGATAAACGGAGTGAAGCCTACCGACAGAATCATAATGGCGGCAAACCCGACAATGCCGACATTTGTTAGAATCGCACTCAACCAATATGACCAGCCAGCAGTCATAAAACCGAGCGGCAAACGGTTCTGCAGTAGAAAGACGTAACTTGGTCCGAGCCCTAGGAAGATCAAGGGATGGCGATAGAGCCGGTAGATCAGGCGATCATACCTGCTTAACGCCTGATATTCATCGACTGTCAGCGTATGAAAATCACCCATTCCGCGAAGGTCGAGATTACCGGTCGTCGCGTGATGGATCGCATGGCTCCGGCGCCACACATCATAAGGTGTCAGCGTTACAACTCCTATAATTCGGCCAATCCAGTTGTTTGTTGCTTGACGCCGAAAGAATGAACCGTGTCCGCAATCATGCTGAATCAAGAAGAGTCGTACGAGAAAGCCGGAAGCTGGTATCGCCAAGGCAAGCGTTAACCAGAAGCTGAAGCTGAGAGCTACCCACGCGAGCAACCATAGCAAAACAAAAGGAACAATAGTCGCCGCTAACTCAAAGACACCTTGCCCAGCATTTGGTTTGCGGTAACCGTTGAGGATTTTGATCCAATCGCGAGCGCTCCTGCAGCTCTCAGCAGGAGGTGGTGTGCTTGGCATTGGCTGCAATCCGATCAACGAGTGGCATCATGGCAAGAACGGATCACAGATGGCGAAGCGCGATCCAAGCGGATTTGAATGAAAGACAACGTACGACCCCCGCACGTCAATAACGTGCTGGAGAATCTAAGCGAGCTACTCTTCTGTTCCTCGCCCGTGGACGACGAGCTGGCAATGAGGCAAAGCGCACCGTTGGGAAAACTAGTGACTTCACGCTGTTTCCCGGATCTGCAAACAAGCCAAATTAACGAGGTAGCGTCAGAACCTGTGCTATGTGGACGGTGCGAATATCGTGCCCAACCAAAGCTCGATACAACGCTACTCCTGATGGCAAGACCAGATCGGCTAAGATTAGAATGCGGAGATTGGACAGAGCATCGGAACTTGGCAAAGCGTCCGATTCCTCTTGCAACCATGGCGGAACGGCAACACCCTTAAAAATCAGGTGGTCGCGGGGCCCAGTTTTTCCCTGATCGCCCGTAGGCAAAACCAACCTCATAAAGCTTACCCATGTACGCCCTATCGAAGGCCTCTTTACTCTTCTCGACGAAAGACGCAGGGATGCTTGCGAGCCGGAATGCAATGCCATTCTTTTTCGCACGCAGATAGATCTTCAACAGATCGCCATGCAATTGTTGCTTGATCAGCGTCGAAATTGAACGGCCAGCGATGGCAAAAGTCGTTGCCTTGACGATCTGCCGATCGGGCGTAAGCTTGGCATTCGCAATGATAAAAATTCTAAACTTCCGACCCAAGTTCCTTCTTTGAACGTGTCGGGAGATGTCGAAATCGGCCGGCAGCAGAAATGCATTGTCTGTTGTTCCACCATCAACGTGCATCTCCTCGTAAAACTTGCCATTGCCTGCGACTTTGACCAGAACCGGAGGGAACAAGCCTGGCAAAGCGGCAGACGCTAATAGCACACGGCGAAACAAGGCACGCGACTTCGGTGTGCCCTGTGCAGCAATGGCCCCCATGTCCCAAACAACAGGCCTCTCACTATCTAGATTGGTTGTGCCAACCAATAGCCGCCGCCCACGTTCGTATTGCGTGGCAATCTCGGCAATCACTTTCCGATCGATGTATCTCTCGATAAGCCGCTCAAGTGGCTTCGTGCTCGAGACAGAACTGCCTCCCAACAAACCTGAAAGCACCTGCTTCTTGATCAAGTCATCAGTGGCGTATTGCGTATAGATCTCCTTCAACTGCCGATCATATCGTGGACCGAGAAATGCAAACGGAGCTGAGAGCGCTCCGGTACTCACGCCCGCAACGATCTCAAACTCAGGTCGATTACCTCTTGCTGTCCAACCGTTCAGCAAGCCGGCCCCAAAGGCACCATCCGCACCACCACCGGATATGGCCAGCATATCGACGGTTCGCGATCTTGCGCGCAAGAGTTCCGGTCGGTGCTTGCGAACTTGATCGATACGCAACTGAGCAATCTGCTTCACATTCGGGAGTGGTGCATCGCCCCAATGACGAACGTTTGGAACTCCAACAACATCCACCTGATCAGCGAGATTGGCTGGCACGGCGATACGATCAAGTGAAGCCGTGCAACTAGCAAGGAAAAGGCTCCCGACGATCAGCGCAGCATACCGCTGCAAAGCTCCTGATCTGCAATGACGCTCCATCTGTTTCAGCATGCTCCACCTCCCGACTCTAACGCTCAGCCTTCAGTTCATCGCGATACTCAGGCGGTGATTGACCGGTCCAACGTTGAAAGGCACGTCGGAAAGCCCGGTTATTCGAGCAACCTACAAGTAGCGACTTTGCGTTCAGATCGATTTGGCTATCGATCAACAGTCCCTTGGCTTGGTCTCCGCGAGCTCGATCAATAGAACGCTGAAGCGACTGACCGAGATTCGCAGTCAATCTCTGCGCAGAGCGCAGGTTCATGTTGGCAGCTGCGGCAGCTCTGTACTCACCTGTCAGCGCATTCTGAGCAACCACCCAACGCAGTGGCGCCAACTCATCGGAGCCTTGAGCTGTCGACGCCAACTGAAGTTGAAGACCTGCGCAGTGGATCTCAACATACCGGAACAGAGCCGCGCCAGCATACTCGATTCTCACAGAAAGCATCTCTGGCCGAATGACAATGGACAATGGAAGTGCTGAATGCTCCGAAGTCAATTGGACCGCCAATCTCCCACTTCAAGAAACTGACGAAGGCGTCGAACCGCCAAAGCGAAACCTGTTTCAGCGGAGCGCCCAAAGTCAACTTCATACATAGGATGGTATAAGACAATGACTGGCATACCGTTCATTTTTGGCTAAGGACAATTCGCACCACTCAGGACGGCTCAGGTTCGCTCCCAACACTCGCTCCGGACAGCCATACGCCGAAGCTAAGGACAATCGCAGCGGAAGAGACAAGCGTCATGAGAGTGCCCGGGAAAAAGTTCACGTGGCCGCCGAGATCAAGGAACATGAAATAACCGAGATCTAGGAGACCACCGACCATTGCTGTAACCCAGATGGCCGTTGCGCTAGCACGCCAGATGAAGATTGCACCGATAATCGTGACAGCGCCACCCCAAAGCAAATTCCAAGCATGTTGATTGAGAACTGCGCCAACAGCGGCATGATAGTTTGCTTCGAGAGTCGACGGATCTACCGCATCGGCAATGGCCTGGAACCCGGATGTCGCATCGCCTGAGATAATCAGGACGCCGGCAAGCGCATGGACAAGGCCCCAAATCACCCAAAGAACTGCTGCGGCCTTTAGTGCAAGTGCATGCATCGCAATGCCCCCCAGATACTCTGCACGATCCCAGTGGTGCAATGGCTGCAACTGTGATTTGTTGCATTGCACAACTCAAGCTGAAGCAGCGCGCAGTTAATGCGCGAAAATGGAGCAATGAGCTCATTGGGCGAGGCCGTATCCCAACAATGGACAAATGGACTGAATTAAGAACCGCGTGCAAGGTCGCGCAGCTTGGCACGGTAAGTGCTGCAGCGAAGCACCTCGGGGTTCACCGCGCAACGGTCAACCGACACATTGATTCACTAGAGGCGGAATTGGGCGCCAAGATCTTCCAGCGCCATGCCCGTGGATACACGATGACGGACATTGGCAGGGAAGTGCTTCAAGTCGCCAGCCAAGCTGAAGAACTGATTGACGAAGTTGCGGGCCGAACGCGCGGTTACGCTTCGACGATCACAGGCACCCTGATTATAGCGACCATCACAGAAATCTCTGATCTACTGATGCCAGCGGTTGCGGCTTTCATTTCGGAAAATCCATCAACAAAGGTAATTTGTGATAGCGGCGAACAACTCGCTCGACTCGAACATGGCGAGGCACACATTGCCGTTCGCGCTGGTAGTCGCCCAAAAGATCCGGATTATGTCGTGCAGAGGCTCAATGGCATCCAGTTCGGACTCTATGGGCATGTCGACTACTACGCCAAGTTTGGTCAGACCGAGCAACCAGCAGATCTTGCAGATCACCGTTTTGTTGTCAGAGCCGCAACGACTAAATCCACTCGGTTTGAACGGTGGCTTGCCAAGCACATCAGCGATGATCAAGTCGTGCTGCGAGTGAGTTATCCGCGGACAGGGGATCACGCGATCCTCAACGGCCTTGGTATTGGCTTCATGCCTGAAAGCGCAGCCCAGTCACATCCTTCTCTCATTCCCGCCGTTCCGTCGCGGCCTGCTTGGACAATCCCGCTCTGGCTTGTGACGCACGTCGACCTGCACCGCACGCGAAAAGTCCAATCGATGTTGGAAAAAATAAAGGCGCTCGATGAGCAGAAGTGGTTTTGCATGCCGGATAGCGGTCTTGGCACTCTCACCTAATCGGGCGGCAGCTTACCTCCGAAGAAAGAGATATCGCTGCGCCGAAGGCATGGGTCACTAACCCGTGAGCAAATACAAAGGCGAAAGTGATAGTGCAATCGACACCAACTTTACTCGGATACCGCACGGTGTTGAAAAAGGTGAGAACCACGACTGATACAAGAAATCCAACGTCTTATTCTTAAACCTTGAGAACTTATGTCTTATCTCGCTAGTGGCATCGCTGTTATGCGATTCAAGCCAGCAAGTATCACAAAAACAAACCCACAAAGAGATCCAGCTAACCCTACACGAAACAATCACGCGGATGTGCAAGGATCTGAACGGCTTCCCCCCTCCCAACGTGGCGATTCGACTCTATCTTGAGGTCAACAACGTCATTGAGGAGACCCAAACGATGATCAAATCAACCGCAGCCGTATTAGTTCTCATGTTCGCCTTTGCAGCGCCAGCTTCCGCGTCGCACTGCGCCGATTACGAGTTTGGTAGCCCGCAGTGGTGGAGCTGCCAGTCTGACAAAGGCGGTGCCGGTGAGTAGCGCAGGATCACCCCGGCAAGAAGTTACACACGATCAAGAAACTTTTTGCCGGGACACACACTGCATCAGGAAATACCGCGGAGCATGTCGCGTTCGACGATCCGCTCTTGAAGTCAAAAGCACATTTACCGTTGTAAAGTTTGACCACCGACTAGACCATGATGGCAAGCATAGACAGCCTGCAGAACTCAGCA
>JBCDBQ010000145.1:0-13224 GCA_039183375.1 Pseudomonadota bacterium
AGGGTATCCCACAGGAGGCGCTCGAAATAGGGATAGGTCAACGATTGAAAAGCCTGCAGTGTTGTCCAGCCTTTCCCTTGTCCCATGCGAAACTTGTTGGCGAGGTCAATGGACCTAGCTTCGACATGTTCAGAGTCAATTGCCGTGAAGTCTTTATGTTCCTTGAGGCCGGCACGCAGGAAGGCTGCCCGATTGCGGATCTGAGTCGCAACGTGGACATCAGCCACGTCTGTAAGAGCGCGCGACAGTAGCCAGCCGATCAACGGCACACTGACCCATTCCGGGTTGGCCGCTTCGGCGATAACCAGAACCCGTGGGTTCGACTGCATGGACTGCTCCCAACCATCCTAAGGCGAGGTTTGTTTCGGACGGACAATGTTTCCGAAATTGTTTGATGAGCAGTGAAATTTTAATCCTGCAACGGGTGAACGAAACTTCATGGATAATGAAACGTTAACTCGAAAAGGGGTTCAGCAATGCGCGGTGGTTCGAGAGAGAAGGGGAGACAGCATTGGCGCGCACCAGTAAAGAGTGCGAGCCAATAGCTTCCAAAAAATGTTCGCGCTGCTTCAGGATACGAGAATGGCAAGTAAGAAGCGTGCTTTGCCTCTAAACTCTGTCTTCCTCGAAGACTTCCTGGGCAACTGCAAAGACTTCTAAAGCGGCTGGGGCACCGCAGTAAACGGCCACCTGCAAGAAGATCTCCTGCATCTCTTCCTTGGTCACACCGTTACGCAATGCACCGCGGATGTGCAGGCGCAACTCATCAGCACGACCGAGCGCACTCAGCATGCCAAGATTGAGTATCGAACGCGATCGCTTGTCGAGACCCGGGCGTGACCACACATCGCCCCAGGCATACTTGGTGAGATAGTCGATGAGCGGAGCATTGAAGGCATCGGGATCACGCGTCGTGCTATCCACCCGGGCGTCACCTAGAACCTCTCGGCGGATTTTGTCACCCTTCGCACGCAGGTTGCTCGCCGTTACGTCGTCACTCATGGCCATCCTCCATTCTGTTTGTCTTAGGTGCGCTGGTATCTGACAGTCGCTGGGACGAGCGTAAGCCGCATCGGACTCAGCACCAACGAGGCTCGGATCAGTCTTGTGATTCATTGAGCTGCGGCTTTGGAAACGATCGTCCGAGCACCACGACGCAGTCCATAATTCGCCAAACAACTGCGCGGTCATTCGATCAGCCAGTCGACGCGGAGGATACCGGCCATGCGCCTCAAGGATAAGATTGCGATTGTTGTTGGCGGCGGGCAGCAACCTGGCGAAACGATGGGCAACGGTCGCGCCGTCAGCATGCGCTTTGCCCAGGAGGGCGCACAGGTTCTTGTCGTGGATCGCGAGCTGGGCCTGGCCGAAGACACGGTCGCGATGATTGCGAAGGAAGGCGGCAGTGCGACCGCTCTTGGCGCCGATATAACTGATGAGGCGCAGTGCAAAGCAATCGCCGATACCGCCATGCAGCGTTACGGGCGCATAGATGTGTTGCACAACAATGTTGGCCGCTCGAAAGGCGATCGCCCCGTCGTCGATATGGAGGCGGACATGTGGGACGAACTCATGGCCATGAACCTCAAGGGCATGTTCATGACCTGCAAGCATGTCCTGCGGATTATGCAGCAGCAGCGCTCCGGCGTGATCCTCAATATTTCTTCGATCTCGTCTATCTGTGATGGCCAGACGGTGACCTACAAGACGAGCAAAGGAGCCGTGAACACGCTCACTCATCACATCGCTATGGAGAACGCTGAGTACGGTATTCGCGCAAACGCAATTCTGCCGGGCCTGATGGACACGCCCATGGCCATTGTACGGCGCGCCCAGGAACGAGGCGTCGATCCGGAAGTCATTCGCGCTGAGCGCAATGCCAAGGTTCCATTGAACCAGCAGATGGGGACCGCATGGGATGTCGCAAACGCGGCCGTATTCCTTGCGTCTGACGAGGCACAATACATCACGGCGGTCGAACTGCCTGTTGATGGTGGCATGAGTAGCCGCATCGGCTAATGGATTGCCGCGTGAACCTGCAAGCTAGATAAAAAATTGATCTTCGGAATGGAGTAAAGGATGTCGTTTGCGCCGACAGACAATGGTCAAATGCTGCTCAACAAGGTTTCAGACTTCGTTGCTTCAGTCGTGAAGCCGGAAGAAGAAGCCTTGTCTGAAATCTATGCCAGGAATCCGGATGGGCTCGACGGCGATGGACGCAAGCTTCCTGAAATCCTTGCAGCGCGAAACCGCATTTTCAAGGCATCAGCGGACGCCGGTTTTTTGTCTGCCCACCTGCCAACCGAAGTCGGTGGCTTGGCAATTTCCCATGTGGATGTTTATCACCTCCGCGAAGCCATTTTCCGCTACGGACTTGGTCTCAACCAGTACGTCGTCAACATGACGTCTCGTGGACCCAACGTCATGTTGTTGAAAGTCCAGGACCAGGTGCGAGACAAGTATCTGACACCCGTCATCAAAGGCGACAAGACCACGTGTCTGGCGCTGACGGAGTACGGTGCCGGCTCCGATGCCCAAAACATCGAAACCGTTGCAGAGCGTGACGGTTCGGATTGGCTGCTAACAGGTAAGAAGGTCTATATCGGGAATGGCCCCTACGGCGACTTTGCCCAGGTCATGGCGCGGACGGCAGATGCCAAGCGAAGTGGGCACGGCTTGACGCTGTTCGCCGTTGACTTCGACAGCCCCGGTATTCGCCGTCAGATGGTCCGCACAATGGTCAATTCGGGTGATTGGGCCGAAATCACATTCGACAAGGTCCGAGTGCCAGCCGAAAATGTCATCGGCGAGGTTGATGAAGGTTTGCCGCTTCTGATGAGTTGGCTTGTCGGCGAGCGCATCGATATGTGCGGTCAGTGTCTCGGATTGGCGTCCTATGTTCTCGGCCTCGCGACCGAGTACGCCAAGTCACGCCATACGTTTGGGCAACCGATCGCATCTCGACAATACGTACAGGGCATGTTGGTTGACTCGGAAACAGAGATCTTTGCAGCCAAGTATGGAGCTCTAGCAGCAGCCGAGAAAAAGGACACCGGCGCCCGGGTGCGCAAAGAATCATCGATGGCCAAGGTTCTTGCAACCGAAACGCTGTTGCGGACAGCAGACCGCGCGATGCAGATCCACGGTGGTCACGGCCTGAACAAGACGTTGCCGATTGAGAAGATTTTCCGATTGGCGCGTTCGATGACTGTCTATGAAGGCACGTCCGAGATCAACAAGCTCACGATCGCAAAAGAGATGGGCTTGCCAAGCTGACAGGTGGGCGACACGTTGCGTCGTTACTTTGCAGAGTTGCAGACTGCCTGAACCAGGCTGGGTTTAGGCGATAAAGAATGATACAGCGCCGGATACGACGCCTCTAGCGGCAGATCCAACGCACGTTGCAGTCGCCCAGTTTATCGACCCGCTCACCACGTCGCATGCATTCGAAAACTGTCTCATAGCGACATTTCTTGGCCGGTCGGCGTGATGCCCGGCGTTCAGTCTTCTTCTTCTTCGTTGTTTGCTTTGCGCGCTTCTTTGTGGTGCTCTTCTTGCGCGTCGTTGTACGCTTGGCCTTCTTCTTTTTCGTTGACTTGCGTTTGGTCTGAGTGGTCGCCGGGACATAGGCCTTGGCCTGCTCCGCTGTCGGACTTGTCACCGTAGCCGGCTGTAACTTCGCAATCATGGCCGTCGCGAGTGCAGCGAACGTACCGTTTGGATAGGTGTTTAAGTACATCTGGATGAGGTCGGGGTCGCGGCTGTCGCGCACCGTATTCCAATAGGCGACCTCGGCCTTCTGTGGATCTTCAGGACTTGCAGACTTAGTTGGTGCGGAGGGTTGCTCTGGCTGGCGTGCAGTCGCAGCAGGCGTAGCACCTGACTGCGGTGCAACGAACTGTAAATCAACCCAACCGTTGACGGTAACCTTCTGACCGTTCTTGTCTTTGCGATAGGTTATGAAGCCCCATGTTGTGCTGCCATTCTGCTTCTGCGCAGAGATGCAAGTGACATCTCCCCGCTCGAGCAACTCGAAGTACTTGCCCTTCGGGTTCGGTTCCTTGAAAACGTCAACAATCTCGCCCGTCGTATCGTACAGCTCGCAACTATCTTGTGCTTGCGCAGGGCCTGCTGGCAGGGAGGCTGCAATGCAGAAAAAAACACTTGAAACAAAGGCGCTAACTCTTGCCTTCATGATGCGCTCCTATGCGGTTGCACCAGTCAATCTAATGCAGACGATTTAAGCCAACCTCGGGATCATTGTCGGTTAACAGGGATGCTTGGATGGATAGCGCCTGTCAATTGACAATCTCGTATTCTGTTACGGAATACGCCCATCTAGAACGCTGACTTTGTCGATTATTGCGCGATCCGGTGAGATACTTCTCAATCTGACGAATAAATCTTGCCAAATAGTTTGTCGGTTCTTTGATCGGAACAAGGCCCTTTTTTCTAATTCGGGCACTCGCAGCAATCCGACTAAGGTCAAATTCTTCCGGCACGACCAAGGAAATAACACGGCTCTTGCCAACCGGCTCGACAGCCTGAAACGCTGTAAAGCCATAACCCGGGCTTGGAACCGATATTGTCTCACCGGCACTGATCTTACCGACATTGTCATCGTCGACATACTTATTGGGAAAGATCAAAAGCACCTCGCCCTTGGCATTAATGTCAATCAGAATGAGGCGCCCAGTGATCTGGCTCGTCGCGCGAAAGACCAGCTTTTCGCCCAGCCGAATGCTCTTGCGACCATCGTCGGTTATACTGAGATCAACCCGTGCTGCAAACGAACCAAACATGTCTTTGAGTTGGTTGATGGCATCCAGGCTATCTGCAAGTGAGACCTTGTCGGCTGTTGTTGGAACGCGGTCAGGTGAGACAGCGGGCAGTCGACCGACCGTATCCTGTATCCAGCGCGCATGGGCTGAAATGCGTGTGTAGACACTGTATGACTCACCGACAGCACAGGCATTCTTCCCCCAGCTGACGATGCCGATTTGATAAGGGCAGCCTTCCAGGTCATAGCCAACGAGAGGGCCACCGGAATCGCCGTTACAGCTATCTTCGCCGCCTTGCTCCAAACCGGCGCAGATCTGTTGATTGCCAATTGTAGGTCGTGGATTGGTCGATCCATAAAAGCGGCTACATTGACCTGTCGGAACTGAAAATAGGGTTGCCTGTTTCAGCCGGTTGGATCCGGCAAGGAGATAACCTGCACGCCCTTCGAGAGTGTATTTATTAGTTGGCGGCGCGTAGATATTGTTTTCTGTCCGGCCAAATCCCGCAACACGCACCTTCTGGCGGCGACCATCAGCAGGGTCCGTCCGCGCGTTCAGCGAAAGTGGCGCCGTTCGTCCGCGAAATGCCCGCGACAGCCGTAGGAGTGCGATGTCGTTGCCTTTGGCAATCGGCAAAAAATCTTCGAGCCTCTGGGCCTCTTCGGGGTCATCGTTGGCGCGCGCCTTCAGAAGGCCTGCAAGGTACTTTGGATGAAACACCACCTTATCAACGTTGTAGACATCTTGGTCTTTTACCGTCGACAACCGGTCGTTTCGCATGATCACCTGGAGTTTGCCATTGTATGACTTGCCGTCATGATCTCTGAAATTGGCCTCTGTGCCCGACGCAAAACGGTGCAGGCAATGACCTGCCGTCAGAACCCAATCTTGCGCGATTGCTGTTCCACCACAGAAATAGGATGACACATTCTCCGAAGACGCGTGAAGGCGCAGAGCAGCAATCCCCGGCCAAGCTGTAATGCGTGCAAATTCACCACCGACGATCTTCGATCGAATCGAGCAAGTCCCAACTTGTGCCTGCACCGCGAGGGTCGACGCGCAAAGAAATACAATACCTGTACTGATGCTGCGAGAAATGCGTGCTGCCAGATTGAGCATATAAGGCCGCCTTCGTTTTTGCCCTGAGACTTCTGGTATAAACCCTCTTAAACGTGTGTCGCAATTATCGGCTGTGGATCTCGGTGCGGATAATGCATCACTGCAACAGGCACCAGATTGAGCTGGCCTTTTCCATCACGCAACTTCGTTCTACGTTCTATCGACAGAGTGGATTGGGGAAGTTTGTGGATGGCATGGCGAATTGGCGTGGATATCGGTGGCACTTTCACCGACGTAGCACTTGTCAAAGAGGGCAGCGGAGAAATTGGCGTCGCGAAAGTTCCGACAACTGTCCCGGATTTTGCGGACGGCGTGTTAAACGGTTTGCGCCGCGCGATGGACGACTATGAAATTGCTGCAGGAGACGTCTCACTGCTCTCGCATGCCACCACCGTCGTCACAAATGCCATCCTCGAAGAAAAAGGTGCCCGCGCAGGATTGGTATCGACACGCGGTTTTCGCGATGTTTTGGAGATGCGCCGGGCGGCAAGGGCTGATCTTTATGATCTGTTCCAGGACCCTCCAGCCGTGCTTGTGCCGCGCCGCCGCCGTTTCGAGATTACGGAACGCGTTGGGGCAGACGGACAGATCGTTGTACCTTTGGCCGAAGAAGAAATTGATCAACTGATCGCGGATCTACGCGAACAGCGCGTCGAGGCGATCGCGGTCACATTACTCTTCAGTTTCTTAAATCCCGAGCACGAGCAGATACTGGGCCAGCGTCTGCGAGCAGCCTTTCCTGATATTCCGGTCTTTTTATCATCAGAGGTTCTGCCAGAGATTAAGGAATTCGAACGAACGAGCACGACGGCTGTTTGTGCTTATGTCGGCCCGACGCTGACGGACTATCTGGCAAAGCTAGAAGCGGCCGTGTCTGAACTGGGGTTGCCGCAGCTCTATGTCATGGGTTCCAATGGCGGGATTTTTGAGGCCGCAGAGGGTCGGTCGATGCCTGCCATGGCCGTCGAGTCAGGGCCCGCTGCCGGTGTCGTTGCTGCAGCGATTGCTGCCCGGCAGACGAACAATCTCAATCTCTTGTCGTTTGACATGGGCGGAACAACCGCCAAAGCCAGCCTGGTCAAGGACGGGCAATACGAGACAACGCCGGAATATGAGGTCGGTGGGGGCTCCAGCATGAACCGCTGGATGAACGGCTCAGGCCACCCCATTCGCGTACCGGTCATTGACCTGGCCGAGGTATCGGCGGGCGGTGGCTCAATCGCTTGGGTGGATCGGGCCGGCTCGCTTCGTGTCGGGCCGCAGAGCGCGGGCGCTGTTCCGGGTCCCGTCTGCTATCGCCGTGGCGGTGCAGAGCCCACTGTGACCGATTGCAATTTACTGCTCGGTTACCTCGATGCATCGTCTCTGCTGGCCGGTGACCTGCCGATTGATATCGACGCAGCGAAGACAGCAGTCGAAGAAAAATTGGCCAAGCCCCTTGGCGTCGATGTGCGCACGGCGGCTGCGGCTGTCATTGATGTCGTCAACAATGCGATGGCAGAGGCATTGAAAATTGTATCGGTCCAGCGCGGCTATGACCCGCGCGAGTTTACGTTGGCGGCATTCGGTGGGGCGGGCCCGCTGCACGCCGCTGCATTGGCGACAGAACTCTCAGTCAAAGAGGTGATCTGCCCGCCAATTCCGGGTGCCTTTTCAGCTCTTGGGTTGGTTGGGACAGACCTCAAACGCGATTACGCCAAGACCTTTTATAAGATTACCAATCGCGTTTCAGCGACGGAGCTGCAGTCTGCATTTGAGGAACTGGCCAAGAACGGAGAAGACATGCTTGAGCGCGCCGGGGTCCAGAATGACAAGCGCAAATATGTGCGGTCCGTCGATGCACGTTACGAACGCCAGTCCTACGAAATAACGGTCCCGGTCAGCGACGGCGACATCACCGCTGATACAATTGCGCAGTTGGCCGAAGCCTTTCATGATCGCCACCGCCAGACCTATGGCCATGACAATCGCACGGAGCCAGTGCAACTGGTCAATGTCCGGGTCACTGCAATCGGCGAAATTCCTCCGCTAACAATGCGACAGGCGACGGCGGCCGCCGGTACAAACGCGAGCAAGGTCGGTCGAAGCGCCTGGTTCAAGGCAAGCGGTGAAACATCTGTTGAGGTCTTGGATCGCAATCGGATGGCGGCCGGAACTCAGGCGGAAGGCCCATGCATCATTGAATCATTGGAATCGACAATTCTCGTGCCACCAGAGTGGCAAGCGTCAGTGGACGACGACGGTTTCATTCACCTGACACGACGCGAAGCTTGAGGGGCAACATCTGATGCAACAGGACAATCAATCAATCGATCCCGCTGCCTTCGAGATCGTCAAGAATTCACTCTACAAGATTGCTGAAGAGATGCGGGTGGTGTTGGCTAAGACCGCCTACTCACCAATTCTAAAATCCGCAGGTGATTATTCATGTGGTGTCTTCGATGAGCACGGCGCCATGGTCGCGCAAGGGCCAGACCTTCCAATCCATCTTGGTTCAATGCCAGATGCCGTCCGAGCAATAGTCGAGACCTTTGGGAAGGATGTCCACGACGGCGATGTGTTCATCCATAACGATCCCTACTTTGGCGGAAGTCACTTGCCGGACGTCAATGTCATTCGCCCGGCCTTTCACGAGGGAACACTGCTTGGTTACTCCTGCCTGCGCGCGCACTGGCCCGACGTCGGCTCTGCCACCCCTGGCAGTTATGGTGCCGTCACGGAGATATACGGCGAGGGACTTCGCTTGCCGCCGTTGCGCCTGGTCAGCAAAGGCGAGATGAACGAAGACCTCGAGAAAGTCATCTTGGCCAACGTGCGCACCCCGGACGAGCGAAAAGGTGATCTTGGTGCACAGTTGGCCGCGACGTTGCGCGCCTGCGAGCGCCTCGTGGATCTGGCAAACGTTCACGGTGCTGGACGGCTGAAAGCCTATATGGCTGAAGTCATGGACTACTCAGAGCGTTTGATGCGCGCCATGCTGTCGGATCTTCCGGATGGCCACGGCAGCTTCGCTGACTTTTGCGATGGCGACGGTATTCCCGATGATGAAGACGGCAATGACGCACCGTTTTGGATCCGCATGCATGTCGTCAAATCCGGCGATAGCATTCACGTTGACTTCGCCGGCAGTGATCCCCAGGTCAAAGGACCGATCAACGCGCCGCTGTCAGTCACGGCGTCTGGTGTCTATTGCGGCCTCAAAACCGCAATCGATCCCAACAGCCTCATTCCGCCCAACTCAGGATGTTGGCGCACAATCAATGTGACGGCCCCCAAAGGCAGCGTCGTCAACGCCGACTTTCCAAGCCCTGTCGTCTACGCAAATCATGAGATGTCCCATCGCACGGCCGACATGGTCATGGGCGCACTGTCGAACATCTGGCCGGATCAAGTCATGGCCTGCAGTCAGGGCACATCAGCCATTCTGACGTTTGGTGGGCTCGACCCGCGGTCCGGTCGCAGATACGTGTCCTACGAGACGATCAAGGGTGGTTTTGGTGCCCGGCCCAACAAAGACGGTATCAATGTCATCGCCAGCGCCATCTCGAACACCATGAACACGCCGATCGAAGTTCTGGAAATGGCGTTCCCGCTCCGGGTCGAGCTCTACGAGGTCGAGCCCGACTCGGGAGGCGCCGGCAAGTACCGTGGTGGATGCGCGGCGCGCAGGACCTGGCGTTTGATTGATGACGCAGATGCCGTGGGCTCACTCTGCATGGAGCGTATGAAATCTCCACCGTTTGGCTTGCAAGGCGGAGGCGCCGGCGCTCCAGCCACAGTCGTTCTGACGACGCCGGACGGCAAAACGCGGGGGCTGCCAAGCAAAGGCGCCTTTCAGGCACCAGCAGGTTCTGTTGTGGATATGGTCACGCCAGGTTCGGGTGGATTTGGTGAACCAGCAGAGCGCGATCCCGCTGCGATCGGCCAAGATCTGCTCGACGGGTATGTGACGCCCGAAGCTGTGCGGCTGATCTACGAAGAGGATCCGGACGTGCTTCTCGCCGAAGCAAAGAGCAACGACTCAGCAGACTGATTTCAGCGGCTGAACTGCAATAGTCACACGCGCTGGCACGCCGGTCGCAGTGCCGCCAGGTGGAACATCTCTGAGAACAACGGAGTTGGCACCAATCCTGGCGCCATTGCCGACACGGATTTCTCCGAGAAGCGCCGCTCCGGCACCAACGTCCACGCCCTTGCCCAGTTTCGGAACGGCTGCCAAGTCATCCATGTTGCGGATGCCGAGCGTGACATTCTGGCGAATGATGCAATCATCGCCAATCTTACATAGCCCGTGAATGACGATGCCACCCTGGTGTTCGATGATGACCCGCCGGCCAAGCTGCACTGTGCTTGGCAGCTCTATGCCGTAGCTGTTTCGCACATGACGATACATAAGCCGATAAAGCAGGCTGAACGGCATCCGCATCCATCTGCGGCGTATACCCATGCGCCATTGCCCAAACCGCAGGACTGCGACCGCACGAAAACCTGGTCGTGTCCAATCTCCGCTGTGGGCCTGGAGATCTTCCTTCAGCAATTCCCAGAGGCCTGGCGGCGGCATAGCCGCAGGCGGAGCAGCCGATTGGTGCCGCACGATTTCGGCCGAGCTAAGATCGGGCATTTAGGGCGCCTCCTCGAGGCAGAATTGTTCAGATGTCTAAGGTTGGCAGAGAGGTCTGGCGGAGTGCGTCGGACACGAGAATCTTGTGCATTCCTGAGTTGTGATGACTTGTCAGCTGCCGAAATAACTGCCGTGCATCGCTACAAAAGTGGATGGAACTAGTCAATATTTCTAAAATGAGAAGTGTTTCCCGAATGTATTGGTTAACCGGTAACCATGCATCAGTTGGATAGATGTCGTGTGCAAGACGTGGGTCTGCACCACGCAATTGCTACGCCGACGAGTGCTTTTCATCCTGAGGTTAACGATCCGACGACGACTGCGATAATTGTCAGCTGCGTTGTTGTTTACTTGAGCTGCTGGTCGGGTTTGTGCGCATGGGAGCAATGAGATTGCGCGCTCGCCTCGTGCGCTCATCTAAGATCAACATACGCGGGTAAGATCTAGTCGGCATACTTCGATGAATAACGAAACAAGTCTGTTCTCGGCGTGCTAACAAGCTTGGATGACAGACAGAACGCACAATCTTTTCGTCGAGCTATCGCTCCTCGGTTGCCTCGCAGTGCTTTGGGGCTCGTCCTACCTCTGGATCAAGATCGCCCTCGACAGTATTCCGCCCCTGACGTTGATTGCCATACGTGTCAGCATCGCCGCGGCTATTCTGGTGATCGTGGCCTATGCCATGCGGTTGGAATGGTCAGTCGATCTCCGAACTAGCCGTATGTTGTTTGTCCAGGCGTTTCTGAATAGTACCGGTGCCTGGACGATCCTTGCTTGGGGCCAGCAGTACGTCGATAGCGGTCTCGCCGGCGTCCTAAATTCGACGGCGCCGATATTCGTGTTGCTGTTCACAATGTTCTGGACTCGGCACGAAGCAACAACGGTCTGGAAAGTGCTCGGTTGTTTGTTCGGAATTGCCGGTGTGGTCATGATCATCGGCTTTGATGCTTTGAACAATCTTGGCCAGGAAGTCATCGCACAGTTGGCTGTCCTGACAGGGGCCGTCATGTATGCCGGTGCAGCAATTTATGGCAAGCAACGATTCAACCATTTACACCCGACGGTCACGGCTGCAGGTACGATGATCATCGCCACGCTCTGTCTGGTGCCTGTCAGTCTCGTCTTCGAGAAGCCGTGGACATTGGCGCCAACTCTAGAGGCCGTTGCAGCGGCGGTCATTCTGGGCGTCTTCTGCACCGGATTCGCACTGTTGCTGTACTTCAGGCTTCTCCGTACGCTGGGGTCCATGGGTGTTGCAAGCCAGGCCTATCTGCGTGCCGGCCTCAGCGTTTTGCTGGGTGTCGTCATCCTCGGCGAACAACTCACCACTGTTCTGGCGCTGGGCGTGTTAGCGACGATCGTGGGCGTTGCCATGATCAATGCCCCGGCAAGAGGACCGACCAAAAGCTAGGTCACTTTTTCTTCGCGGAGCCCGGACTGTAAGCGACAGACATCAAGACTTCGAAGTGCTTTGACAGCATCAGGCGCTTGGCGACGACGCCCAGTTTTTCGAGTGTCTTGCCGGCAAGAGAGCGCACCGGCATCTTGCGTTTCGCAAGCGCCGCTTCGATGTGGCGGGCAACGAGCTCGGGCGAGCTGCCATCGTGTTCTGCTTGCGCGTAGTGGGCGACAAATCTGGTGTAGGCCTCGTGATAGGGCGAGCTGGTATCGCTATTGGCCGTCGCAACGCGGTGTTGTCCGATTTCGGTATTGATATCGCCGGGGTGCACGATCGAGACATCGATCCCGAAGGGTGAAACTTCAGGACGAACGCCTTCAACCAAACCGTCTAAGGCAAACTTCCCGGCGCTGTAGTAGGTATGGAATGGTAGGCCGATGAGACCACCAATTGAGCCGATGATTATGATCTTGCCGCCGCCCTGCTTGCGCATGATCGGCAGTGCTGCCCTCAGAATACGCACGGTACCAAAGACATTGAGATCGAAGTGCTTGGTCGTCTCTTCTATCGTGGCCTCTTCGACCGCACCCACGAAGCTTTGCCCGGCGCTATGAACAACAGCATCAAGCCGACCGGCATCAGTGATTATTGTGTCCAGGCAGCCCGCAACAGACGCTTCATCGGTCACATCCATGGTTAGATGGCTCCAGCCATCGGTCGGTAGGTTTCTGCGACTGGCACCAAAGACTTTCCAACCACTCTGCGCGAGCTGTTCACAAGTGGCGCGACCTATGCCGGATGAGTCGCCGGTGACGAGAACGGTTTTCTGCAATGCAATCCACCCTATGTGAATATCTTGAGAGCCAGACAGATCGATCTTTACCGTTTACGCGAAGGCGCGCCATCTCGGAAGGGTTGCGAGACAGTCATGGTTTCTGTGAGCCTTATTCAAACAAGTCTGGTGGGTCGGCTTCGTCGGCAGGACCAACATCACTCACGCCGATGCCGAGTAGGCGGAACCAGCGTCCATCGCACTCCTGCTGAATGATCTGCGCGGCATGACGGGCGAGAACATCGGCGCGTTGTGTGGCGACTGGCAGCCGGCGGTTGCGGGTCAGGGTTTGAAAGTCCCCAGTCTTAAGCTTAACGACAAGTGTGCCGCCAGAGAGTGAACTTGCAACAAGGCGATCCGCTACGCGTTGGCAGAGCTTCTCGGCGACCGGCAACAAGTCTGCGGATGCGCTCTTGTCCTCAGAAAATGTGGTTTCGGCCGAAACACTCTTGCTTGCTCTGGATGACGAGAC
>JBCDBQ010000146.1:0-13216 GCA_039183375.1 Pseudomonadota bacterium
TACATCCACTTCCCGATCAAACGCAGCATCGGAGTCGGATGGCAGTGATTGCCAAAACGTCATGGCCTCATCCCACTTCTTATCCTTGGGAGCAAATGGCCGCCCTTTGATGTATTCAAAGGTTGTCTCGTCAGGTGCAACCATACCAATGCGGCTGCCACCCTCTATCGTCATGTTGCAGATGGTCAAACGACCCTCCATCGACATGTCACGAATAGCTGAACCAGCAAACTCTATGGCGTACCCGGTTCCCCCCGCGGCACTGATCTGGCGTATAATCGCCAGGATTACGTCTTTGCCAGTAACACCAAAGCCGAGCTTACCATTGACATTGACCCGCATCGTCTTGGGTTTCGTCTGCCACAATGACTGGGTTGCCATAACGTGAGTTACCTCAGATGACCCTATGCCAAATGAAATACAGCCTAGCGCGCCATGCGTTGAGGTATGACTGTCGCCACAAACAAGCGTGATGCCTGGCAAGGTTATGCCCTGTTCCGGCCCGACCACGTGGGCAATACCCTGGCGCTCATCACCCCATGGAAAAAAGGTGATACCGAATTCCTCGCCATTCTTGTTGATCGCAAGCGCAATTTCCTTTGCACGCGGATCATTGAGTTCATCAAGCGACGCCGTATGTGTCGGAGTGTAGTGATCCGGCGTCGCAAATGTCTGGTCCGGACGCCGCAGTTTCCAATTGTTCTGGCGCAAGCGCTCAAACCCGAACATCGATCCATCGTGACACAAGTGCCTGTCGATATAGAGCAGTGTCTTGCCGAACTTCTCCGTCACCACGTGACGATCCCAGATTTTATCGAACAGTGTCTTTCCTGGCACCGGGCGTTTCCTTTCGATCTGATGGAGATCTGGTCGGTCTTTGCCGACGTTATTATTACCTTGTGGTTTGAACGTGATTATTGCCAGCGGGGGAAAGGCGCGCAACCATCAGTCAAACGTGGCACGCAGAATTACCATCAGCCCCTGGATGATCGCTGCAAAGCTCATTCAGCATCTCTTAAGCAAGCGCCAAGTAAGTCTAATTGGCGCTATAACTGGCAAAATTCCGCCAATTCGCTATGTCTATCCAGCAGCAACCTCGAAGCAACCAAGAGCCAGGCAAACATGACGGCGCAGGCGGCAATCGATCAATCAGGCGAGCAGGGCACGATGCCCACAATGCAGGTCAAGGTGTGGCGTGGCGATGACGAAGGTGGCTACCAGACCTTCGACGTTCCGCAGCGCGAGAACCAGACAGTGCTCGACGTTGTAACTTGGATACAGCGTTATGCCGATCCCACACTGTCCTACAGGTTTGCCTGCCGCGTTGGCGTCTGCGGCTCTTGCGCGATGACCGTCAACGGGCGGCCCCGTTGGACGTGCCGAACGCACGTAGCGAATGTTGTCGAAAGCGGCCGGATCGAGATTGGTCCACTGGCGAACCTGCCGGTCATTAAAGATCTCGCCACGGACATGTCCCGCTTCTTCGAGAAATGGCAGGATGCAAACGCGACGTTCTCACCAACCAAGACACGGCACGATCCGCCGGAATTGATATCGCCCAGCGACGAAGCACGTATCGAAGCCGACGAGGCCATCGAGTGCATCAACTGCGGAATCTGTCTCGCTGCCTGTGATACCGTTCGGTGGAACCCTGAATACCTCGGTCCAGCAGCACTCAACCGTGCCTGGTCGTTAGTCAACGATGTACGGGATGGTGGTCAGACTGAACGCTTGAAAGCAGTTGCTTCCGATGGTGGATGCCACGCATGCCACACACATCAAAGCTGTGAAGCGCACTGCCCGCAGGGCCTCAATCCGACAGCGTCGATCGCCGGTCTGAAACGGCTGACCATGAAGGCCTATATTCGCGGGGAACTCAAATGACCGAGATCCGTCTCTATATCGTACAGCGCGTCACGGCGCTTCTGATGATCCCGTTCATTCTGCTCCACGTCGCTGTGATCTTTCACGCGATCTCTGAGAAACTGACAGCAGATCAGATCTTGGCACGCACGGGCGGCAGTATGACCTGGGGCCTGTTCTATGCAGCCTTCGTGCTGCTGGCATCAGTACATGGAGCCATTGGCATTCGCACCGTCATCCGAGAATGGACACCATTAGATAATGCCATCGCCGATATCTTTGCAATTGCGATGTGTGTCGTCCTTGTCATCCTTGGCATGCGTGCCGTAGCAGCGGTGGTATTCTCATGAGCGTTCGTATCGAAAATCGCCGCGACACGAGTTACCGCAAAGACATCCTTTGGTATGCAGCGATGATCCATCGGATCTCCGGCATTCTCCTCGCCTGCTTTCTCCCGTTGCACTTTCTGGCGCTTGGCCTTGCAATTGAGGGCGAAGCGAAACTGGAGTCGTTCCTCAGGTGGACAGATAGCCCACTCGTGAAATTTGCCGAGACTGGCCTGATCGTACTACTTGCCGTCCATCTACTTGGCGGCATCCGCCTGATGCTGATTGAGAATCTGCCCTGGGACCCCGATCAAAAGCGTATGGCGACTGTGGCCATTCTAATCGCTGTCGTTGTCGGTGCCCTGTTCCTTCTCCGTTTTCTGTGAGGCCTGCGATGCTTGAGCGTCATAAGACAGACATTCTGATCCTCGGCGCAGGGGGCGCCGGTCTCTTTGCAGCCCTCCACGCGCATCAAACTGCGCCGCACTTGTCGATTACCGTCGCCTGTAAAGGCTTGCTCGGTAAATCCGGATGCAGCCGGATGGTCCAGGGCGGATACAATGTTGCCGTCCACCCGGCAGATTCAATCGAACGCCACTTCATGGACACCATCCATGGTGGCAAATGGCTGCCACATCAGGAGCTTGCCTGGACTCTGGTCACGAAGGCCATCGAGCGCATCCGTGAGCTTGAAAACGAAGTTGGCTGTTTCTTTGATCGCAATCCGGACGGCACACTTCATGGCAAGGCCTTTGCCGGTCAGACATTCGACCGTACCGTCCACAAGGGTGACCTGACAGGCATTGAAATCGTCAACCGCCTGATGGAACAGGTCTGGGCACGCAACGTGGACCGCCTGGAAGAGCACCGCGCCGTCGCCTTCATTCCTGACAGGGCTGGTGAAAGCATGGCCGGCGTCCTGATGATCGATATGCGCACAGGCAATTTCAAGCTGGTTGAAGCAAAGGCCATCCTGCTCGGCACTGGCGGCGGTCCAACCATGTACCGCTACCACACGCCATCCGGCGACAAATCCATGGACGGCCTGGCCATGGCATTGCGCTCCGGACTTAGCCTGCGTGACATGGAGATGGTGCAGTTCCATCCGACCGGTTTGCTCGCTGGCCCAGACACGCGCATGACAGGTACCGTTCTCGAAGAAGGACTGCGTGGTGCTGGAGGTTACCTGCTCAATGGCGACAAAGAGCGCTTCATGGGCAACTATGATGATAAACTTGAGCGGGCCACACGAGATGTTGTCTCACGTGCCATGTACGCTGAGATGCGCGCTGGCCGAACAACGCCCCTAGGCGGCCTCTATATCCAGATGGAGCACCTCGGCGCGGACATCGTCGCAAAGAAGTTCAAAGGCATGGTCGAGCGTTGCGCCGATTGTGGCTTCGATCTAGCCGGCGGCCTCGTCGAGGTTGTTCCGACAGCTCACTATCACATGGGCGGTGTCGTTTGCGAAACCGATACATCAACCGCCATCCCTGGTCTTTTCGTAGCCGGTGAAGATGCTGGTGGCGTGCATGGCGCAAACCGTCTCGGTGGCAATGGCATAGCCAATTCGACAGTGTTCGGTGGCATCGCCGGTGACGTCATGCCAGGCTTCATCGCCCAGAACCCGCACTGGCGACAGCCCGATGAAGAAGTAATTCAAGCTGAGATCGCCCGCGCGACATATCCATTGGAGCGCTCAACCGGCAATCTGCATGTACTTCGCGATCAGCTCCAGGACCTGATGTGGGATCAGGTTGGCATTCTGCGAGAAAAGCCAGGTCTCGAAAGCGCCCTTGGCCAGCTCGATAATATTGAATCCACATTGATGAAGACCGGTGTTGTCGACTCGAACCGCGCATTCAACCTCACTTGGCACGATTGGTTGAACCTGCGCTCACTTGTCGAGATTTCACGTGTCATCACGCTCGCAGCGCTACAGCGGGAGAACAGCCGAGGCGCACACTTCCGGGAAGACTTCCCCGGCGAGGGAGATCTCGAAAACTCACGCTTCACGATTGCCCGACAACAGGATGGAAAGGTCGAGATCAGCGATGAACCTGTCGTGTTCTCAATGGTTCAGCCAGGCGAAACGATCCTGAACGAGGCGAATGAAGCAGCGGAATAACAACACTTCATCAGACCAACCAAACAAAAAAAAATGTGTGAGGAAACAGGATGGCAAAGGATGCACCAGAGACGGACAACTCCAAGACAGGTGGTGCACTAAGCGGCGTCAAAGTTGTTGATTTGAGCCGCGTGCTTGGCGGCCCGTTCGCCACCCAGTTGTTGGCGGATCACGGTGCAGACGTCATCAAGCTCGAGCCGCCGCAGGGCGACGAGGTCCGTGATTGGGGACCTCCGTTCCACGATGACGATGCCGCGTATTTCATTGGCATTAATAGAAACAAGCGCTCAGTTGGCCTTGATCTCTCGAAAGAAGAAGGTCGCGAAGTTCTACTCAAGCTCCTGGCAGACGCCGACGTCCTGATTGAGAACTTCAAGCCAGGATCGATGGAGTCCTGGGGCATTGGCTACGAGCAATTGAAGGAGCGCTTTCCGCACCTCATCTATTGCAAAATTTCTGGCTTCGGCAATGACGGCCCACTAGGTGGCTTCCCCGGCTATGACGGTATCGTCGGCGCCATGGCCGGTCATTACAGCGTCAACGGCTCGCTGGACACCGGACCGATGCGACTTGGCCTGCCAGTTGTTGATCTCTCGATGGGGCTCTACTGCGTTATCGGCATTCTACTTGCGATTCACGATCGGAGTTCATCCGGACTGGGGCAGGCGATCGAAGTAACCCTTTACGACTCGGCCCTGTCTCTGATGCATCCGCATTTCCCCAACTACTTTCTATCAGGCAAGGTCCCACAGCTGACCGGCAACCAGCACTCCAATCTCGTGCCCTACGGTATGTACCCGACAAAGACGGTCCCAGTTATGTTGGGCGCAGGCAACAATCGGGCATTCAAAAAGGTATGTGAAGTACTCGGCCGGCCGGAGTTGGCAGACGATGAGCGCTTCGCGACCAACGGTGACCGTCTTAACAATCGCGATGCGTTAAACGAAATTATCATGGCCAAACTAGCCGAGGTCGACGGCGTTGCGTTCGCCCTTGAGCTCCTGAAGTCAGGATTACCTTGCGGTCCGGTGCTCAACACCGGACAAGTGGCCGAGAGCGAGCACACCCGTGCGCGCGGCATGGTATATGAAGACGACTGGTACAAAGGCATGGGAACACCGGTGCGTCTGTCACGCACGCCCGGCGGTTATAAGTCCACCCCGCCAAAGTTCTCGGCTCATGCACGCGAGGTGTTGGCCGAACATGGCTTTGACGATGATGCCATTGAAAAGCTGGCTGCGTCCGGCGTCCTTGTTGAAAAACGCCGGACCTAGGACAGACCGCACAGTTTGACTGGGTTCGCAAGTCGCCAGCAAACCGCGGGCTACTTGGCCTTCAGAACGTTTGCAACATCTCTGCCGCTGGCCGCATTGCTGAGCTCTGCAAACGTCCCAGCGTCTTTCATTTCCTGAGCAGCACGCAACCAGCCACCTGTCGCGGCCCGAGCCAACCAACCACCGAGACTGATGCGCTTCGCACCAGCCGCAGCAAGCTCATCCATCTTGAAGTGCGGCAGCGTCAGAACATTCACCGGTTTAGATACGGCATCAATGACCTTGCGGACGTCTTCATTTGTGGTGAGCCCGGGTGCGTAGAGCACATGCGCCCCAACGTCCTCAAACGCCTTAAGCCGGCGGATTGCCTCATCGAGATCGTGCTTCTTGCGCAAGACGCCTTCCGCGCGAGCCGTGATCGTGAAAGGAAAATCCATGGCGTTCGCCGCCTCGACACCAGCTTTGACGCGCGCAACTGACAAGTCGAAATCGTAGATGCCAGGATCAGGCTTGTTGTCATAGTCTTCGATCGAACAGCCAACCAAACCGGTTTCGCCGGCAAGTCGGATCGTCTCTGCGACACCCTCCGGAGAATCTGCAAAACAGTTCTCCATATCTGCACTGACTGGAATATCCACCGCATTCGAAATCTGCCGACAGTGCTCCAGCTTCTCGTCGCGGGTGACCTGACCATCAAACCGTCCGAGCGTGGTCGCGTACCCAGAGCTGGTCGTGGCCAACGCCTCAAAGCCCATACCCTGCATCATGATAGCTGTGCCGACGTCCCAAGGGTTGGGAATAATGAACGCACCCTCGCGTTCGTGCAGAGCGCGAAACGCAGCGCCCTTCTCGGCTTGGCTCGCCATAGTATTGCTCCTTGGACTGGTGGATTTCTGAAGCAAAGTCGCTTCACTTGACCCCAGTCTAACCGATGAAGCATTTGTGCGTCGACCGTTTCCCGCAACACAATGCGAGGCGCTCGTCAACAACAGTGAAGCGAGTTGGCATCACGAGGTTAGTAATCTACCCGGCGCAAGAGCGACGCGCTGACTATCACGGGCTTTATTGCTGCCTGACTTTCACCGATTGCAATTCAGCAGACTTCGAGCTGCGCTTGTTTTCCGAGACCCAGGGATGAGAAACCGGATCCTTACAACGCAATAGATACCGACGAATTATGAACCAATAGGACGGCAAGACATAGCCATTGTTGCGCTTCACGTACGTCGCACGATGCTGCCGATAGTGACCGGGCAATTCATACCATGGCAGACCAGGGCGCCGATGGTGTACGGCATGGAGATTGTTGTTGAGAAAGAGTAAGGCAAGTAGTCCCCGGTCTTCGACAATAGCCGTACGATGCGTGACGGCCTCAAACGCACAATGCTCCAAAAAAGTGCGGATCTTCAAAACCGACATCGCCAGGTACGCGCACAGCGCGTAGAGCCAAAGCGGCATCTCTGAGGCGAACACCAATACTGCTCCGACACTCATGAGGCCCAAGCCATGCCACAGATAGGCACGCAGAATGGCAAGGTCATCACGTCGAATGCGCTCAAAGTCCTGGCGATATAGCGAGGCCAGACTTAAGGCTGGACCAATGGCCATACGACCGAGCAACGTATTGTTGAACCTTAACAACGATTGAGCAGGCCTAGATAGCTCGTGCCACTCATCCCGAAGGAGGTAGTTGCTTTCCGGATCGTCGTAGGGATCCGTCAGACAGTGGTCATGGTGATGTTTGAGATGAAGATCTCGGTACCTTTCGAATGGAATCCAAAGACCAAGCGGCAGGCATCCCAGCAGCGTATTGGCATGCCGGTTTCTAAACGGATGACCGTGAATGATCTCATGCTGCAGCGATGAATGCAGCGTCAGCACAACCACGAGCAGCGCGCCAGACAGCCATGGTCCGGTCAGCTCATAGCAAGCCATGACTATGAGCCAGCCGACATAGCAGACCATGGCGATAAGTACGGTTGGCCATTCCGGATGTCGCATGGAGAGCCGACGTTGTGATGTTTGGTTGTCTGCGAATGAAGAATGAGGGGGAGGGCTGGACATGAGCGCATGATGCGCATCAATCCGTCATTTGACAGCCATGTGATTATATCGACTAAGTACTATTTGAGAAACAGAATCACACATTTATTGTAGATTCACAACAAACAGGTAAATTCACCATGGACAAGCGTGAGCTTGCCGATTGCTTTAGGGCACGCCTCAAAGAGATTATTGAAGGCCAGGGTGAGAGCAAAATGGCCCTGCTGCGCAAAGCCGATATCGACCGATCTGCTCTCAGTCAGTTTCTGTCAGCTGATAAAGTGCGACTCCCACGAGTTGAAGCGCTACGGCGGTTGGCAGTCGCCAGTGGCGTTTCTACCGATTGGCTCCTGGCCATTGAAAATGCGCCGGAGGGCCGGCAGGAAGTCTCCAGCAGTTGGCAGATAGAACAAGCCGAAGCCGCGGATCAGTCGTCTCCACTAGCACGGTGGCGTGCTGAAGCAGCCGGAACCAAACTGCGATACGTGCCATCAACACTGCCTGACATGCTGAGCCTCAACGATGAACAGACGGAACAACAAGAACGCGATCGCAAGGCAGCCGACGCCCGCGGCAGCCGCGTCGAGAACATCCTCGGAGAAATCTCTCTTGATGATATGGATGTTGAAATCGCAATGCCCGTCCAGACCTTGCAGGATGTCGCCGCGCAATCAGGGCTTTGGCGCAGCGTCACGGTTGCAAGATGCCGCCGTCAGCTAGAGCACATGGCACGCATCTGCGAGGAACGTTACCCAGCTTTGCGATTGCATCTTTACGATGGAACCACGAACTTCTCTGCACCGTTCACGGTTTTCGGAAAGCAACGCGTCGCTCTCTACATCGGCGAGGCGTACCTGGTTATCACCGGGCAGGAGCAGGTCCGTGACTTCACGCAACGATTCGATCGTCTTGTGCGCGCGGCCCTGATAAGTCCGGATCGCGTTCACGGCAAGATCCGCGAGTTGCTGGCACGGGGCTAGCCAAGATCAATCTGAACGGCCGCAGCGAAGCGCACGATGATCGCGCGCATCTGGCTGAAGCACGAAGCTGGCACTAATAACGGCCGTGACAATGCTTGTACTTTTTGCCTGAACCACAAGGACAGGGGGCATTGCGGGCAACCTTGCCCCACGTCGACGGATCATTCGGATCTATTTCGTCCGCGGACTGCCGGGTGCGTACGGGTGCAAGCCGGACATCACCAGCATCGGCATACTCCAGCGCGCGCTCTTCATTAGCCAAAGCAGCTTGAGCCATCGCGTACTCACCGAAAACCGGCTCCGCATCCTCTTGATAGGCCTCCATTTCGGGAAGCTCCGGATCTGTTCCGTAAAGATCGTCAATGTCGTCTTGGGCAACGTTAATCTGCATCAACTGACCAGTGACCGCCTCACGTAGCTTCGTCAGCAGCCCTTCGAACAACACAAAAGCCTCAGTTTTGTATTCGTTCAATGGATCACGCTGACCATAGGCACGGAAGCCAATCACCTCGCGGAGATGCTCCAACATGACGAGGTGCTCACGCCAGAGATGATCCAGCGTTTGCAACAGCACGGACTTCTCGATGTAGCGGATGCGCAGCTGACCCATAGCCTTGGCCGACTTGTCGTCCGCTGCGTCAACTTCGGCAACGAGCTGACTGGCGTCCGTATAGTCAGCAAGAAACTGATAGCCAATCATTCCAGCTTGCTCGTTGGCCTGCTGGCGCGACATACCATTGAGGCGTACTTCGCCCTCGCCGGAATTCAGAAGGAAACGACCGATATCCTCAAGATGCTCGCCTGGATCATCCAGCAGCTTCGTCAGGTTTTCGTTACCGCCCACGAAGCCAACAAGCTCTTTCGCGCTCTCGTAGTTGGCCAGCATGGCCTCGCCAACTTCGACAACTTTCTCCTCGGCCTTGCCGTCAACAACTTCGATGATGCGCTCACGAATTTCTTCGTCAGCGATACCTTCTTCCGCCGCCCAGTCCGGAATGGGTAGGTCGACCTGGAAGAGCTGGTCGATCGCGGTTTTAAGTGCATCAACATCCCACTGCTCCGCGTAAGCATTGGGAGGAATATGCTGCGTGACGTAGGCTTCAACAACGTCGTGACGCATGTCCGTGACGATCTCATTGACGTCGTCGCTCGACATGAATTCGAGACGCTGTTCAAAGACGACCTTACGTTGGTCGTTCATCACGTCGTCGTACTTGAGGATCTGCTTACGAATGTCGAAGTTGCGCGCTTCAACCTTCTTCTGGGCCATCTCTAGTGACTTGTTCATCCACGGGTGAATGATCGCCTCACCATCCTTGAGGCCGAGTGTCTTGAGAATACCGTCCATTTTGTCAGATCCGAAGATCCGCATCAGATCATCCTGAAGCGACAGGTAGAACTTCGATCGGCCTGGATCACCCTGACGACCTGAACGGCCACGCAACTGGTTGTCGATCCGGCGGCTCTCGTGGCGCTCAGTACCAATCACGTACAAGCCGCCGGGCTTGTCGACTGTTTTGGCCGGACGATTGCCCTTTGGTGGCTCGAGTTCTACGTGCTCGCTTGCACAAAGAACGTTTTCGCGTTGCTTGCCGACTTCTTCGCGGATCACCTTTTCCTTGGCAGAAAAGTCCGCCGCTTCCGGTTCACCGGCTTCATCTGCAACGCGAATGTCGGCGTTGCCGCCCAGCTGAATGTCCGTGCCTCGACCAGCCATGTTGGTCGCAATTGTAATCCCACCCGGCACACCGGCCTGGGCAATGATCATCGCTTCCTGTTCGTGGTAGCGCGCGTTGAGAACCTGGTGCTCGATCTTCTCTGCCTTCAGAAGCTCGGAAAGATGTTCACTCTTCTCGATCGAAGCGGTACCGACCAGGCATGGCTGACCCCGCTCCTTGGCGGCGACGATTTCCTTAATTATCGCGCGCCATTTCTCGTCCTCGGTCCGGTAGATCTCATCATCTTCGTCAAGCCGGCCAACTTCTCGGTTGGTCGGGATTTCGAGAACGTCCAGGCCATAGATATCGAGGAATTCTGAGGCCTCGGTCGCAGCCGTACCCGTCATTCCGCTTAGCTTGTCATAGAGGCGGAAATAGTTTTGGAAAGTGATCGATGCCAGGGTCTGGTTCTCAGGTTGGATCTCGACCTTCTCCTTGGCTTCCAGCGCTTGGTGCAAGCCTTCGGAGTAGCGGCGTCCAGCCATCATACGTCCGGTGAACTCGTCAATGATGACAACTTCGTTGTTCTTGACAATGTAGTCCTTGTCACGCGTGAACAGCGTATGTGCTTTCAGCGCCTGATTGACGTGGTGCACAATCGAAACGTTCTCGATGTCGTAGAGCGTGCCTGTCAGCAAACCTGCGGCGCCCAGATTCTCTTCAATCCACTGGTTGCCTTCCTCGGTGAGCGCAACCGTCCGCTGCTTTTCATCCAATTCATAACGAACCGGATCTTTGACAAGCTCGGGCATGTGCGCATCGACGGCGGTATAGAGATCCGCCTTGTCATCGACCGGACCAGAAATGATAAGCGGTGTCCGCGCCTCATCGATCAGGATCGAGTCCACTTCGTCGACGATCGAGAAATAGTGGCCGCGCTGAACCATCTCCTCTTTCGACATTTTCATATTGTCGCGGAGATAGTCGAACCCGAACTCGTTGTTGGTGCCGTAGGTGACATCAGCGGCATAGGCATCCGCCCGTTCTTGATCTTCAAGCTCGTTCACAATGCAGCCGACCGTCAGACCCAGGAATTTGTAGACCTGCCCCATCCACTCGGCATCGCGCTTGGCGAGGTAGTCGTTGACGGTGATGACATGAACACCTTTGCCGGTCAGGGCATTGAGGTAGACAGCCAAGGTTGCGACCAGGGTTTTACCTTCCCCGGTCTTCATCTCGGCAATCTTGCCCTCGTGAAGGACCATCCCGCCGATCATCTGGACATCGAAATGACGCTGCCCGAGCGTCCGCTTCGCTGCCTCTCGAACGGTCGCGAAGGCCGGCACCACCAAATCATTCAGATTGGCGCCGTCAGCCAGTTGCTGGCGAAATTCCTCAGTGCGGGCACGAAGCTGTTCGTCCGAAAGCGCTTCAATCTCGGACTCAAGAGCGTTGATCGCCTCGACGCGGCTGCTGTAAGCGCGAACGCGACGATCGTTGGACGAACCGAAGATCTTCGATGCAAATTGCCCGAAAGAAAGCATAATTTTTGTAATCCTTACCGTAGATGGCTTGGTTGTAATGGCTAAGCGACCGGATGATGGCGGTCAGTCACCCAGGGCACAACCTATAGCGGATTACCACCTCCTTTGCCGCGTTACCGAGACATCACTTACCGGGACTAATGGCAGCAGGGGGCAGTGTCTTGTCCAAGAAATAGGAATCCACATAGCCGCTTGTCAATTGATCGAAGTGCACATTGGCGTTTTAGCCATGATTTCGCCGGAATTCGACCTGCTAGAACGGTGTTAAGAGTGAGTAGCATCAACGATTACCGAACAATCCGGGGATCGGCGTGGAATACGCCTAAGATGAGGTATTCGGACGGGCTGCGGGGCTCAACTGCGATCACAATCTGAGGGTAAATTCGGTGACATCAGTTCTCTGTCCTGCCGCTATGGCTGTACGCGTGTCGGTTGTAGTTTTCTTTTTGGCTCTGCCGAGCCTAGCTCTGTCCGCTGATGGAGCCATAGTTGCAAAAGTTAACGGTCGCGCCATCACCGAAGCCGATATGCGTCTGGCGGAAGCAGAAATTGCGAGTGATCTTGCGCAGCATCCAGCAGCCATGCGTCGCCGCCTAATCATCGAGTTTCTCATTCAAAATGAACTGTTCGCCGAGGCTGCGGTGCAGCAGAAGGTCAACTCTTCCGCCATATTCAAGACACCGACGCACTACTGGGACCGCCGAAACTTACGCGACGCGTTCTTCAACGAGAAGATCCGTAACCAGGTGAGTGATGCGGAAACGCGCGCATACTATGATGCTCAGATCAAGAATTTCAGCGGCAGAGAAGAGGTCCGCGCAAGCCATATTCTGGTCCGGACTGAGGACAAGGCCAAAGCCATCTTTGAGCAAATCGCGCATGATGGTGACTTCGCAGAATTGGCGCGCCAGAACTCACAAGATAGCAACTCCAGTACCAAAGGCGGCGATCTTGGATATTTTGGTCGCGGTCATTTGGCACCGGCAATGGAGAAAGCCGCTTTTGAGACACCCGTCGGAGAGATCGCATTGCCAGTGCGATCACAACTTGGTTGGCATGTCATCAAGGTGGTCGACAAGCGCAAGCGCCAAGCCCCTACATTTGATGCCGTGAAGGATCGCATCCGAAATCGGATCATGCATGATCGGGCAAGAACAATGGCTGACCTCTTGCGCGAAAAGGCGCAGATTGAGTATTTGGACCCAACGCTGCGCCAATAGCCGGCCAGCAGCTCGAAACTCAAGCCCGAGAATTCAAAGTCAATGGCCCACGATACAACGCTTTCTCCATTTGCCCCTGCCACACAGCCCGAAATACCGGCAATCAAAGGCGTGCGCTTTGATGCCGTCGAAGCAGGTATCAAGTACAAGGGCCGCAAAGATCTCATGCTGGCTGTCCTA
>JBCDBQ010000147.1:0-13178 GCA_039183375.1 Pseudomonadota bacterium
AATCTCAGGGCAGTACGTAAAGCCAAAGAACAGCGCGAACGGTTTTCCATTCAGTTGATTGCTGTCAAAGCGCTTACCCTCATGCGATGTCAGCTGAAATGATCCGCCGATTGCACTCGAAAGACCCAGTCGTCCACTGGCAGGTTGATGAAGCACGCCCGAAAACAGTAGCCCCGCTAATATAACGACAAATCCTGACACTCCTAGAAACAGAACTCTGAATTTTCCCATCTTCCAGTCTCCCTTCTGTCAATACAATCGGCCCCTCAATCGCTGTCCGATATTGTTCTTCGTCTGGCCCGCCCCCGCCCCGAGAGCGCACGCGCTACGCTGCGCGAAACTTCGGCTTGGTGCGCGAAAACAATCCTCTGGCGCTGTGCAGGACATCACTGATGCCTTCGCTACGGGTTGCACTTGATCCGTCGGTCTTCACGACAAAGTCCGCTTTTGTGCTCCAGATGACATTCTGTGTTGGGCTTGAGCCACTCGCCTCGGGGGGCAAAGTGAGCTGGATCACCGGCCGGTACTCACCGGTGCTGGGGTCTCTAGTGACTGACGCTGTGAGTTGACCAATTTCGGCGTCGTGAAGCGTGAATAGGAAGGAGTTCTCCCCCTCCTCGTTGACACCCTCCAATATGCTTTTGCCGACCATGGATCGGGACTTAAGGCGCGACCCAATTTGTGATCGCGTCTGAGCACGGGCGATAAGACTCATCAAGAGCAACGCGGAGAGGACAATTAGCCAGACGGTAACAGTGGCAGCAAGAAGACTGAATGCCGACCAGGTCCGTAAAGCCGGAATAAGCGCAATTCCAACAATCGCGACCCAACAGATGAAAGGTGCGCTTGCGAAAAGGCTGAGCTCGAAGAACTCGCGTACACTTGTTGCGCGACCTCTGGCTCGACTGATGTCTCGTAATGCCAGCAATGGATAACGGTCGACCGCTAGCGCACAGACTGCGAGAACAAGCGCCAGCATGACTTTCGCTGTGGTCTTGCTTGGAATGCGCGCAAGATCAATTCGGAAAATCATCGGTTCGTCGCCAGGGATGCAATAGAGTTCCATCCACAAGACAACCAATGTTGCGCTCGATCCGATAACGATGCACAGGGCGAGAATGCTCAAGCTCTGAAGTTGATTGATCAGTGCTGGGTCAGAGACGGGTTCGTCGAAAACAAGGCGCCGGCATGCCAGATGTGCAATTGTTCCCGTCGCAATAAGACCGAGAAGTGCCGCCGCGATATGGACAGCAATGATCGTGACAACAAAAGTCGATTCGGCAGAGACAATCATGTCATCTCTAATCCTTACGAGCCGCTAAGCGCCCCTCTAGCGTGACTCTCATACGCGGCCGCTAACTTGTCTTGTCGGGAACTCCCGTATGCAGCAGGCCGAACGGTGTGGTGCAACAATTCAATTTCAAAAACGGCTGCATTATGTTTTTTGAAAATTGGTAAAACGAATAATGCCGAAGCTAATACTTTTATTTGTTTCTCAAAATACTAATTGTCAGAATAAGAAATACTCCACCGCTACAGGTGCAGGCGTTATCTGCTCGCCCAATAGCAAGCGATTCGTTGCAAGCGAATTCACCGGATGGTTTACCTCTCGCAACGGGGCATCACGCGCGACCGAGTTGTATGCGGCTTCAGAGGATCTGAGCGACAGCAGTTTGTCAGAGATACACTCCGCCTCGTAAGCGCGCCTTTTCTGCCGGAACCAGTAGGGCTCCATCCAATGCCGCAAGCAGGCCGAGGCCGAGCAGGATGGAAAGCAGGTAATTGGCAATCCAGAGCTCGAGACTACGAGATGGGTCGCGTAGATGCTTCTGAAATTTGATCGTGCCTTGCTCTGCGTTCCAAGCGGACTGGAGCACCTGCAATGCGCCAGGTGTGTAAGCGATTTCTCGAGCCAAGTTTGAGGTCGCAGCCTCAATGGCCAGCCGGCTCTCGTCCCACTTTATATAGGTCACACTCGTCGTCGTGATCCGTCGGGTCGAGCAGGCTGCGTCAGCCATCGCGCAATCCAGACTCTGTGCAGTGTCAGCTCTCGTAGGTTCTGCGTCGTCACACGTAAAATGCAACTGCGAACGGCTAGAGCGTCCGGGCGGCGCCGCTATGACACCAACCCGGCAGGCTGAACCAACGGACCAATTCTTGGGAACATGCTGCGAAAAGTACGCCCCCCAACCAAACGCATTGTTCAGGTAGATCAATGCAAGGAAGGCAAGGCTGGCGCACGACAAGCCAACGCATATCTTGGCTACGCGTGTATCCTGCCAATGCAGAGCGGCCACCTTCTGAGCAGACTCCGCCTGCACCTTCAATACTGTCTGGTCACTTGGCACATGGGACATTTCGAGCTGTTCCAATTGAGCCGTTCTGTGAGCGCTGCGAACCGAGAGTAGTGGCTTTTGCCGACCTTCAGGTGTCTCAGCGCGTCAGGATTGTATTCGATTACACCCTCGGCATTATGGTCGGGCCTGACCTGACCGTCTTGAACCTATGTTGTGCAAGTGCGCAGAAAAGTGATCAAACTTTCGCCATGCGCTCCAAGCAGGGCGCAATACAAGTGCGACCTAGCACTCCGTTCGGAGATTATCAGGATCGTCGATTTCGATGGCGCTGCGTGTGACTGTAATATGCCCGTTGCGTTGGAAACGGGCGAGTGTGCTTGTTACCCACTGCCGTGTTGATCCCACAATCATGGCAAGCTGCTCGTGGGTAATCCGTCGATCGACAATCATGCGTCCTTCTTCGGATTGCCCATCGACGGAGGCGAGAATAATCAGCAGCTGCGCTAGTCGTTCTGTTACCGAACGCGTGCCGAGCATCTGGGCCAACGCCGAGTAACAGCGCCCCTTGGCTACTAGTCCGTCGATAATAGCCAGTGCCACTGCTGGAACTGTTTCCGCCAGATACCGTATCTTGGCGCCCGGCAGATACGACAATCGCGAGGGTTCCATCGCCGTTGCGGACCAGACATGTAGACCACCGCCAAAGACCTCGGGGCCGCCAATGAAATGACCAGGTGTCCAATAGGCCAACGTGATTTCCTTGCCCGACGGCCCGGCGTAATAGATCCTCACTTGTCCTGCTTCAATCAGAAATATGCCCTGATGCTGATCACCCTGGAGAAAGATGCATTCACCCGCCTCAACATCAATGCTTGAAGCGACACGGCGAACGGCGTTGATCTCATCCAATGTGAGCCGGTCAAGAAACCTCGCCCCCTCATTGATCTGGGAAAGAGCTTCGGACAAATAGACTGCCGAGGCGTTCCCAGTATCGGAACTATGCGCCAATGATAACGGTGTTCCTGGTCGGTCGCCCAAGTTGACAACTGCAGGATTGGACATGTCAGTCTCCACGTCGCGGTTGGCCGGCGTAGTATGCGGCCAGGATTTCGATTTCGCGGTCGGATAGTTTCTTTGCAATCATGGGCATTGTTTTGGTTCGGTCGTTCATCCTGTTGCCGGACTTAAAGTCCTGCAGTTGCTTGACGAGATACCGCTTATGTTGTGAGCGGAGGTGCGGGATGTATGCCGGTTTGGGAGCCTCTGCCCCGTGGCAGCTGACGCATGCCAGAATACCGTCAGCGCTGCGACCGGTGGCAATCAAGGTGCGTGCGAATGCCAGATCCTGCTTTGACAGTTCGGATAACGCTTCCAAATCTGGCTTTGGTACTGGTTGTCCTTGAAAGTGCTTCGCCGCGACCGCGAACTGCTCAGGTTTGATTTCGGTGACAATGCTTGCCATCTGACCGCCGTCGTTGACGCGATGGCGATTGAGAAAGTCACGCAACTGCTTCTCAATGTAAATCGCCTTTTGGCCTGCCAGCTGCGGAAACTTCGCGGTCGCGCTGATTCCATTCAAGCCATGGCAAAGACCGCAAAGCTCTTGTGGCGGCAAGCCATCGTAACCCAGACCATCCGCATGGGCTTGCTGTGCCCCTTGTGCCAACTGAAGTACCGCTAGGGTGAGCGCGATCGCTACGCCGAGTTTCCTAACGAATTGCCACTCCCGCCTTGGTTTCATTAGAAACAACCAATCACTGCGTTGTCTGGCTGTGCCCACTATGGCTACCTTTGTGGTTGGCATGACCGGCGTGACTGCCTTTGCTCCGACCTACTTTTCGCGTTGCATGAAGCTTTACTGAGATGACATCGTCCTTTGCAGTCATAAACTCGAACGAAACCATATCATCGGACTTGAGTACCTTCTTTGGCTGCATCAACATCAGATGAAGGCCCTCGGGTTTGAGTGCGATCGTTTCACCCGCACCGATGACCAACTTCTTCAACTGTCGCATCGAGGCAATGCCGTTCTTGATTTCACTGAGGTGCAGCTCCACCCGACCATAAGCGGCGCTTGTCACCTCGGTTAGGGCTACGGGATCAGGTGATAGATTTGAGATACTGCAGTAGCCAGCGTGCACCTTGGCCACCTTGGGCCCGAGTGCAATACGACAGTTCTCAAACTTGAGCTTCAAGGCCTCAGCGTGGGTGACTTGAGATGTTGCTGAGAACGAGACTAACAATCCACACAACAGCCCGACTTGCGAAGGTGCTTTCACGATCACGCCTACCCTTTAGTTTGTCGCCTGCTTACGGGCATGTTTCAGCATCGTTTCTGCGATAAAAATCGCTGCCGATTTAGGCTCCAATGGTGGATAGATTCCAACCACCAAACGCCCTTCCGCATCTAGGAGATTGACCGTTGCACCGTGTCTGACGTCGTAGGCGACGGGGTCCTTCTCCTTGCCTACGATTCGGACAAAGCCGTCCATTGTCTCAACGACCTTTTTGATTTCGGTCCATTCACCGGAGACGCCGATGAAGTCATCGTCGAAGTGTTTGACGTATTCGCCGATGTTTTCCAGGTCACGATCCGGATCGACACCAATGAAAACAACACGCGGGAGCTTGGCTGGAGAAACACGTGTCGATAGCTCCTGCTTTACCGCTGCGAGGTTCTGTAATGTAAAGGGGCAGACTGCTGGACAATGCGTGAAGCCCATGAGCACAAGCGTCCAACGCCCGTTGAGTTGCGCATTACCGAACGGCTTGCCGGAACCATCCTGCAACTTGAATGACTTCAGGACCTTCGGCTTGGAGTACTGACGGAGTTTGACCTCAGCCAAGGCAGCTGGTTGTACACCGAGCGTGACCGCAAATAACGTTGCAACAGCGGCAACCCTGGTGAGCATTTGTGGGACAGATATTACTGACATCTTGAGTTCCCTTCACTCATGCATTCTGCTGTTCGAATGCTTTGACGCTCTCTGATTTAATGTAGTCCTGGCACTGCCGCTTGAGGGCAATGAACTCAGCGTCCATGACCATATCGGCATGCCTTGGACGTGGCAGATCAATGCGAAGGTCGGCGATGATGCTGCCGGGACTTGCGCTCATCACCAAAACTCGATCGGCCAGGAACACGGCCTCATCGATGTCGTGGGTGACAAACAGGACAGTCGTGCCGAACTCCTCCCAGATGTTGAGGAGGCTCTCCTGCATCATGTGTCTGGTTTGGGAGTCGAGCGCCCCGAAGGGTTCATCCATCAAGAGAACACGCGGGTAGTTGGCAAGCGCACGAGCGATCCCGACACGCTGCTGCATACCGCCGGAGAGTTCTGCGGGATAGCGAGAAGCGAACTTTGCAAGCCCGACCATCTCGAGAAATGTTTCCGTTGTCGAACTTGTCTCTTGCTTCGATGCACCACGGATATGCGGTCCAAATGCAATGTTCTCGCGCACTGTTTTCCAGGGAAATAGCGAGTACTGCTGGAAGACCATGCCGCGATCCGGACCAGGCTCTCGAATCTCTTCCCCGTCGACGACGACCCGGCCACTGGTCGGCGTGACATAGCCGGCAATGCTGTTCAGCAGGGTGGACTTGCCGCACCCCGATGGCCCAAGGATGCAGACAAACTCGCCAGGCTTGATTTCAATGTCTGTTTGCGTGACGGCGAGATGGGAGGTCTTGCCACGGCCAAATTTGATCGCAACTTGATCGATATGAATATGTCCTTGCGAGCTTCGAACGTGCCGCGCTGGCTTGGAAATTTTCTCTGGGGTCGATGATGCGATCTGCATTTTTGAGAACCTTCAGACGTTACCGATAACCCGGGATAGCCGTTGAGCTGGTATCAAGATTGTCCAGCAAAGCAGCTGCACGATCTGCGCCTTTGCGTTGCGCGATACTGTGGATCTGCCACCAGAGCGTTGCCGCGAGGAACGCGAAGCCGGCGGCGCCAACCCATGTCCCTGCCGGTTCGAGCCAGTTTGCGGTCGCAACACCCATACCCATCATTGCGAGACCGACGATCCATGAGGGGGTAGCGCAACAAACGACCCAACTCATTGTCGCGCCCGTCAATGCAACAAGCGTTGCGCCTGCGCTTGACCCTGCGGCAGTCACTCCAAGTTCGCTGCGGGTACAAACCTGACGCTGTGTCTGCGCCAGCGCCCACACCGTCGCGATCAATGAGCCAAGAAATATGATGAGCAGCATCTTGGCGGGGATGAGGTTCAGGCTCCACTCCGAGATGCCGTGGCCGAAGCTCATGTTCATGTAGCCGATCTCAAGCAACCATTCGTCGCGAATGATTGGCAGCATATCGACGTATGACGGTGTTGACTGAATGATACGCGCCACATTGCCGAACCAGTCGTAGCCCGTGACATAGTTCGGCCAGTTACCAAACCGTACGATCATCGTGATCATAAGCACCGAGTAGTAGAGCATGGCAAAGCCAAACGTGATCCAGAGCCAAACGTTTAGGTGCTCGCGAATGGCATTGCGGACAATTCGATAGCTGCTCATGGTCAACGTGTCCTTTTCTGCCAGGCAAGAAATGGTCGTGTGGCGAGGCGTACGGCATAAGTTGAGAGCGTTCCGAGAAAGCCAATGCACAGCATGCCAACAACGATGTCCGGGTAGTTGATGAGAGAGTAGGCATTCCAGGTAAAGTAGCCGATGCCATACTGACCGGAGATGATTTCGCCCGCGAGCAATGAGAACCAGGAGACGCCCATACCAACGGCGAGCCCCGTGGCGATGCTTGGCAGTGCTGCCGGGAGCACGACATGTCGGAAAATCTGGCTTCGTCGCGCACCAAGAGTTCGTGCTGCACGCACCAGCACTTCTGGTGTTTGCTCGACACCATGCATGGTATTCAGAATGATTGGAAACAACGCGCCTAGAAATGTGATGTAGATGATCGACGCTTCCTCCGTCGGCCACATGAGGATGGCCATCGGGATCCAGGCAACAGCCGGGATCGGCCTCAGGATCTCGACATACGGCATCAGAACATCCTGGGCGAAGCGCGAGCGACCCATAGCAAGGCCCATGGCGATCCCAACCAACGCTGCGCACGCATAACCAATTAAAATGCGCTGCATGCTCACAAGCACATGAATATAGAACTCTGACCCGGACAGTTGTGCGACGAACGCGTCCCAGACGACGAGCGGCTCAGGAATATTCTCGAAATTGATGTAGAAGTTTACGTCGTAGGTAGAGGCCAGATGCCAGGCCAACACACCAACACAGAGTGCAATGATGCGGATTGTCCAGCGCGATAGCGCGCCAGAGAGGTCGCCAAGCAGGTCAATCAGCGGCACCGTTGATGGCTCATTTTGTCCTGCCGGACCACGGTGACTTGGCAAGTTGACCAGTTTTGACGTGTCCGAACCATCATTGCGTTTGGCTTGGACATCGGGCCGACGTTCCGCCTGCAAGTCTGCATCTGCTTCACCGGTCAAGGCCGGCATTGTGTTTGCCACACTCGATCTCCGCTAGCCAACGGCGTTACCGAATTTCCGAGTTCGCAGTCAATTTTCGTAGGCGTGAATTTTTGTGCGCACTCACTTAGGGAAAATGTCACCTACAGATCACCATGTGGGAGAGGACGTATCCGCAATGATCTGCAGGTGACTTACGCCATCAGCTGGAGACTGACTTCAGGGCGCCTTCAAAGTCGATGACTTTGCCTTTGATGGATGATGCGAACTTCTCCGCATCTTTCTTGCGCAGGAAGGTTGCCATTGATCCGTCCGGAGCGGACACATAGAACGCCGTTTTTCCGAACAGCTTCAGGCCCGTCTCTTTGTCATAGACGTAAGTGGCGTTTAGCTTTTGGCCTACGGAACGGAACTTTGCGACGGCCTTTAAGAACTCCGGCAGGCCCGGATAGGTCGAGATACCTGCCCTTGAGTGCCAAACTTCCATTGGCAGCCCGGCGTTCGCCTTCAGTGGGTCAACCACTTTGGCTTTGTCAGCAGCATAATCGACACCCATGTCCTTGTAGGCGGCCTTGATGTAGTCTTCCGTAATCCAGGCTTTGAAATCGAGCGGCGGGATAGCCTTTTCTCGCTTCAAAACGCCATGGTTGAACTCCAGTGCCTCAACCCACTTGTCCTTGATGGATGGTTCGAGAGTGAGGTGACCGCCCTTCGAGAAATAGAGATACAGCACTTCTTTCTCGACGCCTGTCCACTTTTCCATGAGGTCGGTCGCCTTCACGGGATCGGCCTCAATCCACTTGCCGGCCTCGTAAACCGCCTTGATGAAAGCTTGAACGACTTCGGGGTACTTCTTTGCGAAGTCTTCGCGAACAACAACACCGTGGAGGTACGGCACTCCTGCTTCACTACCGTCATAGATCTTTCGGCCCGTACCGCGGAACTCCATCAGTTCAGACCATGGACAGAAGTCGGAGTGCGCATCGATCTTGCCAGCTGCAATGTTTGCAGCTCCAACAGCCGGACTTTGGTTTTTCAGGCTGATCTTTGATGTTGGAATCTTATGATCCTGAAGTGCCTTCAGGAGCATACCCCAGGCTGCACTGCCAACCGGTGTCGAGACCGACTTGCCCTTGAGCTGTGAGAACTCGTAGATGTCGGATTTGACCGGCACAACAACGGCGTTGCCTGAACCTTTCAGATTGTAGCCGGTGCCCGCGACGTAAAGTGTACGAAGTGACTTTGTTGCCTGGAACTTGGCGCCGTTCACAATCAGAGGGTAGTCACCCATGACACCAATGTTGAGTTTGTTGGCGAGCATTTGGTTTGTAATCGGCCCGCCTGAGGAGTAGTCCGACCAGGTGATCTTGTAATCTGCATCCTTGTACTTGCCGGTTTTCGGCAAATGCTTCTCGAGTAGCTTCAGTTCCTTCACGACAATGCCTGCGGTGTATGTGTCTGTGCACATACTCTGGTGACCAACCGCAATGCGTATTGTTTCTGCCTTCGCACTCATCGCCGGCAGCGCGAGCAGCGTTGCTCCAACCAGATACTTCATTCCATGACGCATGGATGTCTCCTTGTTTCGTCGGCAGCATGTCTCTTTTGCCAATAAAAGGAGGGCAAGCGCTGTGCCAGTTCGGGATAGAATACCGAATAAAAATCACAACCTCTTGCAATGATTGGAGTATTTTCAGTCGGTGCCGTCCCAAGTCGGAACAATGTCAAAGTTGCGGGGCGGAATGTGGAGGCGTCGAAAACAACAGTTCGAAGGAACTGTGCTCAATTCTTTTCCAATTGCTACCAAATGAGATAATACAAGTGCACGATATCGAATTATTGACGATGCAGTCGGCGATGACAGACGGCAAGAATGACTCTCGGCACTAAGAGGCCGCTTCAGAGCTTCATCTTGATGGGTATTTTTTCTGATTGTCGATTGTACGTTCAAGCCCATGACGACCGTAGCGTCAGTGAGTTCGGCGCACATTTCGAATTGCGGCAGAATCGACTTTTGAAGCTAGATTGTGAGCTTGCTTACTGAAGCGCGTTCACCAACGCGGCACACGAACCTGGAATTTGATAGATTCCAGTGGCGAGTACGTCGTCTCATGAATCAATGGTGTACCGCTGCTATCAAAAGTCAGGCGCTTGATCCGAATAACTGACTCATCGGATTTAGCACCGATGAATGGTCCTATAATCTCATTGACCTTGACTGTGTCCAGCACGGTGTCGGCGTAGGCCAACTCGATCTTGAGCCGGTCTTCCATCAAACGGTAAAGATCCTGATTGCCCAAATCGAGGCACATAACGCGACGGCCCAATGCAATAGGAAGGTAATTGATCGTCAGTGCAACGGTACGTCCGCCGGCATTGCGTGTTCGTACGAGCCTCGTCAGTGGTGCATCAAAAGGCAGATTGAGAGCGTTCGCCGTTTCATGATCGGCGCGCATTTCAGAGAGTTCGATGATGTCTGAGCAGGTTTCGATGCCGAGCGGAGCCATCATCTCGCCGAAGCTTTGAAGGCGTTCCAAGTTCGATGTCGCAGTGAAACGACTGACAAAATAACCTTTGCCGTGATGAGCTTCAATCAATCCTTTATTGCGCAGATCTGTGAGAGCTTGACGGGCTGTAACGCGGCTAACCTCAAACTGTTGCATCAGTTCATGCTCGCTTGGGATCTGCTCCCCGCGGGCAAACGCGCCGCTGGCAATCTGCTCCGACAGCCAATCGCGTATCACAATGTACTTGTGCCTTTTTTGCGGCTTTGTCTTCATCGAAGGAGCCGTGGCATGGGTCATACCGTTTAAAGTGCCTCTATACAGAAAGTCATTTGAGTCTTCTTCAGTCGAATATCGCGTGTGCGCTGCTTAAGCTTGAGCAGATTCAGTTTTTTCAATCTGGCTCAACGCCCATCTCACATTCTTTCGGACGTCGGGATCATTGTCATCAATGAAAGGCGCGAGGTATTTGCGTCCTTCAGGCATTGCAATTTCCCCAAGTGCGGCTGCCGTCTCTTTGCGCAAGTTTGGCTGCTCATGGGACAAGCCCGGACCGATCAAGTCCACGGCATCGAAAGCTCTGAATTTTCCAAGACTTCGCGTCGCTTTCAAGCGCACTTGCCAATAATCGTCATCGATGGCGTTGCGAAGAGCAGCGAGACCAGCGTCCGTTTTGGGCGAGCGCACCAGTGTCTCGGCCGCCATTTCCCGGACCATCCAGTCCTCATCTGCCAGTGAGGCCACGACTGTTTCCTGAGCAGCTGCCACTTGCGAGAAGGCTAATGCACTGACCGCCGCGCGACGCACTCTCGGATCGCTGTCCTGTGCGGCAGACTTCAGGGCCGGAACAGCCTCCTCAAGCTTCAGGAATCCGATAACGCCGACAGCCTCAGCGCGAACTAGATTGTGCTCGGAAGACAGCGCCTGCAGTGCTGGTTGAAGCGTATCTGGGCGACGTAATTCTCTCAAGCCACGCAGAGCCGAAGCAGCGACGAACGGGTCAGCATTGCTCACCAACGGAACCAAAGCATCGGCTGAGGCCGGGTCCTTCAATTCGGCAATGGAGTATGCTGCAGCTTCTGCCACCGGCTTTTCGGGATCAATCAAGTAGCTGGCCAGTGCCGCCGAGGCCTCCGGCCCGTCGTATTCGCCAAGTGCGCGTGCAGCCTGCTCGCGCACACCGGCGTCCGCGTCCGTGATCACCGCCGCCAAGAGACCGACTGCGGCTGGATCACCCAGGTCGGCCAGTTCCATGATAGTTACACGACGTTCGCCGGGATCTGCTGATCCAAGAGACTCTCTCAGATCGTCGAGGTCATCATAGGCTTCGAATAGCTCTGACATTTGACAACCTCACTTCAACAGGTAAGGAAGATTGACCTTGACGGCACCTGTCGGGCAGTCGGCCTCGCACGGCATACAGTACCAGCACTCATCGTAAGCCATGTAAGCCTTCTCTGTTTCCTCATTAATTCGGAGGATGTCGAGCGGACAGACGTCGATACATACCCGGCACCCCTTTTCGGCAATGCACTTTTCGTCATCGACGACGACCGGGACAGTTGTGAATTGGGCAGCTAGCGGCATCAATTGGATCCTTCAAAGTCTTGGCGAGTTTTTGGTCGCGCTCAATGAGCGCTCTGTCAGCCTTTTGGGTTTACTCTGCAGCCGTCACTCGTTGCTTGTCGTAGAGATCTTTTTCATCGTCTGCGATAGGAACGACGTAGTCGGCAACCGGATGCTTTTCCGAGAACATCGCGCCGTCTTTCTTCGAGAGCAACGTGTGGCAGAACCAGTTTTCGTTGTCCTTGCCAGTGTAATCTGTGCGCCAGTGATAGAGCCCCCATCGGCTTTCTTCTCTGTAGAGGGAAGCATGGGCCGCCATGTCAGCGCAGTCGAGAATGGAAGCCGCCTCCAGTGACCGCATGAGTTCATGCGAGTTGCGGACCATCATGCCTTTCTCCATGTCTTCACGGACTTCAGCCAAACGCGCCTGTCCCAATTCATACTTGCGCGTGACCTTCGGCGGCTGGAGATAGTCGTTCACAAGGCGTCGTGTCTTGTATTCGATCTGATTGGGAGGAATTCCATCGTCGCGCTTGGTCGGCCCCATGACGCGCTCGCGCTCAGCAACCACAGCGCTGTCATCGAACTCATCGAAGTCAACTTCGCCCGCGAATTCGACGGCATCTTCACCGGCAATCGCGCCATTTGTGAAGGCACCGAGCATGTAATTGTGCGGAACGCTCGCCATATCACCGGCCGCATATAGACCAGGCACCGTTGTCCGTGCAAAATCGTCGACGTAGACGCCGGACGCGCTATGGCCGGAGCAGAAACCGATTTCCGAGATATGCATCTCGACCATCTGTTTGCCGTAGTCGATCCCGCGCCCTTCATGAAATTGTCCGCGCGTCGGGCGCTCGACATTGTGAAGTGTTTTGGAGATTTCTTCCACAGTACGCTCGTGCAGGTGGTTCATTTTGAGGAATACTGGGCCCTTACCAGATTGAAGTTCGTTGAAGAACTCCAACATCATCTGTCCGGACCAGTAATCACATTCGATGAAACGCTCACCTTGATTGTTCGTCGTGTAGGCGCCGAACGGGCCGGCGACATACGCGCAGGCAGGACCGTTGTAATCCTTGATCAGCGGGTTGATCTGGAAACACTCCAGGTTCGCAAGCTTGGCGCCGGCATGATAAGCCATCGCGTAGCCATCGCCTGAATTGGCTGCATTCTCGTACGTGCCGAACATGTAGCCCGATGTCGGTAGGCCCAGACGTCCGGCAGCCCCCATGCAAAGGATAACTGCCTTGGCTTTGACGACCAGGAACTCGCCGGTTCGGGTGTTCACTCCGATTGCCCCCGCGATGCGACCACTCTTTCCCGTTAACAGACGCGTCGCCATGTAACGATTGGA
>JBCDBQ010000148.1:0-13169 GCA_039183375.1 Pseudomonadota bacterium
AGTCCTTGCGCTCGAAGCCCGGCGCGAGTGGCAGTTCAGCGAGGCGCTTTTCAAGACCTTCGCGCGCTTGCCGCGAAAGTTCTTCGGCTTCAACCGCGATCTGCTCTTCGGCACTGGCGTTGTCACCTGCAGAAACAAACTGCGGCAGGATCGGCGGACGACCGAGTGGGCGGTAATGGCAACGCTGGGCAATCTCGACCGTATTCTCGAGAGCCTCCGGCAGGTCGGCAAAGAGGCCCACCATATCGCTCTCGGATTTCAGGTTGTGTTCGCGTGTGACCTGCCTGCGATCATCTTCAACGACGTAACGGCCTTCGGCGATGCACAGTAGAGCATCATGTGCTTCGTGGTCGCTTGAGGTCGCGAAATAGCACTGATTAGTTGCTACCAAAGGAACGTCACGCTCATAGGCGAGCTCAAGCAGCTTTGGCTCAAGGCGGCGTTCGTCAACCGTCCCATGGCGTTGCAGTTCCATGTAAAGGCGGTCGCCAAAAACTGCCTTCAATTTATCGAGCCGCGCTGTTGCCTGCGCGTCATTTCCATCGGCCAGCAGACTGTCGACTGGGCCATCGGGCCCGCCGGTCAGTGCAATCAGACCGTCATTGAACTCTTCCAGGCGCGAGAACTTGACGTGCGCCGTCTCCGTCTCTGTCGGGTCAAAGAAGGCTTGGCTCGAAAGCTTCATCAGGCAGGCGTATCCCGCCTCTGACATCGCCAACAAGGCAAGGCTTGGAAGACGGCCCAGTCCGCTGGGTGCTGCCGCGGGATGGCCGGTATCGTTGCGATTGTCCTCGAAGTCGACCGTCAGCGTGATGCCAGCTATTGGCTGGACGCCTTCGCCCGATAGTTTGTTGGAAAATTCCAGCGCTCCGAAGAGATTGTTGCGATCCGTGAGTGCCATCGCCGGCGCGTGATTGCCCACGGCTAGCTTAGCCAATTTTCCGATTGGCAAGGCGCCTTCGAGCAACGAATATGCCGAATGCACGCGCAGGTGGATAAACTGGGGCGCAGCATCCTGGGATGGAGCCGAATTGGCAGCCGGACGTCGAATCATTATGTTCATGTGTAGAGCTTAGCCTGAAGCTCAAACCCACGCACCTGGATGTCCGCGCTTTTCACAACACCGCCGGGCAAAAAAAAACGAGGGTATGGACTTTGGATCGCTGTCGGCGATTCGGTGCCCGACCTTCGTCGCGATCTCAACAATTTGCCTGGCTACCTTACAGTGAGACGCGAGGGCTTGTCCGTGATTATTCTCAGTGTTAGCCCGATTGCGTCACCGCCTCTGGCGGCGGCAGTCTTCCTTCGGCCCGGGAACACGATTGTTCGATGATGAAGCGACGGTTGGCAGTATTGCTTGGAGTCATCTTGGCCGGCACCCTATTTGCCGCCGCTGTGACAAGCATTGCTGCACCATATCTTCCAAGATTGTTGATTGAACGCTATCCGCAACCTCGGTGGCCAGCACCCGGATATTTCTTGAAGCTCAATGGCGCGCCCGCCAGCCGAAAGATCTCTCCGGTCGGCCATCTGGATCGCCACTCAAGAGAGTTGTTCGAAACCGGCGATGGTCGTGCGCTCCTTATCTTTCAGGGGAGGAAACTGCATGTCGCGCACTACTCAAAGGGCGTGACGCCGGAGACCAAGTTCAACTCGTACTCGCTTGCGAAGAGCTTGATTGGCGCATTGTTGCTGAAAGCCATAGCCGAACGAAAACTTGAGAGCCTCGATACTGCTATCAGCCAATACCTATCTGATGCAGGTGACATTCAATTCAGATCAACTTCTGTCCGCGACTTCGCACGAATGCGCAGTGGGATTGCCTTCAAGCCGGACAAAATCAAATCAACAGCTGGACCGGTGCCGAAGGATGCACGGAGATACATTCTCAATCCGTTTGGTCCCATGGCACAACTGCACATGCGCGGCATCGAGCCTTTACTTTCGGATCTGCGACTTGATCAAGAGAAGCTGGACAAGTTCAGCTATCAGAACGCCAATACAGCCATTCTCGCAACAATACTGGAACGAGCGTATGGCAAGCCGCTGCAGGCCCTTGTCTCTGAGAAAATCTGGCGTCCGGCAGGGGCAGCGGATGCCCATTGGCGGCGCTACAGTGCGACCGGACCAGTGACACCTTACTGCTGCATCTACGCGACGCCGGCCGACTGGTTGAGGGTCGGTTTGTTTCTCATGAGAAACGGCTCGCAGGAACAGCCGTTCCTGCCACGCAAACTTTGGGAGCTTTACTTCGGCGAGCATGTCAGCACGGCCAAACGTCACGATGGATACTATGGGATCCATGTCTACCAGAACGTTCTGGATCTGCCGGGCAATCACTTGAAAGGCCGTTTCACCTTCATGTTCGGAAGCCGCGGACAAGTGGTTTACATGATGCCAGAACGCGAGCTGGTCGTTGTTCGCTTTGGCGACAGAGTGCAGCGCCTGCATTCAACCTTGCGTGCTGCGTGGACGTCAGTGCCGCTCAATCATTGAGCGGCAAGCTGGCTGCGCTCGACTTCGATCAACTTGCCACCCTCTAAGCGCAGGACGCGATGCATGCGCTGGGCGAGTTCCATGTTGTGAGTCGCGATGAGTGCGGAAACACCGGTATGTTCGATCAGCGACATGAGATCGCCAAACACGCGGTCGGATGTTGTTGGATCGAGATTGCCAGTGGGTTCATCAGCGAGAAGCAAGCGCGGCTGGTTTGCGATGCCGCGGGCAATCGCGGTGCGCTGTTGTTCACCACCAGAGAGTTCGGCTGGGCGATGGTCGACGCGCTCACCAAGCCCCAACATAGTCAGGAGTTCACGGCCACGTTCGCCTGCGGCGCGTCGTGAGGCGCCGCGGATCATCTGGGGGATCACAACGTTTTCCAGCGCCGAGAATTCTGGAAGTAATTGGTGAAACTGATAGACGAAGCCAAGTTCCGCGCGACGCACACGGGTGCGCTCACGGTCACTCATCTGGGCACAGTCCTGACCATTGACGAAGACGTTGCCGCTATCAGGCGACTCCAAGAGGCCCGCGATATGCAACAGTGTCGACTTGCCAGAGCCTGACGGCCCGACCAATGCCACTGCTTGCCCCGGGTAGAGCTCCGCAGATGCACCATCCAAAACGCGGATCTCCCGCTCACCTTGATGAAAGGCACGTCTGAGGTCGACCAGTCTGAGAACCGGATGCTGCATGAGTGTTTCCTGCCCAGACTATTCGTATCTTAGTGCCTCGACGGGGTCGAGTTTCGATGCCCGCCAGGAGGGATAGAGGGTTGCCAGGATTGAAAGCGTCAGCGCCATGACAACGATACCAGCTGTTTCTTGCGGATCAATGTCAGCGGGTAGGCGCGTGAGATAATAGACGCTCGGATCCATAAGTGTCGTGCCGGTTAGCCACTGCACGAACTGGCGGATGGATTCGATGTTCTCGCAGAATATGATGCCCAGGATGAGCCCGGCAATCGTGCCAACCACTCCGATGGACGCACCGGTTATCAGGAAGACGCGCATGATGGCGTGCTTTGTGGCACCCATCGTTCTGAGAATGGCAATGTCGCGGCTCTTGTCCTTCACCAACATCATGATACCGGAAATGATGTTCAATGCCGCCACCAAGACGATCAACGACAGAATGATGAACATGACCGTTCGTTCGACTTCCAGCACTGTAAAGAACGTCTGGTTCCGCTGCCGCCAGCTGACAAAGTTGTAGTCGTCACCCAGCGCGGCCTTCATCGCTGCAACGCGGCGGTCAATGTTTTCCGGATGGTCGATGACGACCTCAATCACGTCGACCTGAGGCCCCTTGGAGAAGTACCGTTGCGCTTCGAGCATGGGCATGAAGACCATCGAGCGGTCATACTCCGACATGCCCAGTTCAAAGATTGCGACAACCCGATATGGCTTCGTGCGCGGAGCGGTGCCAAACGGCGTCCGCGCACCTCTCGGAGAGACGAGTGTGATCACGCCGCCGAGATTGATACCGAGATCATTGGCGAGCCGGGAACCGATGGCGATGCCACGCTGGTTATCGAAGCCATCGATCTTTCCGAGAATGATGTTGTTGGCGACAAGCGGTAGTCCGCGAATACCCTTCTCAGTCATGCCTCGGACAAAGCCGCCCAGCGCCTGCCTGGGTGACGACAGCATCACTTGACCTTCGATTAGCGGGATCGCCTTTTTCACGCCGTCGACACCTTTCAGGCGCTCTACCACATCCTGGTAGTTGTTGAAGGGACCAGAGGCAATCTTCTGGACAACGGCGTGACCGTTGAGGCCCAGGATCTTTTCGAACAACTGATTGCGAAAGCCATTCATCACGGCCATCACAATGATCAACGTCGCAACGCCGAGCATGATGCCAACGAATGAGAAGCCAGCGATGACTGAGATGAAGCCTTCCTTGCGCCGGGCGCGTAGGTAGCGGCTTGCGAGCATCCACTCGAATGGAGCAAACGGCGCCGTATCAGTGGATGTAGTCATCGCGTCCCCCTTCGCAGCTTAGACGAGCATGCGTTGTTGTTTTACGCGCTCTGAGATGACGGACGCGACAGTGTCCAGGCTAATCGTCTCTTTGCTGCCAGTTTGGCGGTCGGTGACTTCGGCCTGGCCATCCTTCAGGCCTTTGGGACCAACAATCACCTGGTACGGCACACCGATGAGATCCATCGTTGCGAACTTGCCGCCGGCACGTTCACCGGTGTCATCGTGGAGCACTTCGATCCCGGAATTCGCAAACTGCTCGTAAACTGAACCACATGCAGTGTCTGTACCCGCATCGCCAGACTTGAGATTAATCAAGCCGACTTCAAACGGTGCGACGGGCACCGGCCACTTAATCCCTCTATCATCGTGACAGGCCTCGATGATCGCGCCTGCCAGTCGCGAAATACCGACGCCATACGACCCCATCTGGATGTTGGCCATTTCCCCGTCCGGTGTTTGCACACGGCACCCCATGGGCTCTGAGTACTTGGTTCCGAAGAAGAAAATATGACCAACTTCAATGCCGCGAGCGGAAACCTGTTTGTCAGCAGGCACTTCTGCCTTGAAGCGCGCTTCGTCGTGCATTTCATCGGTTGCGGCGTAGAGCGACGTCCACTGGTTGACGATAGGCGTCAGATCACCATCGAAATCGAGGTCCGCTGGTGGAATGTCACCATCGAACAGGTCCTGGTGACCGTAGACCTGGCTCTCACCGGTTTCGGCCAGGATGATGAACTCATGACTGAGATCGCCGCCGATCGGTCCAGTCTCTGCCTTCATCGGGATCGATTTTAATCCCATCCGCGCAAAGGTTCTAAGATAAGCGGCGAACATCCGGTTATAGGACTTGCGACCGTCGTCTTCCGTGAGATCGAACGAATAGGCATCCTTCATCAGAAATTCGCGGCCGCGCATCACACCGAAACGTGGGCGAATCTCATCCCGGAACTTCCACTGGATGTGATAGAGGTTGCGCGGCAGATCGCGGTAGCTTTTGACACTGTCGCGGAAAATCTGCGTGATCAACTCTTCGTTGGTCGGACCATAAAGCATTTCGCGCTCGTGACGATCCTGGATCCGCAGCATCTCCTTGCCATAGTCATCATAGCGGCCGGACTCGCGCCAAAGATCAGCCGATTGGATCGTTGGCATCAGAACTTCAATTGCGCCCGCACGGTTTTGCTCATCCCGAACAATGTCTGCGATCTTGTTCAGCACACGCAAACCCAGCGGCAGCCAGGAATAAATCCCGGCGCTTGCTTGTTTGACCATGCCCGCACGTAACATGTACTGATGCGAGACAATTTCCGCTTCCTTGGGCGTTTCGCGCAAAACCGGCAGGAAGTATCGCGATAGGTGCATTGCTTTCAGATCCGCTGCAGTTGTCAGTCGGGCTCAGCCAAAGAAAGCGTCTCTGCACTGAGCAACACAGGTTCATTGCTTTGCGCTCATAGACCGGGATCGCACATTAAGCAATGCAATGCGGGCCGTTCGTCACGTTCCACAGGCGAATTATACCCAGCTCGGAAGAATGATGGCTACCGGTTGACGGCTGCCGCGAACTCACCAACGCCGAACACGTCGAGCTCAATTGCGCCCCAGACCATGCAAAATACAATGATCGCCACGACTGTGTTGATCTGGGCGACACGGGCAAAGGAGAACTTTTTCGGAGCGCTCTCCGGTGTTCCGGGCACCACGTGGCCGTCTTCAGCCTGGGTTTGCACACCGAACGGCAAGACAGCAAACAGAATGATCCACCAGATCACAAAGAAAAGTGCGATACCGAGGGGAATGCTCATTCGATCATACTCATCTGTGTGGCCGGTTTGGCCCTGGGTTGTTTACGCCTGCTCAAGTTCGGTCAGCACGCCATTGAAGTCTTTCGGGTGCAGGAACAGCACAGGCTTGCCATGCGCGCCAATTTTTGGTTCGCCATCTCCAAGAATACGCGCACCTTCGCTGATCAGTTTATCACGGGCGGCGATGATATCATCCACTTCGTAGCAGACATGGTGGATCCCGCCGTCGCTGTTACGCTCTAGGAATTTGGCAATTGGGGATCCCTCTCCGAGAGGCTCCAAAAGCTCGATCTTGGTGTTGGGCAGGTTGATGAACACCGTTGTGACACCGTGGTCGGGCTGTGGTTCGGCGAGGGTAATATCGGCGCCTAACGTGTCGCGATAAACTGCGGCTGCTGCCTGAATATCTTTAACTGCGATTGCAACGTGGTTCAGTCGGCCAATCATGAGTGTCGTCCCGTGGCTGAATTCCGTCTGATACCAACGACAGGTATCAGGTTCTCGTCGGTACAACGTTGATCAGCACCTTGACAATGGGCCTCTTGCCCCAGGCACGGTCAACCGCTGAGCGAACGGAACGGCGTACCGCCTCTCGAACCATCTCGATGTCCTTGCGTCGCTTTGGCGGAATACTATCAATTGTGCCGTCAACCGCGTCGAGGACCAGATCCTCGATCAACTCACCTTCAGCGTCTTCCTCCGGTACGCCGTCAAGCGCGAGATCGACATCACCCAAAACTTCACCCCGCGGGGTCATGGCGAGAGCAACAGCGACAAGACCAACGAATGAGAGCTTACGGCGTTCGCGGACCGGGCCATCTCCTTCCGAGATGATCAACTTGCCGTCACGAAAATAACGTCCGACCGGTACGTCATCGACAATCTTTGGTTTTCCAGGCAGCAGGCGTAGCATTTGCCCGTCGCTCACCGGCGCCACGCTCGGGATTGCTGCCTGCCGAGCAAGACGCGCATTTTCCTTGAGGTGGCGCATCTCTCCGTGCATTGGCACCATGGTGCTCGGCTTGATCCAGTCAAACATCTTGCGCAGCTCGTCACGCCGGGGATGGCCGGTAACATGCACAAGACCCTCATTGTCGGTAATGATCTTGCAGCCGGCAGCGGCGAGTTTGTTTTGGATTTCGAGTATACCCTTCTCGTTTCCAGGAATGATCCGTGATGAATAGATGACCGCATCACCATTGCCGAGTTTGATATCTCGATGGGCGCCATCTGCGATCCTGGACAAGGCGGCACGCGGTTCGCCCTGACTTCCTGTGACGAGTGCAAGAGCTTCATTGGGTGCGAGATAACTGAAGTGCTCTTGATCCACGTAGCTGAAGTTGGTCGGAAGATAACCAGTGTCGATGGCAACGCGGATCACTCTATGGAGGGCGCGACCTGCCACAACAAGTTGGCGCCCGGTTGCGCGCGCGGCATCGCCAACGGCTTTAATACGGGCGACGTTCGATGAGAACGTTGTCAGAATGACCCGTCCGGACTCCTGCTCAATTATCTTCGCAAGCGAGTCGGCAACTTCGGTTTCAGACGGTGATGTGCCATCACGAAATGCGTTGGTTGAGTCGCATACTAGGACGTCGACACCTTCCTGACCTATTTCTTCGATGCGCTTCTCGTTGGTGGGTTTCCCAACCAATGGCGCCTGATCGAGCTTCCAATCGGCGGTGTGAAACACAGTCCCCTTGTCCGTTCGGATCACCAAACCGGATGTCTCAGGGATCGAGTGAGACATCGAGATGTATTCAAGATCGAAACTACCAACCTGAAAGCGGCTCTCCGGATTGATCTCCTTGATATCGGGCGCCTTGGCAGCTCCGAATTCGGCCAATTTGGCTTTGAGCATCCCTGCAGCAAACGGCGTGGTGTAGACCGGCGCGCGCAGGCGCGGCCACATCTCAATCACAGCTCCGATATGGTCTTCGTGAGCGTGCGTAATGACAATCCCTGACAGGGCCTGAGCCTCAGCTTCGATGAAGCGGAGATCAGGCAGGACAATGTCAACGCCAGGTTCGTGTTCGCCCGGGAATGTGATCCCGAGATCGACCATCAGCCATTCACGATCGTCCGGCGGCCCAATGCCATAAAGATAGACATTCATGCCTATCTCTCCGAGACCGCCGAGGGCGACAAACACCAGCTCGCTGCGATCGTTTTGTGGATTGCTCTTGTTCAAGTGGTTCTGGTTTCCCCGTTTGCGCTGGTTGCTGCTTCGCCCCCTACAGCAACATCACCGAAGTGAAAGAGTTCAATTTTACCGTTAGATGTGCGGATGAGCAACGCGCCATCCTCATCGAGACCGGCGAAAGTCCCTTGTACGCGTCCCTGTGTTGTATTGATCGCTATGGGATGGTCCAAGGGAAACGAATTGTTGAGCCATGATTGTCTGATGCGGGGAAAGTCGCGCCCGTCGTCCCAAGCACTGATAGTCTTTGCGAGGTGGGCATCGAGGTACGTTAGAAAGTCTTCAGGTCTCAGCGTTAAGCCATGTGCTGCAAGACTCGTTGTGTTTCTATCCGCAAGTTGTGGAGCTGCCTGGAGGTTCACGCCAAAACCGATGATCGCGATTGCGCGGTTACCAACGATTGAACTTTCAACGAGAATTCCTGCGACCTTAGCCTCGTCGATCAGGACATCATTGGGCCACTTCAAGCGCGGGCTTAGGCTCATACGCTTATCCGCGCTGCAAGCGGCGATTGCGTTGTTGAGCGCCAGACCACTGATCAGCGAGAGATGATGCAAGACGCTTGGTGGACAATCGAGAGGCAAGAGCAGGCTAATCAGAAGGTTGCCATCCAATGATTGCCAGCTGCGCCCGGAACGACCGCGCCCGGTTGTTTGTCGCTCGGCTCTGATCCATGTTGCCTCCAGCTGGCCGTTTGCAATACGACGCTGGGCTTCCATGTTGGTCGAGTCGAGTTCACCATAAGCGACAACTGGCCAATGCATGGCGGTCAATCCAGTCGAACTAGTCGGCGATCTCAGAACCGAAATGTCTGCGCAGCCGCCATCGCGGCATCGACGAAGGGACCGAGAGCAACAACGCCCACGACCATCAGCAACGCAGCCAGACCCATCACGACACCAGGCGCGAAGCGGACCGGCTGGAACGCATCACGCGCATCATCGAAGAACATCACTTTGATGACGCGGAGGTAATAATAGGCACCCACGACACTTGCGAGCACACCGACAATCGCCAGTGGATAGAGACCCGCGTTAATGGCGGCGAGGAAGACATAGTATTTGGCGAAGAAGCCGACCAATGGCGGAATGCCGGCCAATGAGAACATCAAGATCATTAGTGCGAACGCCATTGGCAGATTGGTGCGCGCCAAACCGGACAATTCGTTGATCTCTTCCACTGCAACATCATTGCGCCGCATCGACAAAATGCAGGCGAACGTCCCGAGCGTCATAACCACATAGATGGCCATGTAGATGATCACACCCTGAGTACCTTCGACAGAATTTGCAGCCAAGCCAACTAAAGCGAAGCCAATATTGGCAATGGATGAGTACGCCATCAGGCGCTTGATGTTGTTTTGGCCGATAGCTGCGAATGCACCCAGCAACATTGAAGCAATAGCGATAAATGTAATGATCTGCTGCCATTGCGCTGCAATCCCCGGAAACGCATCCAGCGTAACACGGACTAACAACGCCATTGCAGCAACCTTAGGCGCCGTTGCAAAGAAGGCGGTGACTGGCGTCGCAGAACCTTCGTAGACATCCGGCGTCCACATATGGAAGGGGACGGCCGATACTTTGAACGCCAGCCCGACCATCAGGAAGACGAGGCCGAAGATCAGCCAGAGATTTGTTGCAACCTCGGCACCCTTGGCTGCGTTGGCGATGACCTGGAAATCAGTCGAGCCGGAGAAGCCGTAGAGCAGCGAAGCGCCGTACAGCAGCATGCCCGACGAGAGCGCACCCAGGACGAAATACTTGAGGCCGGCTTCACTGGCGCGCACGGAGTCCCGTCGATAGGCGGCCACGACATAGAGCGCCAAACTCTGCAGCTCCAGTCCGATGTAAAGCGCGATGAGATCGCGAGCCGAAATCATAACCAACATGCCGGTGGTAGCGAGCAGCACAAGCACTGGGTACTCAAACTTCATAATCTTGAGATCGCGAAAATCATCGAAGGCGAGCATCAAAGCAAACGCTGACCCACCAAGCGCTAGGACTTTCATGAAGCGAGCGAAATCGTCACTGACGAAGGCACCGTCGAACAGTGACTGACTGCCCTCGCCGTAGTAGAGCATCACCCCGCCGGCCACGATCAATAGCAGTATCGCGAGCCAACCGACAGTAACGGCTTCATCCTGTGTTTCCGGGCGAAACACGCCGTACATCAGCAAAGCCATCGCACCGATCGCGAGGATTAATTCGGGCAGTAGCGGCGCATAAATAGCAAGGCTCTCAGGCATTGGCAGTGTCCTTGTTACTGTGCGACCAAAGCCGTCGTTGTTCGGATTGCGGCTTCATAATTGGCGACCAGATTCTTCACAGATACAGCAGTGACGTCGAGAATGGGCGCGGGGTAGAAGCCAAAGAGGATGGTGAGAATGACCAGCGGCGCGATCACCGCAATCTCACGCATGTTCATGTCCTGGATTGCCATCAGCTTGGGCTTGTCCAGCTCACCGAATACGACACGGCGATAGAGGTAGAGCGCGTAACCGGCTGACAAGATGACGCCCGTCGTTGCCAGGAACGCCACCCAAGTGTTGGCTTTGAATGCGCCCAGAAGCGTCAGAAATTCCCCGACAAAACCGGACGTGCCCGGCAGACCGACGTTGGCCATGGTGAAAACCATGAAGCAGAACGCGTAGATCGGCATGCGATTGGCGAGGCCACCGTAAGCTGCGATTTCCCGTGTGTGCATGCGGTCGTAGACAATGCCGACGCACAGGAAGAGGGCCGCGGAGACGAGACCATGGCTCAGCATCTGGAAGATGGCGCCATCGATCCCTTGGGTGTTGCCAGCAAATATTCCCATCGTCACGAAGCCCATATGGGCCACGGATGAATAGGCAATCAGCTTCTTCACATCTTCCTGGGCAAGGGCGACCAGTGAGGTGTAGATGATCGCGATGACGGAGAGTGTGAATACGAGCGGCGCCAGCTCTATCGATGCCAGTGGGAACATCGGAATCGAGAAACGCAGGAAGCCATAGCCACCCATCTTCAAAAGGATGCCGGCCAGGATGACCGAGCCTGCCGTCGGCGCCTCAACGTGGGCATCTGGCAGCCAGGTATGCACCGGCCACATGGGCATCTTCACCGCGAACGATGCAAAGAACGCCAGCCACAACCACCATTGGGCCTCGGCGGTGAATAGCGTTGGGTTTGCCGAAACCTTCTCGATGAGCTCTGGAATATCTGTCGTGCCGGCAGTCCAGTACATGTACATCATGGCCAGCAGCATCAGCACCGAGCCAAGCAGCGTGTAGAGGAAAAACTTGTAACTGGCGTAAACTCTACGTGCGCCGCCCCAGACACCGATGATCAGGAACATCGGGATTAGTCCGGCCTCGAAGAACAAGTAGAAAAGCACCAGATCCAGCGCGCAGAAGACGCCGATCATCAACGTCTCGAGCACCAGAAACGCGATCATGTACTCGGTGACGCGTTCTTTCACCGACTCCCAGCTGGCCAGGATGCAAAGCGGCATCAGGAACGTTGTCAGGATGACAAACAGCATCGAGATGCCGTCGACCCCCATCTTGTACTTGAAGGCTCCAAACCAGGCTCGTTCTTCAACAAACTGGTACGCGGCCGTGGAGGTGTCGAAGTTGATCCAGATCAGCAGGGAGAGCAGGAACACGAACGTCGTGACGAACAACGCAATGCGGCGGGCATTGCGCCTGCCGCTAAAATCGTCCGGCAATGACATAATGAAGATCACGCCGACCAGAGGCAGGAACGTGACGAGAGATAGGATCGGAACGGTTTCGATGCTGATCATTGCCCGAAACCTCCGCTGGTGTACATGAAGTAGGTGATGATAATGGCGACGCCGATCATCATGACAAAGGCGTAGTGATAGACAAAGCCCGTCTGCATTTTCACGACACGCCCCGTAACATCCATGACGCGCGCCGCGATGCCGTTAGGTCCGATACCATCGATAATGGCACCGTCGCCACCCTTCCAGAGCACGCGGCCTAGCCACTTGCATGGATTGACGAAGATGAACTGATAGAGTTCGTCGAAGTACCACTTGTTCAAGAAGAAGAGGTAGATCGGCTTGAAGGTCGTGGCCGTGGCAGCAGGCAACCAAGGCATCTGGATGTAATAGAGCCACGCCAGCGCGAAGCCGGCTGCCATTGCGCCAAACGGTGCCCAACTGACCCAGGCAATGTTCTTTGCCACTTCATGCATTTCGTGCAGGATGTGATTGTTCGGGCCCTCATAAATCGACTTGTTCCAGAACTGTTTGTAGAAGTCGCCGATGAAGTAGTCTTTGAACACGTAGCCGGCAGCGACGGCGCCGAGGGCAAGCACGAACAGCGGCACCAGCATAACGTACGGGCTCTCGTGTGCGTGCTTGAATGTTTCCGGTTCTGCGCGCGTTTTGCCGTGGAACGTCATGAACATCAGACGCCAGGAATAGAACGACGTCATGAAGGCTGCGAGCACCAAGGTCCAGAAGACGTAGTTGTAAGGTGTGTGTGCCGCATACGCAGCCTCGATAATCGCGTCCTTGGAATGGAAGCCTGCAAAGCCAATCACGTGCGGGAAGCCGACACCCGTCAACGCCAGCGTTCCGATCAGCATCATGGCCCAGGTAATGCGGATTTTGGGTGCGAGACCACCCATATTGCGCATGTCTTGCTCATGATGCATGGCGTGGATA
>JBCDBQ010000149.1:0-13091 GCA_039183375.1 Pseudomonadota bacterium
CGCAGACGAACTTGAATAGAGGGGCGTCCTTGGGAGCCCCTCCTTCTTACAGCTACTCCAAGATCAGCTTGTAAAGTGACCCGAGACTTTAGCGCAGTCGCAGTGAATGACCGCTTCCGCCCGAACTCTCACGTATATCGACGGCCCATAGCGGTCATTCGTGGGGTCAGGCTACGCGGCAATGCAGCTTCACCAAACCAGACATTCGCTGCGTTTGCAGAATCTGGACGAGGTTGAACTTCCGGTCTGCAAACTGTTCTGCCGTTCGAATTCTTTAACAAAGGTCAGCTTTCATGATCTTCGCGCCCATGGAAAAACGACAAGGGCGGAAAGCAAAAGTTCATTGCAAGTGCGATTGCCAAGTCGTTCCTCATGACGAAGCTGACATGGCTCGTCTGGCCGAAGTGTCGTCCGGCTCCGAAAGGTATAGTCGAAGTCAATCTCTGTTATGCTTTATTTTGAAGCATAAAAGGAACACCCATTTGAGTCACGGCCACGTAACACCAAACTGTAGTCATCAATTCGCGCCTTGAGCTTAACTTTGCCAATCAGTAGTCCAAAGTTCGTCACTGCAGAAACCGAGCGTCCGCTGAGGGTTGCACTGACTCTCCCACGCAATCCCTGCGAATTCGAAAGCGTCCCGGAATAATTTCGCCCTCCAGCATGCCGCATGGCAAGGGTTCCGGTAATTTTCGTTCTGCCTAGTCGGCTTCTGGAACCGCAGTTGGTTGTGTAGCGCCAGTTCCCGGACAAATTTCGTGGGCCAATCTCCAGAACAGGGGGCGGCTCGTAGAGCTTTGCATTGTCGTCGGAGCGCAGCCATTCCTCTAGCGCACTTTGCGATTGCTCCGTTAAGGCCGCGAGTTGGTGGCCGTTCAAGTATCCTGTTTGATCCGCTCCGACCACAGCTTGCCAGGCTCGGATAGCAGTGCGGGTCCCCTTGCCAGCGACACCATCTATGCCGTTGGGGTTATGTCCAATCACCAATAGACGAGCCTGGATGTCCCTAATGGCTTTCTTGTCCAGTTCCATCGCTTTTTCAGTGTCTTGTGAAGCCGCAGGGAGTACATTGATGTTTGCGACTTCGGTGACGTTTTGGTTATCTGATCGCGGCGCGTCCGACAGAGTTTCTGTGGGTGACGGTGCTGCCACGACAGGAGGAGGAGTCGCATCTCCATCGGGCGTCGCTACGGGCGTGCTTTGTCCCGATCCGACCTCATCAGTTTCGCCGAGACTGGCCGACCCATCACTACTATCGTCGGCCTGATCTCTGGCCGCCGCTTCCAAGGCAGCCACATCCACTCCGTCGATGGTCTCCTTCAGGATAATGCTCAGCGCGAGGTCGGAAGCCGGGTAATCTGCGACGATCTCATGCAGGATTTGTTGCACGCTGGCATAGCTCATGGCCCTTAGGTCGGGCGGCTGGCTTTCGGCGGACTGATAAATTATCTTCGCCGTCTCGAAGAGGTCCTCCTCGGGGCCAGCAAAAGCGGGTACCGCCAAATACAAAACTGTCGAGACCACACCGCAAAACCGCTTCATGACAAATTTCCCACACCGAGACACTTGCAAACTAAACGAGTGATTTTGCTTCTGTCATCAAATTTCTGCCGGTCGAGGGCCTGCGGCTACGCAATCGACCTAGACGTAGCTCTGGAATTTTTGTCAGAGTTCTGCAAGCGTTAAGGTGCCGCCGCTGTCGCTCGCCTGAGGGCTGGCAGAGTGTCGTCATTGGTAGTGTGGGGATAATTGTGATGTGTCATTTGTACTTGCGTATTTCTGCGGTCTTTTTGGCCACACTACTTGCCGCAACGCCTGCCATCTCGGACGACGATCCGAACGTCCTCATGGGAGAGGCAATCAATCTGTACTCTTCCGCCATCGTTGCGGAAGGCGAAGAAAGAAGGGGGCTCTTCACGGAGGTGGACGCCATCCTGAAACGGATCGAGACCGAATTCCCCGACTCCGTGCCCGCAGCCATGTTGGCCGAGGGCAGATCGCTCGGCCCGATCGACCGGGACTTCGTCGTCAGCGAACTCACCGTGCGCGCCCCGTCGCTTGTGGAAACCCTGTCCGGCGATCTGGCGGCCAAATGGGCCATCCTCGAAAACAACTCCCCCGACGTCGCGGCCGTCGTAGAAGACACACTCCGCGAAGCCATCGCGTCGGGCCAGGACGAAGCGGTCGAAGAACTATACATCAAAACCAGCTACTACGTCATGGCCGCATTCTACTATGTGTCGAACTCACCGCTCAGCCAGTACTTCGATCCGACCGAGGCCGGTGAGCTCTATAAAGCATTCGTCACCGGCCGGGGCCTCGATCAGGTGCAGACGATTGGGATCGAGTCGCTTGAAAGCATCGCGGCGGGCATTGCGCTCGATTTTGGCACGACAGCTCTTACGAATATCATTGTCGATAAGGGACTTCAGCTGACGGGCACGCCGCAAACCATCGTCAAGGCGGCCGTCAAGGCGTCGATGACGGAACTTGTCCTTGCCCTTCAGGCTTCGAAAAACCCGACAAAGGTGCCCGAACTGGTCTTCAAGCGTCTCGCCGAGCTGGTCGAGATCGTCGTTACCACGCGGGGACTGGCGGCTGACGTCGACCGGGCAATGATCGCCACCGCGATGGAAATGCAGACACTGGCTCAGATCACCGCCGCCTATCGTGATCAGGAGGGCACGCAAAACGCCATCAACGCGACACGCCTGAACCTGGAAGACCGCATGGTCGGCGCGGTGGGCCGGGACGATGCGGAAGCGGTCAGCAAGATATTTCTCCTTGGTTGGGCCGCGCTCACGGCAGAATTCGAAGGGGATGAGGCACGGGTCGAGGCGTTGCATGACCTTCTTCTGGAACGCGGGAATGTCAGCAACATTCCGACGCTCTGGAACCCGCCGGACCTGCTCACCTATCTCGCCAACGGCTTTGAGGACAGTCCCCGGCGCGCCGCCAAGTTCATGATCAGCCTCACCGCTTTGTCGAAATACTCCGGCAATGAGGCTGAACTGGATCGCGTCTCCACTGCAAATTCGACGGCAGCCCTGCCACCCGAATTGCAGGGGCTTCAAGTCGCGCCCGACGGGTTCCTTGGACCAGATAGAATAGGAGCTTCCTCGGGCGCGTCGGCAGAATGCACAGAGCCGTTTGAAATCGTCGCCGGTCAAACTGCGTGTGGTCTGTCACTCTCCGACGTGTCCGAGATTGCGCATCAGACAGGCTTCAGGTCCGCACCGATCCGTGTCTCCGCCTCAAGCGACGGCACGGAATACTTCGCGCAACTTCTGAGAGTGTCTCCCGCCCCGAACGGAACGCGCTTCTTCATCAAGGCCTGTGAAGGCGAAGGCGGTCTCTGCTGGCGTGATTTCGTTCTGGACCTTACGGAGGGCAGCCTGGCGTCGGTCCCGAATGTCGAAACTTACGGTGCGCGCATCGACGCAATCTGGAGCGCTGACAGCACGCGCTTCGCGGTCACCTTTGGATCGGAAGGTGTCACCACACTGGCGCTATTCGAAGCCGACTTCTCGGGCTTCGCGGTCTGGCCGCCCGTCGAACAGCAAGGGCCGGATTACCTCTATGCACTGATCGACGAAGACAGCCTGGTTTTCACTTCACCGACCACATTGACGGCCAACCTCTCAGAGTGCACCGGGCGCGATATCTCGGCCTGCCAGAGCGCGTTCACCTCCCGCGCACCGCATGCCATTCGTCTGCAGAACGGCACGCTGGTGGTCGAACCGCTGTCCGTGGCGCAGCCGGTGCCTGTAGACGCGGATGGAACGCCACTTCTCTTCGATCATCTCACCGCCGGTGTCTACAACCGCACGTCGGACAACTGCTCGGTCGCACCAATAAACAACGGTGACGGTCGGGCAGGCGACTTCATCGTCGTTCGGACCCCCGAGGTCTCCTTCAGCCATGAACGAATTTGCACTGTGTCACATGCAACACCTCAGGGTCAGGCCGTTCAAGTCGCCGCGTCATGTGCCGAGGAAGGCGAGTTCTACGACCGGCAGTTCCGGTGGCGCATTCTCTCGGAGACATCCTTCCTGAATCTCGACGCGAGGGGCGGTCCGGCGGAATACAGCCTGTGCACCGCCGACTCGGTAGCCCAGGACCCCGCACGCGAATGGACGGCAGACATCGTCCATGTCGGCGGCTATGGCCGCCCGGACCTTACAGCATGCCTGTTCGACGCCGACAGCGGAAGATCGACCGCAGATTGCCTGAGGGACGATGGCGCTTCGACGGAAACCATCCGCTTCGCCGAAGTGAGGGCGCGCGAAGGCGGCGAGGGGCCAGAAGTCCCTGTGAGTTTCAAGGAACTTGGAAAGGTCGACATCGCCTTCCTCGACAGCTTCGCGATGAGCCAGAACGAATGGGAGTATTTCGTCAACACCTCGCCCGAAACGATCAGCGCCCCGATGTATCCCGAGCGCGATCTCGCGCGGCTGGCGGCGCAGGGCGACCGTCGCGCGCGAGCCATCCTGCGGCAGTTCCCCGGTGCCACCGCCTGGAAACCCTTTGTCGGCGGCATGCGACGCCTGCCCAACGGGCATCAGAGGTTCTCGACCGTCGTCTACTGGACCGAAAACTGCCGCGCCTGTCCAATCGTCGGCTACAACATCGCCACGGTGGATTTCGACCAGAACGGACGGTTCCGTGCCTATGAAACACGCGGCGTCTTCGACAACCGCCGACATGCCAAATTCATGGGCATGACGGCGGACGATCTGCGTCGGGACAGTGCCGCGGTCCAGTTCTACCTCAACATCCGTGGCTACAACGCAGGCCCAATGGATGGCGCCATCGGCCCCAGAACGCGGACGGCGCTGGCCGACTTCCAAAGGGAGAACGCCATTAACTCGGGCACCGGCCAACTCGATAGCGCGACCCTGGAGGCGCTGGCAAACTACAGAACCCTCTTCGAGAACGGAACCGGCACTGGTGCAACCGCCCCGCGATCACCAACCGTCCAAAGCCCCGGCGCCGCCTTTCTCGCCCAGTGCCAGGTCGATGGCGAGACGCTGAACACCGGCGGGCTGATCTTCAACCTTGTCGACAAGCCGTTGAAAGGCCGGACTGTCGCCGGGTCTGACTGGTCGCTGTTCCTCCGCGATGATCGCCCGTCCAACTTCGGGGCCGCCACCTTCACCAACGCGGCGGGAACGACAAGCCGGGGACAGTGGTTCTCCGGCGGCATGGGCGGCGGCAAGGTGGGACTCTGTCAGCGATACAGCACCGGCTCGGACGCGGTCTGCCATGAGATCCTACCTTGCCGCACCGACCCCACTCAGACCTTTGCGATGCGCAACGCAGATGGCGAGATATCGTCCATCGTTACGACACGCGACAGCCTTGGTGCCACCGCAGCAGGCGCGCCGGGCGCCGCCGATTTTGTCCGCGACATTGCCCTGTCCTGGGGCGGCAACCCACAAGGCATCACGGGCAGTTTTACAGTTGAAGGCCGCCTGCAACCGGACGGCCTGATGCTGACACTTATATCCGCGACCGGCCGCCACAATCCGGGAGCGCGCTTCAATCCGGTCGACGCCGGTAGTGCGTTCCGCCTCGCGCTGAGTGCCGCGCCGCGACGGCTTTGCGACGGCTGCACGCCGGATGAGGTGTTCATAAGCGGCTTTGGCCTCACCTATGAAAACAACCTGCTCCGCCCGCCCTCCAGCCCGATGTCGCTGCTAGTCCCGCAAGCGCATCTCGACGCGAACGACGTGATCGGAATTGGACTGCGCGGCACCAACGACAAAATCTATCTGACCACGACAGATCTGAACATCGCGGCCCTTCTCCGGAACTACAGCGGCGCGTCCCCGCCAAGCGCTGCAGAAACCGAACGCGGCGTACCCGGTAAATACGAAAGCCCCTGGGAATACATGGACTGGGTCCAAGTCACATCGCGGCCGACACTGCGCGAAGCCAGAGACGTGGCCCGCCAATACAGCGCCGCTTTCCCGAAAACGCAGGTGTTCAAGGCATCCAATGGCTGGTTCGCGATTGTGGTCGATTATATCGACGACCATTTCGACAACAGGCAACGCCTTGCAAATTATGTTGCTGAAGGACGCGTGCCGGTCGACGTTATCCTGACGAAGGGTGCATCCTTCGTGGAGCGGTTCTCACCGGGAGCGGACATGCCTTTGCCAGCGCCCGAGTTTGTCTATGCAACGGTTTTGCGCAGCACGCGCGTCGGTGGCGAGACGCAGGCTGACGGCACCCGATACGAAGGCGACGAAGTTCTGCGAACGGGTGCGGAAGTCGGTGTTGCAAACAGATACAACAACGACTGCAACCTCTCGCGCCACGGACTTGCGATTGTGCCATGTTCCGACCTGAGCGGTGTGGACAACTTGCCCGATGGTGCCCGGAATGTTGCTTCTGACGGGACAGCACCTGCTCCCCAACCTGCGCTCGAAACCACGGCGACGGCCAGACCGGCCACGAATGTAGAAGACGCTCTGAGATCAGGCAAATGGAAGGTCGAAATGGTCACCGAAGAGATTTTGCGGGGCCTTCTGATCGCAAAGGGCATGATTGAGGAGGAGGTCGACACAACCGGAATGAACCAGTTTCAGGCGCGCCGGGCCGTTGAAGACTCCAAACGTGCGGGCCTGAACTCCTGGTCTGGCTACGAACAGGAAAACATCACCATCTCGTTTTCTGCTATTCCCACAAGGGTGTCGTGGGACGGATTCTACTTCCAGAATAACGAATACATCGCTTGTTTGCCTAGCGGTGTTAAGTTCGGCGATCTCGAACTTAAACTCCAGATCGATCACGCGCTGGACACGATTTGGTACCACAACAGCGGACTAGGACCCCAACTGTGCGAAAGCACGGCCAACTCTGAGGGCGGGCCGCGCTATCTGTTTGCGTTTCGCGGGGCGGACCCGCTTCGCGTGATTGTGCACGATGAGGCCCAAGCTGAAGGCGTGTACGAGCGCTATCGCTCAGCGCGACCGTACCTAAGGTTTGATTGCGACGTGACCGAGTACTGGTTCGATAGCGTGACGTGTAGGATCCAGAAGATCGAACTTGCAATTGGGTCTGCGGATAGTTTGACGACAATCTATGGCGTTTCCAGGGACGGATACTACTGGCAATAACTACACTAAAAACGAGCTGCTGTGTTTACCCGTTGGTTTGAAAAATCACAAAGCTAGAATCTTTTCGAGACAGCATAGCTTTGAGGATGGGAAACCGGAGGCTGACTGCAAGGTACGCGACAGCGCTCTGGTTTTCCGAGGTTCCAAAGTAGATGCGGCGGATGGCTGCTTTTGGGAACAAAGCTGCGGCACGGAATCAGAAAATCTGTTCAATGGCATCTGTGGGCTGTCCAAACTATCGCCAGTGTCAGAGCTTTTGGCACTTCGCCGCAGTTTGTGCGGCGTGCAGTATTTGATTCATTGGGCTGACTGCCGATCTCAGAAGCGGCACAGCATCAATCCGACGAGCTAAGGACGGCCCATAAGAGACATTCGTTGCCCGCCTCCGATGCTGCGGTCGCAGCCCGCATTGCCGTCATTCGCAGCAAGCGCAAAGTCGAGAGCTTGATGGGTTAGAAGCGGAACACTGGTCTAAGCTGCACCGCATATGCTCAGAACGAATTCAACGCGTTGTTGCACTGATACCCTTGGCAGCTCCGTTCTCAAGTAGCCAAGGGTATCTAGTGCGCACAAGATACGGTGATACTCCTGAACTGCTGCGCAGAAGTCGTGTCTGCGCTCACCATCCTGCGTGAAAAGCTCTTTCCATGGCGGAGCCACAAAAACTTGCTTCGCATACTGCCGCGATTTTCCGAGTGTTTCTGATAGGTCCTGTCCGCCGGAACTCGCTAAAGCAACAGCTGCATCAACCAGCCCGCGATCAAAAAAGACCGAACCTTCTAACTCACGCGCTGCGTGCAAGTCGCTCCTTGCAACTTCAATGGCACGCGATGCGAATGCGTGCATGTTGACCCACGGCAAAGCGTGACTCGATCGGGCCAATTCATCCACAACAATCCGTCGACCGGGCTCTGACACAGTGGCGTGTCCGCGCTCGCCGAGGGCCTGAAGTAACGTCGACTTCCCGCCCCCAGAACAGCCTGTCAGCAAAATCAACTTTTGTCTCATCTCTGTTTCCGAAAACCAATTCTGCTTCGCGCTAACGTTCGTTTTGAGGGAGTCCATCTGCGATCTCGTAGTAGTCCCCTTTCTCGGACACGAAGATATGCATCGCGAGAGACGTATTCGTTGGACCATTGAAGACACCCATGGCGACAGCCGTCCAGTCATGGTGGATCGGATCCCAGAACAGTGTTGATCCACAGGTGCCGCAAAAGCCCCGTCGCACCTTTTCAGAAGATTGGTACCAGCGCACTGCCTCCTCGCCTTCGATCCGAAGTGCCGTACGGGGAATATCTATGGAGGCCTCAAAATGACCAGAGTGCTTGCGATAATGCTGACAGTGGCACGCGGTCGGGCGTGGCAGATCACCTTCCACGACAATCCTTACGGCACCGCACAGGCAAGACCCGCTATGCATGGCCCAACTCCTCTGCCTTTGGCGCAGGGTTCCGGCGACGCAGATTGAGTGCCTGAATGAGCGCTTTCGCTTCGACTGATGGCTCCTGCTCGACGCGCCGGTAGTTGGTACAGTCGCTACGCCGCGAAAGAAGACCACAAGCAATCATTGTGCGCCGCAGAGTGGCAGGATCTTTGAACATGTGTTCGACGTTCAGACGCTCGTTCAGTTCTTTCTCCGACATTGACCTTGTCGGCGGCAGTCTTGCCCAGAGCGCCCAGAGAGCAAGCGTTTGCGTATTGCGTTTGGACGGCCAGCGAAGGAGACAGCCATTGGCATCGAATTGATGCAAGGCGCGCTCTACGGCCCACGAGTCAACTGGCGGTGCCTCAGTTGCGCGGGCAAGCCTTTGGCCAGCGGCGTGGACCGAGCGCATGTGTTGAACGTTCTGAAAACCTGCCGCACGCGCAGCCATATTCATGAGCACGAGGTGCGGCGGGCTTGTGTCACCGAGTTGCTTGGCGAGGGATCGCACAAACACGGTCAAGTCGTCCGCGTGTAACGGCAGAGAGATTTTAGGCATGGGGCTTCCACATCAAGCGCCAATGTTGGATCGTCGGTCGCTGGCTTAACGAAGCGGCGCTCTCAACTGTGTTAGTGAATGCTTTGCCGTTCGATCTGTTTGGCAGGTTTAGCTCTCCCAGAGGAGCAGCGACGCCTCGGTTTCTGCCGACCGTGCAAAGTAGATAGCAAACGATGCGACCGAGGCCAAGGCCATCATTGTATTGCCCGCCCAACCAGACAGTTTCCTTCATCCGTCTCTTCCTGCTTCGCTCTGATCGCTGGAGAATAACGCGATCTTGTTGCCTTGAGGATCGCGCAGGTAGCCGACAAAAAAGTTCGGTCCGTAGGGCTCTCTGAAGCCCGGCGCTCCATCGTCTCTTCCACCCGCCTCAAGTGCAACGGCATGAAGATCACGAACCTGTTGTTGGCTGCGCACCTCGAACGCGACCATGGTGCCATTTCCTGTTGATGCGGGCTGCCCGTTAAATGGAGATTTGACATAGAACTCAGGGAGGTTTGGCGCCTGCCCCGGCTTTGTAGGAAGCGCATAGCTCAGGTCACCGTGATAGTGTTCCAGCTGATAACCGAGATCCGGCAGAAACGCGGAGTAGAAGCGTTCAGCGCTCTTCATGTCATCGGCACCTATTGTGATGTAGGCAATCATAGTTAAGCATCCTTGTGATTTGTTCCCATTCGTCGCTTGGCGCGTTTAGTCGCGGCGGTTCGCGCATTTGATCTTATAAACCAGTATCGCCGCGCATGTTCGGCCTTAGCCTCTTCGATAGTCATGCGATTTCTAACAAGCGGATCAAATGATGGAAGATCATTGGGTCGTGCTGAAGCGGGCAGAGTGCCGACGGCAAGAACTGCCGCACCGCCGGCAAGCGCCGCAGAAAGGCCAAACATGGCACCCCAGGATATGCCAGCGACGATCCCGGCCAAAACCGCTCCAAACGCACCTACCCCGTCCAGCAAAGTGAACGCGAAACCCAGCGCAGTACTTTCGTTGCGATCCGAGTGATCAACTGCGGCTGCCAGCATTGTCGCTCGAACTGCGTCCAGCGAGGCGACCCCAAAGGCCATGATTGCAATCATGACCAAGAACGGGGGCTCGAACACCAGCAAACCGATAGCCAGGGCAGCAAACCCGTTTCCAGTTGCGAGTACTGGAAAGCGGCCGAGCTTGTCGGAAATTGATCCAACCAACGGCTGGGCGAGCGCCCCGGCCACAAGCATAGCTGCAAAGATGACCCCAATCTTTCCGGTTGCAAGTGCGTGAACCGTCGCCAAGTAGAGCGGAATCATGCTCATCAGACCAATCAGAGCCATGTTATTAAATGAGACCATGGCAACGAGGCGAACCCCTCTTAGACTGCGCCATGTATTCAGAAGCAGCAATAGCTCCTTTCTACTGATACGCGAAGCTTCGGATAAAGGAACCGTCCGCGCGACCCATAAAAAGCAAACGCCAACAAAGGCGGTTGGAAGTACCGAAAGCGCCAAAGCAACGCGCCAATCCACAACCGATAACAGCAACCCGATCAACAGTGGCGCGAACACCTCCGCGAAAGACCCTCCAACTGCATGTATTCCCAAAGCGCGGGCGCGCGTTGTCTTGTTCTCGCCGATCAGTACTCCGGTTGCAATTGGATGCCAGGCCGCGTTGCCCATCCCAGCGAGTGCCAGAAGGATCGCAAGGCTCCAAAATCCTGGCGCCTGTGCTGCGAGCGCATATCCCGCGACGACCCAGAAAAAGGTGCCGACAAGAAGACGACCGCGGCTCGACACCCGATCTGCGATGAGGCCTGCAGGCAGATAGGCCAAAGCACCACCAACGCTGAGCAGCGTGAACACTAGACCGACGTCAGCGGGGGAAAGGTCCATGTGTAGACCAGCGGCCGGCACGATCAACCATAGCGCTGCGATTGGCCAGTCGATGGCGAAGTGTCCTGCGGCGAACCAGGCAATCAGGGATCGTTCTGTCATGGTGCCTAACCCATTGAGTGCAAAACATCGGGCACGGTGCCCGACTGATTGGCGATAGTTAGCGAAGTGTGATATGTCTGTCTGTCGACAGGGAGACGACTGTTATCGAGGATTCGTCAATGAAGGACAGCAAGCCGACAACATCCAATCGACCCCGCTATCTCGGGGAAACGATTGAGCCAGCGTCAGGCGAAAGCTACGACTGGCATTCCCACGATTTTGGTCAACTCATCTCCGCGGCCTCGGGGTCGATGTATGTCGGAACCCCTGACCGAGTCCTGCTGCTCAGTCCGGCTATGGCGATCTGGATTCCCCCGGACAAAGAACATTGGATGCGCTATGGGGCGAACAACGTCATGCACTATGTCGATGTCAATCGCGAAGAAGCAGAGTGGCTTGGGCCAGATTGCCGGGTCGTGGCCATGACACCACTTCTGGATGCATTGTTTGTTGCGGCAATGTCAGAAGCTACAAGCACACGAACAGTCAAGCACAACACAGTACTGCAGACCTTGCTTCGACACGAACTGCTCGCAGCGAAGGACGTGTCGCTCTCACTTGTTTTGCCGAAAGATGCGCGGCTTCTCGGCGTCGCGCGTGATGCCCTCGACGACCCAGGCAGCATTCGCTCGGTCGAAGCTTGGTTGTCGGACGTCTCTGCGAGCAGAAAGACCGTCGAACGACTGTTCATCGCAGAAACAGGCATGCCACCGTCGAAATGGTTGCGCCATGCACGGGTCTTGCATGCCGTATCGCTGCTCGCGGCGGGTAAGAGCGTAACCTCGGTTGCCTTCGATATGGGATACGATTCTATGAGCGCGTTCAGCTATATGTTCCGACAAACTCTAGGCGTTAGTCCGAGGGAGGTTTTAAGGAGCCGGTAGGTTGTACCAAAAGGGTCAGATGTTTTCTGCGGGAAAAGAGAGACATTCGGCACTCTGATAGCATTCTGCGGTCGCAGCTCGCATTCCGGTCATTCGCTGCGCGTGCAAAATTTGGCGTATAACGAATTCAGCGTTCGCGGACCTTGCAGCCGTTGGTTCTCTACATCGAAATGTCTGCTATTGCTTCCTTCAAGTTTTGCGCCGACCTTAACTTTGCCATTGGCGCTAAATTGCAAGACGTTAATTGGTAGACATAAAGCAACTGGAGTTCCAGTGAGCATCTATGATTTGACTCAAAACAAATGCCCCGAACTTGCTGAGTTCTTTGAAAGCTGTTGCAATGCCTCACTGGATTTCGAAGGCGATCAGCCTTTACGGCACTCAAGCCATAACCACATTCACCTGTGGGCGCTTGAATGGTGGGCGGATCATCATCCTTGGATTGATCTCGCGTACCGTATCGAGTTCGTTGAGGCAATATTCAAGCATTGGCGAGGCAGACTTAAGGGTATGGCTCCGTATCAAACCCGGGGATATCGGCTTTATCTTTACGAGGACACCGCACCCACGATATCCGTTGTTGCTGAGACCGATATAGGCTTCCCCTTTCCTGGTCATCCCACCTTTGTTGCGGCACGAAGCGACATCATGGCGCTTTATGTGAACCGCAGTTGGCAATCGAATTTTGAGTTCGACACGTTCGAATTTAGCGAGAAAGCTATTCTGGACCAAATCGACAAGGCGTCAGGCTCTATTAGTAAGCCCACGGCTAACGCCCTAGGGCTCAAAGTTGGCGCATTGCGCAAGCTGATTGAAGAAATGGGGCTTCAGTCACGCGTCAATCAAATCCGTAAGAGATACAAGCGGCGGCCTGCTCGATTCTCGGAGGAACACTACTTGCACGAATTCCAGATACACGAACAAATGATTGATCCAGGGTTTGCATAAAGCAGCCTTTCGCACATCCCGCAGCATCAGACAAAAAAGGGCTCGAATGTATGTACCGGCTGCTGTTCGCAAATGATTTCTTTGCATGTTCCTCGGAAGTCGCTCATATGTATCCGGCCTGTTGATCGACACGCGGGTCGTGGCCTTGTTGGGGTTACGCACGCGCCGTGATCTCATTAGCGGACA
>JBCDBQ010000150.1:0-13073 GCA_039183375.1 Pseudomonadota bacterium
AAACGATGCGCGACTCCGCCAAGCATGTTGAACTCATTCCGGGAATGCCGGCAGAAGTATTCATCAAGACAGGTGAGCATACACCATTGCGTTACCTTATGGATCCTCTAATTCAGTCGTTCAATCTAGCTTTTCGTGAAGAGAGTGCTTCTCATAATCGAGAACCTCTATTGCGCTTACAGTTTGTTCCTAGAGAACACAAAATCAATTAATTGCAACGAACACACTTCGCAGTGTCCCATACTACCGAAGATTAAGAATGCTTTGGCATCCCTACCACGTCTCAATAGACTTGATCTGCAAGACCGCAGTCGACCGCGTTCACACCAGGAATGGACTACGATTGCGAGCCAATCTAGAGACACATATAACCTCGAGTGTTACGATCGAATACTGTCAGCGCCCCGATTGTCTGCTTGGTAGACATCTCGACGTTTATTGATAGTACCGCGTCTTGATACGGCGACGTCCACTTTTGCGACTGCGCACGGATTGCACGCTCAATTCTTGCGGCAACTGCTAAGGACCGCTCCTGATGCCGTGGACGACGCCCGCACCGAGCTTCTCGCCAAGTTTTGGTGGTAGCTTCAGTGCAATCCAAACAAAGGAGGCGTTCCCATGCAAGTTCATACAATCGGTGTTGATATCGCGAAGAACGTTTTTCAGATCCATGCTGTTGACGCGGATGAGGAGGTTGTTCTCACTCGGGAGTTGCGACGCAATCAGGTTCTGCCGTTCTTTGAAAAGCTCTCTGGTTGCCTTGTTGGCATGGAGGCGTGTGCGACGGCGCATCATTGGGCGCGGGAGCTCACCCGGCTCGGTCATATAGTCCGTCTGATCCCGCCTGTGTACGTCAGAGCCTACGTCAAGCGGAACAAAAATGACGCCGCTGATGTAGCGGCGATTTGCGAAGCCGTCACGCGCCCGTCAATGCGATTTGTGCCGATCAAGTCCGAGGAACAACAAGCGGCGTTGGCCGTGCATCGTGCACGCGTACTTCTCATGCGTCAGCGTACCAAACTGATGCATGCGTTCAGGGCTCATATGGCTGAACTGGGTATCATTGCTGAGACTGGTCTCGAAGGCCTGGCCAAACTCGTCAACTTCGTCTCTGATGACCGCTCAAATGGTTCACTCCCGCAGCCAATGGTAGCGGCGCTTTCAGCACTCATCGATCAGATCATGTCGCTCGATCAACAGATCCACGAACTGGATCGGTGCATCAAAGAGCAGCATCGTGCCATCGACGCAAGCAAACGGCTGGAGAGCATTCCTGGGAGCGGCATCATGGGCGCGACGGCGCTAGCTGCAACCGTCATTGATCCCAGTCAATTCAAGACTGGTCAGGATCTTCCTGCATGGATCGGGCACGTATTCAAACTGTCCAGCCCCTTCAGCCTGTGCGACTGAATTGAGCGTTTTCTACTAACGTCTCGGGCACTGGTGGGCGCATGCCGAGGGACTGGTCCGGTCGAACGTGATTGTATTGGCGTACCACGTATTGATGACTGTCTGGGCCCGTTCATGCTTCACCCGCTGCGAATGTTAACATCCGCAGAACGGTTGAAAGTTAGAGCCGGCTCAGCAGCAGAACGTAGCCGAAAGTCGCACACGGTATTCAACGAACCGGGTAAATTGCACTGTCATCGTAGTGGTTGCGGCGGAAGTCTGCTGCAGTCCGCAACAGCTCATCTCGTCGTTCGAATGTTTTTTCCAATTCAGCAGTTTGGCGATCATGCTCCGAGCTGAGTTCGGCAACGCGACGTTCGAGGCCCGAGATCCGTGCCACGAGTGCCTTGTCACTCGACGTCAACGTTTCGTCTGCGGCCTGGGCCAGGTATTGAATTGTGTGTTGCTGGAGAAACTCCGTCGCTAAATCAATCGCCTTGGCGAATGCAGGGTCATGCCCTTCTGCGTATTTGTCCAGCTGTCCGCCAAGATCGGAAAGTTTGGTAGTCGCCGAGGAGATATCTTTAGTGACGGCAACTTCCTTCTTGTGCATCTGCCACAGGTTATCTGAGAGATTGCCATCCGCGTGTTCCTGGTCTTCGCTTGCTTCAAGCCGTCCGATGCCTTCACGACTAACGGCAACGTGATCGGCAAGACGCTAACCAGCTTTCTTGGGTGCAGTCGCAGCGTCGGTCAATTCTTCCAGCAACTTTTCATAAAACGCAACATCGCCTTCAGGATACTTGAGCCCATGACGCTCAAAGATCGTCCGGTACAGATAGTCCGATGTGTTGTAAGAAATCCAGACCTTGCCGTCCTTGTCCTGGTAGACCACAGCCTTTGGCGGAAAGTCGATTGCCGCAAGCGGATTCTTGAGCATGAACTTTGTGCCGTACTTTGGATTACCAACGGAAACGACGATTGTTGATGGCATCGTCTGATCAACTCCTTTGGCCGCCGTGGAATGATCAATCCGTGGGAACACCTTCATGCCCTTACTCTTCGCCGCTGCTTCAAAACGCTCGACCGTTTCAATCACTGAATGCGGACTCTGCTTCGTCTTCAAGCCTTTTGCGGTCGCAGGCACGGCAAAGAATATTGTCATCAACAATGTCAAAAATCGCATTTTCATTATGCACTCCTTGTCTCAAACTGAGCGGGATACGGGCGACAAAACTGTCCGTAAATTGGGACTGCGGCAGCTAAATGCTAATCGCTTATCAGCGCGAGTTTGATAGGATGTACGTGTTGTCCATCTTGAGACAGAGGGACCAGTGGATCAAAGCTCACTCGTAGTACTCACAGAGTCTCTGGACGAAATCGCTTTGCGCTTTGGTTCGCGATTTATACTGGTACGATCTCGCTCTGGGCCTCTGAGGGTTTTGATCTGCCCCGTGACTAGGCGCGTATCTCTGAACAAGTCATATTAGATTATGGGGTTGCTTGATGAAACGGCTGGCGGCAAGCGTATTAGGCTTACAACTCGTGCTCTGTGCTCAAGCTACCGCGCAGCAGGGTCCGGGGTCGCCTACGTTGGCTTTGCAGCCATGCGGGGAGAGGTCCCGAATGTTATCAATGATGCACAGGTACAGTGAGACTGTCCACGCGGGCGGTGTAGTCGGGGCACATGGACTTGTGGAGCTTTGGGTCAACTCGGCCACGAGTTCATTCACATTGTCATTCACCAACTCTGATGGTCAGCTATGTATTCTGGCAGGGGGCAAAAGTTGGGAGAGTTTCAAGAGTTTCGCCAAGGGAATCGAACACTAAAAGCCCGGTAGGCAGGCTTTGTCCCCCATCCAACCTAGTATTCCAGCGCAACGGTATGAGCGATTAAGCTGGCGAGTTTGGTCAGTTCGCTGGGGATCGTTGCAGTGACACGCAAGGCCGCGTGAAGATTGCTTGTTGATGACAGCGGCGCCACCACCTGCAAGCGTACGCCAATACTTGGAATAGCTATAAGGTTCGCGACAGCCCAGGATCCCAAAATGGCTTTTGCAATTAGAGCAACTCCGCCGAACATTTCACAATCGGAATGTGACAAAACCATTCTGTTCGACGGGATCGAAATTGGGCGAGTCATCCAGATCGGTGCCGGTCCACACGCCAAATACTGGAGGTGGGCGTCATACTGGCTTCCAGCCGAAACCGGCATTGAGGCTACTCAAGAACAGGCTGTTGAGGCAATTGCGAGAGAATTTCGCATTGAGAAACTGAGGGGCCTTCCGCCAAGGTGGACTTAGAGACCAAATCTCAAGATGCTGATGATGACTGGCTCGCAAAAAGACTCGCGAGAGCAGCATATCGGTTCGAGCCGAGAGTGCTCTTCCCCTTAGGCTACATCACTGATTTGACTGTTTTCTCTTACGTTCTGGCGCCAGTGGGCGGATAGCGATTGTCTCATGCGGCCAAAGGGAGGCGATGCTGCAACGGAAAAACGCTGCATATCAACGGAGGTGACGTGATGTAGTGGGAAAGTTTCTCCGTTGCATCTAACGAAAGGCGCGGCGTAATTGAACTGCCCCTCACCCTGTCAAAATTGCCATTCCGATTGACACTTGGTCTCACTGAGAACGGTGTTTTGTGCTGCTGAGTGAAACCATCACACTGAGAACTAATCTGAAGCTTTAGGCACTACGTTTATAAGTATGTGCCAACGGGCGAAATTGAGCCGCCTGCCATGCGTGATAAAGGCACTGCTCAAACCTAGGTCGGAGAAAATCAGGATGTTGAAACGACTTGCCATGGCAATGGTGCTCATAGGTGCTCTCCTAGGAGTTACGATTGGCGTGTCAGCCACCCAGCGTGGTGCCGAAACGTTCAACCAATCGAGTCCTACTCAGGCAATACAAACTGAAGACGAGTATTGCGCAGAGCACTTATTCGACGCTGATGACTGTGAGGCAATGCCTTTGCGCGAGCTCCGTGCAGAGTTGAAAAATCAAGGTAAGACGCTCGCTGTTGTTATGGCGGACTATGAGAACCTTCGGCGCTTCAGGTCAATGATGGAAGCATCTGGATTGATGCAACAAATCGAATCTGCTGGACCATTTACGGTATTCGCTCCAACAGATCAGGCCGTTCTTACCGCTAGATTCGGTTCACTTGGATTGCAAGCTGATGCTCGAACCAAAGAGAAACTCCGGCAAGCTCTTGCGACACATATTGTTGCTGGAGCGATCCACTGGGAGCAATTGGCTGGCCGCAGAACTACACTGACTTCGATTTCTGGATCCACAATTGTCGTCGACGGACGTAACGGAATCCGTATTGGCAAGTCACAGGTAACCAATTCTGATGTGTTAGCTGCGAACGGGGTCCTTCACATCGTGGACGCAATTATTTCGGGTCAAGGCGAGCGAGTTCCCGGTGTTTGAACAATTTCCGCTTGTTGCAGGTTGGCAGGTTGATCAAATTTTCGTGGTGCGCCGTGATTGATCACGTTGCATTGAGCGCACTAGTCAACAATTGGCAAAGCGCAGTCGAGGTAGGGCTGGATGCTAGTCCAACCCTGCATTTCGCCATTTAGAAATTCATGCCATATCTCTTTCCCACTAGATCGTAGAGATGACTGAGCCATCGACCCAAGACTCATGAGATGCCGCCCACGGCTCGGTTGTGACATCGAACGATAGTCTGCATCAGTGGTTTTACTAAAGTTGAGCTCTAGCCGATGTCCTTGTTGTTAGAACGGCTTAAGCCAAGTGTTCGGATTCGAACGCTCTTCACACTTGGCATTGGTCTGATGTTGTTCGTGTCTGTCGGAGCAGTTCTTGCTTTCCAGCAGTATTCTGCTCGACAGCAATTAGTGCGTGATCTAGCGCGAGAGTTTGATCTCACCATCGATACACTCGTCCGACGTGTTGATAGTCACATGTCGGCCGCCGAAGTACAGCTTCGCTACTTGCGTGACCTGCTTCAAGCGGACCCGGCACTCGGAAACGAGACCGGGCGTTTGGCACTCGCAATGCGTGCCGCACTTTCTGCAACGCCACAGGTCAGTGCCATTGCATTCATGCGAGCAGATAGCTCGTCAGTCCGGCTGGAGCGTACAAAGCCTACAGTTATTCTTAACGACCTGGACGGTCGTTCGGAAATCGTGTCACTGCTTGCATTGGCTCAGGAACGCGGTCGTCTGGGGCCAGAGCTGAAATGGAGTGACCCACTGTATAGCCCGAACTTGGGCCGCACGATTATTGTACGCCGCCAAGCGGTCTGGGACGAAGAGAAGTTCGTTGGATTACTGTTTGCCGCTGTAGACCTCACCGCATTGTCGTGGTTTTCGCAGGAGTTGTCCGCCGCTCTTTCTCGACGCGTTTTTGTTCTTTACGGCCGAGAGCGCGTCCTTGCTCATCCGACAATCCTCAATAGCGCTGCAGTGGGAAGCGAGGCTAACCCGCTGCCGACGCTTGCTGAGATTGATGATGTTTCACTACGAAGGATTTGGGAAAATGGCGCCGGTACCCTGATATCACAAGCACAGATGAAGCGTAGCCGCGGGCATTACCTTGGTCATTTCGGGGACTGGCTCGTCTTCGTCTATGGTGAAACTAAGTTATACGGAAGCCTGCCATTTACTGTTGGATTTCACTTCGACTCCGGTGCCGGTGTTTCGCAGGTAATGAAGTTCTGGATCGGTCTTGCCATCGGCATTCTTATGATGCTGGTTTTCGTTCTCCTCGGCATGAGGATCGCTAACGCAGTGGCTGTGCCGATACAGCGAATGACAAATACGGCAAGTTCAGTGGGGCGTTTAGAGCTGGCCGAAGTCGAAGCCATGCCGAGCAGTCGGATCTTTGAGCTGGATCAGGCCGGGCGCGCATTCAACGCTATGATCAATGGGCTTCGGCTGACGCAGAAATACGCGCCAAGGCAGCTAGTCGAACGAATTGTTCGGCAAGGTGATGCTGAGATCGAGGCCACGCAACGGGACATTACAATCCTATTTGCTGATATGGTCGGATTTACCGAACGGGCGCAGCATATGGCTCCCGGTGAAACAGCTGAGTTTCTGAATGACTACTTCAAGCTTATTGGCGAATGCATCGAAACCAACGGTGGCACGATCGACAAATATATTGGTGATGGACTTCTTGCGTTTTGGGGTGCGCCAGACAAGAACGACAAACACGCCGATGGTGCATTGTCCGCTGCAATTGCAATCAAGCATGCAGTGGATGAATTCAATGATCAAACCTTCGGGCACGAAACGTCCAACGTTCAAGTGCGAATAGGGATACACACTGGATCCGCACTAGTCGGGAACATTGGAGCGCCCGGCAAGGTCGATTACACGGCGGTCGGCGACGCAGTCAATATCGCCAGTCGCATTGAGAACCTCGCACGCAATTACATGATGGGGAGTGTTTCAGTCCTGATAACTGAGGCCACAATCAAATCCACAACTTACAATCATGCATGCGAGTTGATCGGACTGCGGGATCTGCCACGCACCAACAGGCAGATTGTACTGTATCGATTGGCGTTTGATGAGACCCGCGATTGAAGACTGAAAGTGTCGTAGACTTCCAATAATTCAGTTCTGGCCAGGACCTCGAGGTCACTCGTGTCGGTTGGCAGGAGCAACATGACGCGGGTGGCGCAAACGAACTCACCATTGGTTTAGCGCGATTGCCACTTCACCCACCAACCGGACTACAGTGCAGAATCCTATCGGGCATGATCTGCATTCATAACGCTCGTCATTCTATTCCGATAAATATTTGACTTTCATGACCCCGCTATCTGTCTGGATCTTTTGATACCTGCCCCTAACTACATTCCGGTGCCATATCTCAAGTACTAAAATCACTAAATACCGCCCTGTTGATCCTCGCTGCCATCTCTAAGGCGAGCGATATTGCACCTGCTCAGGTCCGCTTTCAGGAAAGCCAATCGGTGGTGCGATGCGAAGTGAAATCTGTGCTCGCTTCCTGTAGGGGTCATTTTGCTCAATCTCAGTCGCGAGCACATCATGGCAGAACTTGCGCTAAATAGCAGACACGATGTGCTGTTTCTACCTATGAAACAAAGAGCCAAGAGGCGGCACTGTCCACTATTACCGGCGATCGGCCTGTTTGGCGGGCAATGATAATAGCGGAAATCTGAACCTTCGGACGAGCCATTTGTGGTTACCTGCCAGGTAAGTGACATGGACTCCTAACGGTTCGTTGAGATCGTCATGAATAGCAATCCGGCAAACAATCAACCCGACTAGATAGGGTTACCGCAATTCAAACCTTCTTCCCGATCACAACGTCATAAGATATCTCTGACCCGTTTGAACTCTTCCTATGGAAGTGTGAACCGCGATAAGATTGTCGAAGCTTCTTGGATGCAATGAGATCCTCGATCCAAGCGCACAGCTCAATGCATTCGGGGTCTGGATCTCCAGGTTTGACGTGGAAGACGAACCAACCACCTGAGCATAAGACGTCAAAACCTTTCTGGAAGCCGGCGATAGGAATGTGGTTCCCCCATCCGGTCGCAGAAGCCACGGCTACAACATTGTATTGCGTGGCTTTAAAAGCAGTCCTTGTCTCGGTTTGAAGCTTGGTCAAGTCATCAACGAAATAGGCGTCGTACAAACCTGGCCGATCGCGATGAGCAGCGACACTTGCTTCAGGGCAGATATCGATTGCGTCCAATCGGCCAACACTTAGCGTATTGCGCAGTTCGTATCCAAACGCACCGCTCCCTGCACCGAGTTCTAAGACGCGGAGGTCTTGAGGTTTCACGTTGTCTTCAGACCATACGGTGCGAAGCACATCGGACATTTCCGTCGGCGTTCGACAATGTAGTGTGTGATAAAGTGCAATGTCGTAAAGCCAAGGAATACGATATAACGTGGCATAATCGTGAATATTGAAGAGCTGCCTCTCGCCATTGACTTCCGCAGAAAAGAACTCGTCTGACTGCTTAGCCGTCTCTGGTTTCTGATAGCGGATTTCATACAGTTCGGGGATGTATGAGTATCTTTGCATACTGGCAAGCTTCCCTTGTTTCTGAAGTGTCTTTGTTACGCAAATCATGCTCGAATGGCTCACCGGAAATTGTGGCACAAGATGTCTAAGCGCAACTTGAGGTCTATCTGCTCAAGACAATAATATGCGCAATCAAACGGCTGCGAACGAAGTCGCGATGAAATAGAAATGTCTGAGAACACCTCGGAGTTGCTCCTCGTGACGCGCGTCAGGCTTACAGTTCGAAACAGAGTGCTGAGCGCAGGGTTACTTATAGTCATTGAGGGCAATTGCCTCGGCAAAGGCCAGTGATTACTATCCCGCTAGGTCGGCTTCGCTAGCGTCGACGCGAACGCTCTTCAGCGTAACAAACCGCGCATGTAGTTTATCATCACCTTTTGGCCATTCCGGAGCCCTCGGGAGCGCCTCTTGGACTCATGCTGTGTAGTATGAGCGCGCACATGCTGCGCGATATAGTTGATGGTCAGGTCAGGGCGCAAGGCTCTATATCTCTGAGATCGATCACGATGCCCAAGGATCGCCGACATGAAAAACAGCTTGATGACTGCCATATGCGTCACCGCAATTTCTGTAGCCAGCACTGGCGCCTTTGCCGGCAAAGGCCTCACATCCTCGACTATTCTGGAGTTCGCGAATGCAACGACATTGTTCGTTGCTGACCCAGATGCGTCGCAGATCGTGGCCTTGACACTGCCCGAGGCGGCCGCAGCACCGAATAAGTCTGTCGGATACAATCTTACCGATTTCAGCGCGCGGGTTGCCAAGGCTACTGGTGCGCCTGAGTCAGCAATCTTGTTCAATGATCTTGGCGTGCATCCGGTAACAAAAACGGCATATATCTCCCTCACTATTGAGAAACCGGATGGCCCAACGGCCCAGATCGTTACCGCTGATCCCAAGGGCAAAGTGACGGTCATTGATCACTCAGCTCTAGAGAGTACAGCGGTGAAGCTCCGCGGCATGCCCAAGGATGGCGTCACGTTCTGGCGGAACATTCCCGCTAGCACAATCGCCGTCACCGATATGGATTACATCGACGGCAAGCTCTACGTCTCGGGAATGTCAACTGGAGAATTCGCTTCCAAACTGCGCGTGATCCCATTTCCGTTCGAGGGAAAGGGCGAGACGTCCAGCATTGAGATGTATCATGCTGCTCACAATCAGAATGAAACCCGCGCGCCGATCCGGGCAATGTCGGTGGTAGACATCGCAGGTGTGCCGACTGTGGTGGCCGCCTATACCTGCACGCCGCTGGTAACAATTCCAATTGAGGCACTGAAGGATGGCGCCCACGTTAAGGGCAAGACCGTGGCTGAACTGGGCTACGGCAACCTTCCGCTCGAAGTCATTTCTTTCACGGCTTACAATAGACAACAACAACCCGAAAAGTTCGTACTGGTCGTGAACCGAGATATGGACGCAGATCTGATCTCGTTGAGTGACCTAACCAAAGCTGCGCAGGGCGAGGGTCTGTCTAAGCCTATCCCGTACCTCGGTGCTAGCGCCGGCGTACGAACGGTTGCAGTGCCACTTGCCGGCGTAATGCAGGCCGCCGACCAGGACGCGAAGCACCTGCTCGCGCTCAGGCGAGACCAGCGTACAGGCAAGGTCGAGTTGGTTTCGTATCTAAAGGGATCGTACTTTCGCCTCTCGGACTTCATCAGCGAGTATAACTTTGCTGATTACAAATACGCCCCGCAGCAGGATGGAACCCGACAGTTCCAAAACATGCTCAAGGTGGATGAAGGCTATCCAGATCAAGTGCGCTGAACGGACGTATAATCGGAGCACCGAAATGCGAACCAAGCGATCGCTGTTGCTGGTGACCGCACTACTTTTTGTGGCCCCGACCCCGGGTGAAACTGCTCATGCATCCGCGGCTTGCGGGGATCCGGTGCATGTGGCTGAGGTCTATCCAAGCGCAGATGTGCTTCCGGAGAATCTACTGCGCTTTTACGTATATTTTAGCAAGCCAATGGCACGTCGTGCCGCGGTCAAGTCCATCCGCATTGAGGACGCAACCGGAGCCGTTGTATCGGGTGCATTCCTGTCAACGCGTTTCGCATTATGGTCGCCAGATAGGCGGCGGCTGACGCTGGTGCTGGATCCTGGGCGGGTCAAAACTGGGCTTTCCTCACATGATGCGTTAGGCAGAGCGCTCAGTCCCGGCAGACGCTACAATCTTGTGATCCCGGAAAGCTTGCATGATGTGCGCGGCTGTGCGCTAGCAACGCCCCATCGAAAGACTTTCACTGTCACTCAGGCTGATCTGTCGCCGCCGGCACCTCAAAGTTGGCGGATCGCCGCGCCTCGCGCTGGAACCCGCGAGCCACTCAGAATCACACTCGATGGCAGCTACGATCATGTGTCTCTTGCCTATCGATTGCGAGTGCGGAATTCCTTCGGCGAAGTTGTTGCGGGTTCAATCCGATTGTCGAGTTCAGAGACCAAGTGGGTTTTCACACCACGCAGCAAATGGTCGGAGAACTCTTACGCGGTTGTGGTCGATCCTATTTTGGAAGATCTTGCTGGCAATCGACTGGGCAGGCTGTTCGACCGCCCTGCAGACCGAGAAACACATCAGCAGTTAGTTGCGTCGCACACCTTGTTGTTTAGCCCGACGGCAGCCTTGAACTTCAAGCCTTGATTGATCTGGCGAACATTGACACGGCAGACTCAAACTCTGCTCTCGTGTCCGGATCTCTCGGGATCCTTGTCACAGGATCGAAGGTCTCGTTGAACCTTGCCAAGGAGAAGGAAGCCTTGATGTCGGCTCCAAAAAATGGCGCGGAACCGATAGCAGTCTTGAGGACGTTCGCACCCCCGTTTTTACCGACTGACGCAGCCATAGCGAGCTTGGGCTTGTCTTGGAAGACTCTCATGTCGATGCGGCTAGCCCAGTCGAACACGTTCTTGAAGGCGGCGGCATAGAGACCGTTGTGTTCGGCATAGGAGACAATCAGTCCATCTGCTGCGCCGATCTTGGCAAAAAACTGATGCGCCAGGTCAGGGATACCGCCTTCCTTTTCGCGATCGATGGAATAGATCGGCATTTCGTAGTCGTTGAGATCAAGAAACTCGATCTTGGTGCCTGGCAACTGCGCGATCAAGATATCAGCTGCCGCGCGTGTCAGTTGATAGTTGATTGATTGTCGGCTCGTTGATGCCGCGAACGCGAGAATTTTCATGCAGTATCTCTTCAATTGAAGGTCAGACTTCGCGGTTAAATCGACGGCATCAGATGCGCGACCCATTGAGAGGGCGGCGTACCAGGCCAAAGGCATACGGCCGTTTGGCAAGTCGGGCGGGCATATGCAGCATCGGCATAGGCTGCCACTGCAGCGCGAGTCACATCATCACGCCACATGTGGCCATATCCGAGATACTCGAGGCGAAAGAGACTGAGCGCCCACATCGCATCGGCGAGCGTGTAGCGATCTCCGAATAGCCAAGGGCCCTCGATTGCTCTCAGTGCTGCGTTCAACTCGCCGATCTGCGCATCAGCGCCTGACACAGCTGCTCGCATCTGGGCGGGATTGTCCACAAACGCCTCAGCGCTGCGCTCCTTTGCGATCTTGGCGGCATAGGCGGTGTCGAGGTCAGGGGCCTGCGATCGCGCCGCCTCAAGCGCTGCGATTTTGTAGTCGTGCACACCGATCATACCGTGCTTGAATGCTGGTGGACGGAGATCGCCATCCGGGTTGGCTCCGTAGAGCAACGCGACATGGGGTGTGGCATCAACAGTTTCGACTTGGGCAAGGACGTTAGCCTCGAGATCGGCTGGGATTAGATCGGCGGTCTCAATCTCTCGGCACAGATAGAGGCAGATATTCTTTGAATCTGCGATGATGCGGTCTCGAAGGTTATCAACCAATGTCGGCACCACCAATGCATCAAAACCGCTCTCAGTTACACTGGACCCGCCGGTGAATTCGGTCGAGAGCGAGCTGCGCTGAGCAACGTCGGAAGCAAGACGCAGGCGCACATAGTCCGGCTTATAGTTTTCCTGCTCTGGTGCTTTGATCTCCACCTCGTGCGACAGCCAGTTCTGGCCTAACTCCGCGAGCACAAGACGCACCTTGTTAGAGCAGATTGAGAACGGTGCGTGGTACAGCTCGAAGCGAGGCGGTTCGCCGTTCTCAAATCGTTGCGTCGGCAATGGATGGGCTTGATCGATCAAGCTGCGCCGCTCTGGCGCAACGACCGACACTCTGGCAGTCGCGGCAAGCCTCGCTGGTTCTAACACTGCAGTCATCGTCCGTTCCCGCTGTCCTATTGCGCTTTAACTGCAGTTTTGCTCGGTTTAACGCAAGCTGCATCTGCGCGCATCCCCTGCGCGTAGCATCGCTTGTTGCTTGGTGCCTGGACAATTAGGGTTATCACAGCAGTTCTCTTGCGAGCTGCAGATTTGTTACATTCAGACAGCGTAACCATCGATGAACGGAAGTCGCCCTTGGCTGCACTATAGCGTCGTTGCATTGGCTCCTTTGGCGATTGCAGCCTGCTCCACTTCTGTTGCCCGAAATGCTGTTCCGATAGGCTTGGCAGACCAAGTGGATGTCGAGGGAGTGTCTCAGGTCCGCCATTGGGGTGATGTACCCATACCCAACGTGAAGCAGATGGCTCGGCTCCGTATGAAGC
>JBCDBQ010000151.1:0-13053 GCA_039183375.1 Pseudomonadota bacterium
ACGTTCGCAGATGTCAGGAGAGCCATTGGCGACGACAACGTTGACCATGTAGCGGCGGAATCTGGGATCCCGCGAAACATCGACGGGCTGGCGCACAACCTGCTCTGCTTCTTCCGGCTGCGGTAGGAACGAGGCAACGTTGCGGATCAGGTCATTGCCGGCCGCCTCGAGATACTCCGCCACCTCCGGAAGGTCATTGTAGCCGTTCTTGATATCGGAAAGTGCCTCGCGCACTGCGATCTCTGCGAACTCGCCATTGAGGTCGGCCAGTTTTTCGCGGCGTTCCTTGTCTGACTTGGGAACGGTTTCGAGGATCGATTCGAGTTCCGTCTGCAGTACCGCGATCTTCTCTTCCACACTCCGGCGCATTTCCTCGGGAAGACCGCTAAACACCTCTGGTTTGACAACTTTGCCATCGTGCATCGGTGCCATGGCGATGCCGTTCGGCGTGCGCATTATGGCAATGTTCTGCGCTTGTGCTTTCTGGTTGAGCGCTTCGAACGCTTCTTCCTGCCCAGCGCGAAAGCCGTCGTCGATTTGTCGTCGCCGGGCCTGATACTCTTCACTCTCAAATGCGGTTGGTACAGTCTGGCGCAGCTCATCGATCGCCTCGACCATTTGCTTGGCGAATGCCTGAGCGCGGCCGCACGGCATGCGAACGGCATTCGGGCGATTGAAGTCGTCGAAGTTGTTGACGTAGACCCAATCGTAAACCGGTGATGGTTCCTGGTTCTTCTTTTGCAGGTAGGCTTTCACGGCCGTTGTCTTGCCGGAAGCCGTTGGTCCCAACACAAAGACATTAAAGTCGTGGGAATTCATGCTGGCGCCGAATTCGATGGCCTTCAGCGCCCGGTCCTGTCCGATTAGTCCGGTGATCGGCTGCAGCTCGGCCGTCGAAGCAAAGCCGAGCGACGCCGGATCCACGGTTCGACGCAACTGCTCAACGGCGAGGGCGGCGTGGTTGGCCGCTGCGATTGGCGGAGCAGCCGGTCGCTTCGTTCTGCGCGGTTTTTCGTTGGATCCGTTGGCAGAGCGATTGAAGAACATGTTCAGTTTTTCCCGCATGACATTCCAATTGACATATCGTGGGCGTCCAGTCCCAAAACGATGGCTTTCGCAGGCATTATACGGTTTGCGAGAGCATATTGAATAGATTGGACAGTCGCACGAGTTGAGTCGCCTTCTTACGAGCCGTTAGATTCGATATTGTGCTCAGATCTGGCACTGGGAGATGGCGAAGCCGTGACAAAAACAACTCCGTCACAAGAAACAGATCTTGTCCATCCGGCACTGGCCGATGGTCGTCAGTCTGATAAAGCTCTCGCGATTGCCCGTGGGGTGCGCCGTCACTTGCAACTATTGGGTTTTCAGTCGCTGACGGAGTTTTCTCTCCCGAATGGCCGGCGCGCTGACATTGCGGCCGTCTCAGATGGTGGTGAAATCTGGATCATTGAGATCAAGTCGAGTATCGAAGATTTTCGTGCTGATAATAAATGGCCTGAATATCAAGAGTTTGCCGATAAGTTCTTCTTTGCAGTGGACGGCAATTTTCCAATAGAGGTTCTGCCTGAAAACACCGGCCTGATGATGGCGGATCGGTTTGGAGGCGATACAGTCAGGCCGGCGGAAAAACATCCACTCGCGGCAGCGCGACGCAAGGCATTAACCTTACGCATAGCGCGGACGGCGTGCCAGCGACTTCACAATCTGGCCGACCCGGACGCAACAAACGAGACATTCAGGCAGATTTGAGCGCAAGCAACTCTGCTAGCGCGGCGCACGCTTTGCGAGGATCCGCTGCAGCGTCCTGCGGTGCATATTGAGCCTCCGAGCGGTTTCTGACACATTGCGATTGCAAAGCTCATAGACACGCTGGATATGTTCCCAACGCACGCGGTCTGCCGACATCGGGTTCTCCGGCGGCGGCGCCATCGCGTTCGGAGGCGCCAATAGCGCGTCTGTGACCTCGTCAGCATCGGCTGGCTTGGCGAGGTAATCGATCGCACCAAGTTTCACCGCCGATACAGCCGTTGCGATGTTGCCGTAGCCGGTCAAAACGATGGTGCGCGCATTCGGGCGCAAGCGCGACAGCTCGGCAATCACGTCCAAACCGTTGCCATCCTCCAGGCGCATGTCCACGACCGCGAATGCCGGAGGCTTCTCGCGGATGAAGGCCATGCCTTCATTGACAGTATTGGCCGAGCGAACCTCAAATCCACGCTGATCCATGGCGCGTGAAAGGCGCTGAAGAAATGGTGTGTCATCGTCGACAATCACCAGAGAGACATCTTCCGGCAGCTCTTCCTGGCTAAACGAATAATCTTCTTCCACGGCTGGTCTCCTTAGCAAGGGCCAGACTATAAATGGATTGGTCGCAAAACCCAAGTTCTCTGGGCGAAAATCTTGGCAGAATTGTTAAAATTGAGTGGCTTAGCCTTGCATTGCCAACCTGATCGTAAAGCGCCTATGCATCCTCCGGCTCACCCGCCGACTGTCCCATTGTGAGGACGGTGGTTGCTTCGAAGGAGTCCCTCGGCCAAATAATCCGAACGATTGCCCCTGTGTCCGGCAGATTACGGTTGTCGAACTCCAGTGTCGCGCCCGTTCTCTCGAGCAAAGTCTTTGCAATAAAAAACCCGAGGCCCAGGCCGGTTTGGTCGCCAGTTCCTTTCGATGAGGGCCGCGTCGTGACATAGGGCTCACCAATGTGATCGATCACATCTGACGCAAAGCCCGGGCCATCATCAACAACCTCAACGATAACGCGGCCGCCACCCCAACTTCCGCGAATGACGACGGATGATTTGGCAAAATCGACTGCGTTCTCAATAAGGTTGCCGAGTCCGTAGATGAGGCCGGGGTTTCTCTCTCCCTGCGGCTCGGCCTTGTTAACCGCGACTTCGTTCGGAGTGAGGTCGTAGGTGATGCTGACTTTACCGACGCGATGCGGTTCCGCTGCCTCATCGATGATCTGGCGCAGAGTGACGTGGAGGTGCATGGGATCCTGATCAGTCGGGCTGCGCGTCAGTTTCTGCAAGATCTCGCGGCAGCGCTGCGCCTGGTCGCGCATCAGGTTCAGGTCTTCAAGTAACGGGCTTTCTGCAGGCAAGTCCTTACCAAGCTCCTTCGCGACAAGGACGATTGTGCCCAGAGGTGTCCCCAACTCATGGGCCGCAGCCGCTGCCAAGCCATCCAACGCATGAAGTTGTTGTTCCCGCGCCAACACGAGCTCGGTGGCCGACAGTGCAACAGACATCTGGCGCGCCTCGTGCGATAGGCGCCATGCGTAGATCGCCAAGAAGATCGTGCAGGAGAAAAGGGCGGCAAAGAACCCGAGCTTGTAAAGGGTTGGCAACACCGGCTGATCACTCGGGCTCCAAGGTAACGGCAGATGAAATATCGCTAACAAAGCCGTGACAACGACGGCGATCGCACCCAAGAGCAATGTACTGCGGCCAGGGAGTGTTGCCGCCGATACGGTCACGGGCGCGACAATCAAAACAATGAACGGATTCTCAATACCGCCGGTCAGGAAGAGCAGCGCGCCAAGTTGCAGAATGTCGTACGCCAGGAGAACTGTTGCGAAGTTCTGGCTGAGGCGATGGCGACCTGTAAACTTGATGCCGAGATAGACATTCAGCCAAGCAGAAGCCGCTATAAACAATAGACAATAGCCGATTGGGAATTGAAATCTGAGGCCGAAATATACAACGCAAACTGCGATCAACTGGCCAAGCACTGCAAACCAGCGCAGTCGAATTATCGTCTGCAAGCGCAGTCGACTTTCAGTCGGATTCAGGGCGGGACCTGTCTGGTTCTTGAAGAGCCTGTTCGGCATTCACTATCGTCCTCGGTGCACATTTTTGTCCGGCTCAAACACGCGCGTTCTCAATGAGACCGTGGCAATGATTGAACTCGACCGATCTGGCCGCGTCAGTTTGATAAGTTGGCGGGCCGCCTCGGCAGTACCACATTGCGGATCTGAAGGTAATGCTCAAGCGCCGGAGGCTTGGTTATGCGGTTCAAGATTGTAGCTGTCAGTGCGCTCGGCGTTGTGTTTGGTATGCTTATCGCGGTTGCCATGTTTCCGAGTGCGATAACAAGCCTAGTGTCACCACCTAAGACCTGGAGCGTTGGTAAGGCACAGATCGGCGGGCCGTTCGAACTCATTGACCACAACGGCAATAAAGTCAGCGATAAAACGTACTCAGGCCAGCATCTGCTGGTTTTCTTTGGGTTTACGTACTGCCCTGACATCTGCCCGGCAGCATTGCAGAAAGTCAGCGTCGTCATGGACCAGCTTGGCCCCAAGGCCAAGGGACTGAAGCCGATCTTTATCAGCGTCGACCCCGAGCGTGACACCGTCGAGCAGATGAAGCTCTACATGTCGAATTTTGATGGCCGTATCGCTGGGTTAACAGGCAGCACGGCGCAGATTGCCGACGCCGTTAAGGTTTACAGAGCCTACGCGAGGAAGCGCGAGGATCCTTCAAACTCAGACGGCTATACGATGGACCACTCATCATTTCTGTATCTGATGGCCCCGAATGGCGAATTCATTACCCATTTCACGCACGTGTCACCGGTCGACAAGATGGTTGAGCGCCTGTCGGCAGCTCTCTAGATCTCAAGGCGTTCTACGACGACCGTTCTTCTGGCCGTCTGTGGCAGCGTCTCAGCCTGTGAGCTGGGCTGCTGCCGTGGACCAGGAGCTAAGCTCTACATTTGGATCTTGGCGCCAAGCCCACTGGACGGCGTAACCGTCAGAACACGGCCTTCAACCATTCACGAGATTGTTGACTGTTGCTACCTCGAAGTCAGGTCAACCGTGGTATTCTCCTAGGAATCACCTTCTGCGAAAGATCCAGGACACACCGCTGACTGCTAGCAATTCACGGTAGCTTATGACCCCGCCGCACCCAACCGCACATCGCCAACTTTTGATGCTTGCCCCAATTTGGCTTGCATTATGCTGGGCCCTGGCAATGCCGGCACACGGAGCACAACAGCGTCAACCATTCCAAGTTCCAGATATCTTTGTTCTTGGAGACTCACAGTTTGCCTTCGGAGCAGGCCCGGCTTTTTACAAGTTTTTCTCTGATTTTGCTCAAAGCTGCGGCCACATCCCGAAAGAACAGGGCCTGACCGCCGAGCTTGATCAAATGAACGTCGGCGTCATGGGCGTCCGGTCGACCTCCATCCATTCCTGGGTGGCCCACAAGTGGGTGCGCAAAAAGATGGTTTGCGAACCAGACCCGAAGTGGATGGTCAATGCGCGGCTCTATGGTTGGCCCGGACGCAATAATGGAACCTATGTCCAGCTGGGTAAGCCGCGGGACTTCAAGATCTGCAAACCGCGTAAGTCTGCCATTGAAGCGATGTTCGATATGGATCGGCGGCCAAAGCTCTTCGTCATGTTCTTCACGGGCAATGCTGTACACCGTTGGGCCAATGCACCGAAGCGTACAGGCAGGGATGTGCGAAAGCTCGTTGAACAGCTGCCGGCAGGAACACCATGCGTATTCATGACGACTGTTCCGTCTTACTCGAAGAAGTCCAACCAGTTACGCTGGAGATCGCAAGCCGGCATTCGCAAAGCCTTTGAAGAGAACGGTTCCAGGTGTGCCTTCGTGCCAGGCCACACAGCCATGACCGTGAAGACATTCCAGAACAATAAGCGATACTTCAAGACCAGCAAGACCACCGGCCGCGTGAAAGATCCCTATCACCCGACCTCGATTGGTGCGAACAAGTTCTTGGAACTTCGGCGAGATGCCCTGTGCCGCGCAGTGTTTGATCAAATGAAGAGCACACGCGCGACTGCAACCGCCACCCAGAACTAGAAGCAGCTGCTGCCGCTGCCGGCATCCGAAGACGCGTTGCCAGCGCTGTCCCGGATCAACCCTTCTTCTGGATCTTCTTCCAGCTATCCTTCAGTGCAACGACCTCGTTAAGCACTGGTCGATTGGACGTCGTATCAGGATCAACACAGAAGTAGCCCTGCCGCTCAAATTGTACGGCACTGCCAACCTCAGCCTCCCTCAGGCCCGGCTCCACCATCACGCCTTCCAGCGTCTGCATGGAGTTCGGATTGAGCTCCGCCAACATATCGTCGGATGCGCCGGGAAACTCCGGCGAAAACAAATGCTCGAACCGGCGAACTTCGACCTCAACTGCATGAACCGCAGACACCCAGTGGATGGTTCCTTTGACTTTGCGGCCATCAGGTGAGTCCCCGCCTCGCGTGGCAGGATCATAGCTGCAACGAATTTCTGTGATGTTTCCGGCTTCGTCTTTCTCTACGCCGGTACACGTGACGTAGTAGGCATAGCGCAATCGAACTTCACGTCCTGGTGCCAGACGGAAGAACTTCTTAGGAGGATCTTCCATGAAGTCGTCTCGTTCAATGTAGAGTTCGCGACTGAATGGCACCGGTCGCTTGCCTGTTTCAGGCTGCTCCGGATTATTGACGGCTTCCAGTTCTTCCGTCTGTCCCTCCGGATAGTTCTCGATCACCAGCTTGAGAGGATTGAGCACGGCAAGTCGGCGCGGAGCATTCTTGTTGAGATAGTCGCGCACACACGATTCAAGGAAGCCGTACTCAACCGTGCTGTCGGCCCGCGCGACACCAACTCGATTTGCGAAGTCCTTGATTGCTTCTGGAGGCATGCCCCGTCGTCTCAAGCCGCTAATGGTTGGCATGCGGGGATCATCCCAACCAGTCACATGCCCTTCGCTTACGAGCTGATTGAGCTTGCGCTTGGAAAGCACTGTATGCGTGAGATTGAGACGCGCAAACTCGGTTTGTTGCGGCGTGCTTGGTGTTGGCAAATTGTCGATAAGCCAGTCATAGAGTGGCCGATGATCAGAAAACTCGAGCGTGCAAAGAGAGTGCGTTACACTTTCGATGGCGTCGGACTGTCCGTGAGCATAGTCGTAAGTCGGATAGATACACCAGGTGTCCCCCGTCCGCGGATGTGGTGCGCGGAGAACACGATAGAGCACAGGATCACGGAGGTTGATGTTACCTGACGCCATGTCGATCTTGGCGCGCAGAACGCGCTCACCATCAGCGAACTCACCCTCGCGCATGCGGCGGAACAGATCCAGGTTCTCGTCTACAGAACGATCGCGATGAGGGCTGTTGCGGCCAGGTTCTTTGAGCGTGCCGCGGTATTCCCGAATTTCATCCGCACTCAAATCATCAACGTAGGCCTTGTGCTCCTTAATGAGATGAACGGCCCAGTCATACAACTGCTCAAAATAGTCCGACGCGTAGAGCGTGTCGCCGGCCCACCCCACGTTGAGCCAGTCAAGGTCACGCTTGATCGCGTCAATGTATTCCTGATCTTCTTTGACCGGGTTGGTGTCATCGAGCCGGAAATTGCAGCGCCCGCCGAACTCTTCGGCCATCCCAAAGTTCAGGCAAATCGACTTGGCGTGTCCGATGTGCAGGTAACCGTTTGGTTCCGGCGGGAAGCGTGTCGTTACCTGGCTCGCGCGCCCGCTCGCAAGATCCTCGCGTATCAAATCGCGCACAAAGTGGTTTGGTTTGCTGGCATCCACCTCGTCATGATCGCTTGTCGCTGTGGTCGCCTTTGAATTATCGGTCACGGTATTCTCACGCAGCTTCGCGTGCTCTGACTTTTGAGGAATTGTGTCTACCATCGAATGGTTTGCGGCCATGCCAAATTGCAATCGCCCGCAATTCAGATCTCGATCACCACGCGCTTCCGATAGCAATATTCTGGCCCGCCGTACAGTGGCCAAAACTTCCGTGCTCGTAGCGTGCGATTCATGCTATGATAACGCTGGTGCGGTTCGGCCACGCACTCACAGTTCCGTTGCACAGCAGCCCATTTGAAGATGGTGTTGTGTCGGCCGCTACTGATAGACGACAGGCACAACACATTGCCGTGTCGGAACGGCTGCGTACCATCATTATGCCAATGTTCGTGCACTAGTGTCGTGTGGTTCGCGTCAGCACAATCTTCCTTTTCGAAAGGTATTAGCATGGGCCGCTCCTGTGCTTCTGCTTCCATCGCACCAATTAAGCTTGAGGTGCATGGACTGAACGATCCAGTCGAAGTTCGGCGCCATCCTGCAGCCCGGCGTATGACGCTGAGGGTGAGCAGAACGCAACGAGCCGTGATCGTAACGCTTCCTATGCAGTGCGACCTGAAGCAGGCCGGTGAGTTCCTGACTTCCCATCTGGATTGGGTGCGCGAACGTTTGACAAGTATGCCTTCTGCGCAGCCATTTGCGCATGATGGCATGGTCGCGTTTCGCGGCATCCCTCATCGCATCGTATTTTGTGGCCGCCGGCGAGGTGCACCGATCGTTGAGGTGATTGACCATGAGGGTGTTGCACCGGAACTCTATGTATCTGGTGACTTTGAATTTGCTCCGCGTCGGCTGCGCGATTGGTTGATCACCGAAGCGCGCAAGGATCTTGACCAGCGCGTGGCCTACCATGCAAAGCGCCTTGGATTGAAACCTGGTAAGTTGACCGTGCGGGATCAGACCAGCCGCTGGGGATCGTGCTCCAGCAATGGAAACCTATCGTTCTCTTGGCGCCTGATTATGGCCCCACCGGCTATCCTGGACTACGTAGCAGCGCACGAAGTCGCGCACCTAGCAGAGATGAATCACGGGCCGCGGTTCTGGGCATTGGTCAAAGCAACGTGTCCATCTATGGACGATGCCAAAAACTGGCTGGATGCCTATGGTCTGGACCTGCATCGATACGGCGCGCAAAGCTAAGCTGACTCAAGCCAAGGTTCTGCGAGGTGCCAATGCCTCTTGGCGGGGAGACGGTTTAAGCTCGCCCAGGCACTCTCCACAACCATCGATAAAGTGCTGGTATTCCAGCGAATACTATCAACAAGACCATACGCATCACGATTACAAAGAACATGAAGACGAACTGCTGTTCTTGGATCAGAAATTTGAACCAAACGTTGTAGCTTGGATCAAGACCAGTGTTGCTCGTGTTGGTCAGCGAGGACTTAAAATGACTGGCTTGAACCAGCATGGATTCTAACGTCGTTGGATACTCGATGCCGACATAGACCATCGCGAGGGCCCCGAGTAACAGCGAGAAGAAGATGACACTGCCGGCGCGTAACGCCAATATAAAGAACCCCATTGACAACCACCCGTCAGTTCAATCTCCGCGGCGCTCATCGCGCACAACGCTGCTGATCACAGGCCAGGTCAATAGCCTGGACAGCGGGTAAGAAACACTCCAACCCAGCAAATCCCTACCATTTCTGAGTTGGCGGGCCAATGCTGGAGCGTCGTACCCACATTCAGCTTGCGTGAATTATGCGCGCGCCAGGGCAAATCCGCAACGCGCAGATCGCAGGATCAGTATTTCCGACGGGATGCGGTATCCCTTGAACTCTAGACGTCAACGCTCGCGGCCAGGGCATTTGCCTGGATAAACTCGCGCCTTGGCTCAACGACATCGCCCATGAGCTTAGAGAAAATGTCGTCGGCCTCTGCCAGATCGCCAATTTTGACCTGCAGAAGTGTGCGCACTTCCTTGTCGAGGGTCGTTTCCCAGAGTTGTTCGGGGTTCATCTCGCCAAGGCCCTTATAGCGCTGCATCGAGATTCCCTTGCGTCCGGCCGCGTAAACGGCTTCGATCAGCCCACGCGGTCCGTATATAATCTCCTCGGTCTCCTTGCGCACTAGTTTCGCCGGCAGCTCATAGATCTCCTCGAAGTGCTCCTGGCGTTCATGAAGGCGCCGCGCCTCCAGCGAGCCGAGCAGCGCACGATCAAGCGCGTGTGCTTCGGCAACGCCGCGCACTTCACGGCCAAAGACAAATCCATCGTTGCCGAAACGGCCCCTCCAGCCGCGCTCGGTTTCATCGGAGATCTGGTCCAGCCGCCCGGCAACGCCACCTGCGACAGCATTGGCACGATCCGCGGACAAGAGAAGCTCAGGATTGAACGCATCACCAATCGCGGCCTGCTCAACGACAAACCGTGTATAGCGCGAGTGCATATCGTCCATCAGCCGGCTTGTTATACGAGCCCGCTCAACGATATCGCGCAAATCCGGCCCAGCACGCTCTTCTCCGTTGCCGAGCACCAGCTTGGCATCACTCAGACCAGAGTCGATCAGATAATCCTCAAGCGCGCGCTCGTCTTTGAGATAAGATTCCGACTTACCCTTAAGCACTTTGTAGAGTGGCGGCTGCGCAATATAGAGATGCCCCTTTTCAACCAACTCAGGCATCTGGCGATAGAAGAACGTGAGCAGCAGCGTGCGAATGTGGGCGCCATCCACGTCCGCGTCAGTCATGATGATGATCTTGTGATAACGCAGCTTTTCGATATTGAAATCGTCGCGTCCGATGCCCGTCCCAAGCGCGGTGATAAGAGTACCAATCTCTTGGCTTGAGAGCATCTTATCAAAGCGCGCGCGCTCAACGTTAAGGATCTTACCGCGGATCGGGAGCACAGCCTGGAACTCGCGGTTGCGCGCCTGCTTGGCTGAGCCACCTGCTGAGTCACCCTCAACGATGAACATTTCAGTATTGGCCGGATTGCGATCCTGACACTCCGCCAACTTGCCCGGCAAGTTGTTAACGTCCAGTGCGCCTTTGCGGCGCGTCAATTCTCTCGCCTTGCGGGCCGCCTCGCGGGCTGCTGCTGCTTCAAACACCTTGGTGATGATCAGCTTGGCTTCTTTTGGATGCTCCTCGAACCATACGGTTAGTTGTTCAGAGACGACGCTCTCAACTATCGGCTTTACTTCGGATGAGACCAACTTGTCCTTGGTCTGACTGGAAAATTTCGGATCGGGCACCTTCACGGACAACACGCAGGTCAGGCCTTCGCGCGCATCATCTCCAGTGATCGACACCTTCTCCTTCTTGGAGATTCCGGTTTGCTCGGCGTACTTGTTGACAATGCGCGTCAGAGCCGCGCGAAAACCTGCCAGGTGGGTGCCGCCATCACGCTGCGGAATGTTGTTTGTGAAGCACAGAACGTTTTCATGATAAGAGTCGTTCCACCACAGCGATGCCTCGACAGTTAGTCCGTCGCGCTCGCCCGTCATCATCACAGGCTCGTCGACGACTGCGGTTTTGGCTCGATCCAAGTACTGCACGAAAGCGGACAGTCCGCCCTCATAGACCATAATCTCCTGACGCTGATCAGCGTGTCGGTTATCCGTCAAAATGACTTGGACGCCAGAATTCAGAAAGGCCAGTTCGCGCAAACGGTGTTCGAGCGTGTTGAAGTTGAACTCTGTCACGTTATGAAAAGTTTCTAGGCTGGGCAGAAACGTAACCTGAGTCCCTTTGTTGCCATTGTCGGGTCCCACGACTTCCAGCGGCGCCTCGGAGACGCCATCCTTAAAGCGAACGAAGTTTTCGTTGCCATCGCGCCAAATCCGCAATTCCAGCCACTGTGATAGTGCGTTGACCACGGACACACCGACCCCGTGGAGACCACCCGAAACCTTGTAAGGATTGTCGTCCTCGCCCTCGCCGAACTTACCGCCGGCATGGAGCTGGGTCATAACCACCTCGGCGGCCGAGATGCCTTCCTCTGGATGCAAACCAACTGGGATGCCACGACCATTGTCAGAAACCGTGCAGGAGCCGTCGGGATTGAGAATGACGTTCACTTCGGAAGCAAACCCTGCCAATGCCTCGTCAATAGCATTGTCGACGACTTCGTAAACCATGTGGTGAAGGCCAGATCCGTCGTCAGTGTCGCCGATGTACATTCCCGGCCGCTTCCTTACTGCGTCAAGCCCTTTCAGGACCTTGATTTTCTCAGCGCCGTAGGCGTTTGAACCAGAATTTTCTGCGGCAGGTTGCGCGGCCATATTTGACGTCATCCTTGCGTCTATTTCGTAATGGTGAACCATAGCACAATTTGCGTGCCCGTGCGCGCTTTCGGGGTTCCTGCGACGGATTGATCACATGATTTTTTATTTATTTATTTCAGTGAATTAGACGACATTATCTGACATTGAACAGCGTTCTTCGAAAGGTGCTAGAATTCTGATAGCTGGCCATCTGAAATGTGAAGGAATGTTGCGCGTTCCTCGAGCGCTGAAAAGTCACTTCGGTCGGTGCCGGTCAACCAACACTGACCGCCGAGCCTCAGTAGTTCCTCGAACAACTCGCGCCTGCGGTCGACATCAAAATGTGCTGCAATTTCATCTAGTAAGAGAATTGGTGGAACCCCCGAACGCCGCCCAGCAGACATGACAGCATGCGCCAATATCATGCCGACGAGCAGCGCTTTCTGCTCGCCGGTTGAACAAAGTTTCGCGGGCATCTGCTTTGGACCATGTGCGACAATCAAATCGGAACGATGTGGTCCAACCAATGTCCTACCCGCACGGCGGTCCCTCTCCCTGCCGCGATGGAGCTCCGATAGGAAGTGATCCTCGACATCGATTGCAGGTCGCTCATCAAGAGCATTCTCAAGGGCGCCCTCAAGTTGGATATCAGCCCAGGGGAAGATGGCTTGATCGCCCTCCCGCCGGCGGCGCTCCTGCATTTCCTGGACAAGGGCTGCAACGACCTCAGCGCGGGCTGCTGCAATGGCGACGCCCATCTCAGCCATAACTGTCTCGAGCCCCTGAAATTGAGCATCGTTGCTGACGCCTTGCTCCAGAAGCCTGTTGCGCTGTCGCATTGCCCTTTCGTATTGGCCGGCCCGAGACCGAAAACTCGCGTCGAAACAAAGCACCAATCGATCCAAGAAGCGCCGCCGCTCCGAGGCAGACCCAGTGAAGAGCCCGTCAGACATCGGGGTCAGCCAGACCATTTCGATCAGTTCGGCCAACACGCCGGAGCCGCGCTGAGGCTCGCCGTCGATCCGTACAAGACGTCCTGATCGCTGCCGACCGGAGCTGACTGCAGCATTCTGCAATCCCGTTCCAATTTGGACGACATTTCCATTGCTATGGACTTGAGCTGCGACGGCCCACTCGCCGGAACCCTCCCCTTTGCCATCCTGATGGGCCAGGTCCGGATAGGACGCGCGCCTGATGCCTTGGCCTGGCGCGAGCAGAGAT
>JBCDBQ010000152.1:0-13046 GCA_039183375.1 Pseudomonadota bacterium
CAGGAGTTCCTCGTGCACCAGATCGAATCCGACTGTTGTCATACAATCCTGCCATTCGGTCGGCGTCCAGGCGCGACCATGGCTCGGGTCCCGGATTTTTTCGAGCATATTATAGGACTGAGCTGCCTCTGCCAGCTCACCCTTTTCAAATCCTGGGGTGGTTGACGTGTCCGGCGATACGTTATCGACCAAGGCGAACTTGCCGCCTGGTTTTAGAACCCTGTGTGATTCGGCGACGAACTTTGCAATGTCTGGAAAGTGGTGCGGAGCAATTCGGCACGTGACGAGATCAAATGTGTTGTCTTCAAACGGCAAAGCTTCGGCATCTGCATGTGCAGTATCCACGTTGCCAAGGCCCTTTTCTTTGACCAGCTTACGAACTTGCTCAAGCATCTCTTCGGTGAGATCCGTGGCCAGCATGTGAGAAACATGTGGCGCGAAGGCAATTGCTGTATGACCTGCCCCAGTTGCCACATCCACGCATACCCAACTGGAATCTGGCTGAACTGCATTCACAAGCCCATCAAGGGATGCACCTTTCGCATGCACGGTCGAACCAACGTAATTGGCGGCGTTCGCACCAAATCTTTCCTGGACGAGTTCTTTGTTCATTCCGCTGTCTCCTTGTTTGTTTTGCGACTGACAGCCCGTTGTTCTTCTGGGAGATCGTTGCACACCCACAGGGACTTTAATTATGCACGAATTGCTGGTTCAGAACACCGGGTCAATCCACGAGAGCGTCGATTGCTGCGTTGACCCCGCCGGCAGAATGAGGAATTCCACTGGCCTTGAACGCCATCTCTATTGTTGCCAGGGCTCCGAGTAGCATCGGCTCGTTTAGATCGCCCAGGTGTCCAATCCGAAATGCCTTGCCTGCTAACGGACCAAGTCCCTGACCAAGAGAGAGATTGTATCGGTCGATCGCAATCTTGCGCATACTGTTGCTGTCAAAGCTATCAGGAACGAGCACTGCGGTTACGGAGTCTGATTGGCGTTCAGGCTCATGCATAAGTAGCTCTATCTGCGAAATCGGTCCGTTCATTCCATCTTCATTGATGCTCACGCCGCGATTGGTGGCTTCGCCGCCCCAATGGCGCACTGCTGCGCGTGTCGCATTCGCCAAACGGGAATGGCGTGCAATCACTGCCTCCAGACTTTCCTCTTCAAGGATCTTCAGTGCCTCATTGAGTCCGTAGATCAGGTGGACCGGTGACGTCCCCGGAAATCTCTGGGGCTCCGCGAGTAGCATCTGCTGCCAGTCGAAATAATTGCGCTTCATACGGTTTTCGCGTGAGGCCTGCATGGCACGTTCACTAATGCCGGTGAAGGACATACCAGTCACCATCATCAGGCCCTTCTGGCTGCCGCCGACAGCAACATCGACACCCCACTTATCGAACTCAAAATCCATCGAAGCGAATGATGAGATCGTATCGGCAAGCAACATGGCTGGATGGCGCGCCTCATCCATTGCTTGTCTGATCTGAGCCAGCGGCTGCACATGGCCCGTGGCGGTCTCGTTGTGGACAAGAAGAACGCCCTTGATCTCGTGAGATTTATCTTCTGAGAGACGCTCTCTTACACGTTCGGGTGTCACGCCGGTTCGCCAGTCGGACTTCAGGACTTCGACCTCCAGTCCGAGGTCTTCTGCCATCTTTCCCCAATGAATTGAGAAGTGACCTGACTCCAGCAGAAGGAGCTTTTCCCCCTCTCTGAAGACATTGCACAATGCTGCTTCCCAGGCGCCATGCCCATTGGAAGTATGCAGTAGAACATGCTGTTGGGTTTTGAGGGCCCGCTTCAGCGCAATGTGCGTATCGGAAAGCACTGCTTTGAACTCTTCCGCCATGAAGTCAATGGTGGGCCTGTGCATGGCGGCAAGCACGCGGTCTGGAATGTGCGTCGGACCGGGGTTGAAGAAAAACTGACGGCCCCGTGGCTTGCTGTTCATCGTGCTTTCCTGATTTGGCGATACTTTTGATCGGCGCAACGAGGCGCACGACACAGGCCTTTGTCAAGACTGCCAATGCGCTCGGGGTTCAAAGGTCCTTCTCGGGACAGATTGATCGTCGGACGATTTTCGTCCCGTTAACCTTCACGGCGTCCACGTATGCACTCGCGTTTTTTGCCAAATCCTGGAAATTTTTCGACCAGAAAGCCGGCGCCTTGGAGATTGCGCCGGACCCACCCTGCCGCGGTAAACGTAGAGAAAGTTCCCTCTGGCTTGGTGCGCTCAAACACATTGTGCATGAGGTCTTTGCCCCATAACTCAGGGTTTTTCGCGGGGCTGAAGCCATCAAGATACCATGCATCGGCGACGCCGTTCCAAGTCGAAATCAGTGCGGTTGCATCGCCGATTGCAAGTTCAAGCCTCACACCGCAGATCTCTTGGCTTGACCAGCCGCTTGCCGGTGGCCAGTGTGAAACAAGCTCCGAGGCCAGTTGATCAAGGCTGGCCCAGACACTGAGCGCACGCTGCAGATCTTGGCGCGTTAAGGGAAGCATCTCAAACGAAACATATGTTAGAGCGGGTCGTCGGCTTGGGTCAGTTGCCTGCCATGCCGCAACAGTCTCTAAGAAATTGAGACCTGTGCCGAAGCCAAGCTCGGCAACTACAAACGATGACCTGCCCTCCCAACCCGATGGCAGGTTATTGCCCTCGACGAAGACGTAGCGGCTTTCGGCCTGACCATCGCCGCGAGAGTAGTAGGGATCGTCGAATTGCGCCGATACAGGTGTCTCGTCGCTTTCCCATCTGACAATGTTCAATGTGCACTCCGGCTGTATCGGCAGACGCTTTGTGCTATGGCGGCGGAGATGATTTGTCGAGGGTGGAATGGCAAAGGCTTATGATGTTTGCATCGTTGGCGGTGGCGTTGTTGGCCTTTGGGTCGCCCGTCGCCTCGCGGATGCAGGTGCAGATTGTGTCCTTCTGGAGCGCACTGTGTGCGGTTCTGGCGCCAGCGGTGGCATCCTGGGCGCACTCATGGCCCACGCCCCCGACAATTGGAATGTCAAGAAGCAGTTCCAGTTTGATGCGCTGGCGGAGTTGCCATCTTTGATTGAGCGCCTGGAATCTGAAACAGGCGTAGCAACCGGTTATGCACAATGCGGCCGGATCATGCCCGTCCGAACTGAAAGGTTCCGTCAGCAAGCACAGGTTCGCTCGGAGGCCAGCCGCGAGCATTGGCGAGCGTCAACCGGTAGTTTTGCCTTCGAGTTGAAAGATACAGCAGACCTTCCTGCCATTATAGAACCGGATGTCGCTGCTCTCGGCTTCATCCATGATCGTCTCGCCGCACGGATCAATCCAGCGAATTACGTAGAAGCGCTGCGTCGTTCAATAGAAAGCAGCGTTGATGTGATTGAAGGATGCAGGTTCGAGGCTTTCAATGTAGCCACGGGAGAGGTCCGAACCACGATCGCCGGCCAGAAGATTCTCGCAAACCACCTCGTTATGAGTGCAGGATACGAAACCTTTGGCTTGCTCAACGACATGTTGGATCGGACGATCGGCGGAGGTGTCAAAGGGCAGGCTGCCTTGTTCAATTGTCCAGAGCTCGCTGATCATCCCATCATCTACGACGATGGCATCTATGTCGTTCCGCATGAAAATGGTCTCTGCGCAGTCGGTAGCACCACCGAGAAGCAGTGGACTGATGCAAGTCTTCCGGACAGCAATCGCAATGACTTCATCGAGCGCGCTCAGAAGCTTTGTCCACCGTTGCGCGATGCACATCCATTGCGACGTTGGGCCGGTGTTCGTCCGCGTTGCAATCGCACAGACCCAATCATCGGAAGGCTCGATGAAAAGTCAAAGATCCTGGTTGCGACCGGTGGCTACAAGATCACATTCGGCATCGCCCATCGCATGGCCCAGTGCATCACTGACGACATTTGTGGTCTGCCCGAAAGAACGGGGTTGCCTGACACATTCAAACCCGCTCATCATTTGCAGGACCGTGACTGATCCAAACGATGCTAGGCTTGTGGCCGCTGGTAAACCATAAACCAGCTCGGGCCATAAACGGGATCATCCCAAATCCGCTTCCACTCAAAGCCGACTTTCTCGTAGGCCCGAACGGCCGGCTCGTTCTCGATTGAGGCAAACACCGAGACGGCGACGGCCAAGGTCGTTGAAAAAACTTCATCGCGCAACATCGCCAACGCTTGCGATCCTATACCGCGACCGCGAGCCTCTCTCGCTGCAATAAAAATGTCGAGATCCCAGGTTCCGGGTTCCAGGTCTGCGGGAAGATCGTCACCCCAGACTGAAGCATCCACCGCATGTCCATAGCCGACATCGACGCCGTTGACCTGCACCATTCGCGCGATGGCGTGTTGGTGTCCAAGCGCAACGATCACCTCCGCCTCCGATGCTGCAGACGGTCCCCACCAACGCTGAATATCAGGCTGCGCAAGCCAAGTGCGGATCTGCTGCCAGTCCGCATCCGTTGCCGGTCGCAGCGACACGTCACTCACTTAGGGCCTCCACGCAGCGCTTCATTCAAAGTTCCGATTCAGCTCAACTAATGTCGGGTCTCTCAAATCAGAATACCTTGCCGGTAGTCGTTGGACGCAAGACGGCACTAGTGACGGAAGTGCCGGTGACCGGTGAACACCATGGCCAGATCATTCTCATCGGCCGCAGCAATAACTTCGTCGTCGCGCATCGAACCGCCTGGTTGAATGATCGCCGTCGCGCCAGCTTTCGCGGCTTCCAACAGTCCATCCGCAAATGGGAAGAAGGCATCAGAGGCCACGACGGAGCCGATCGCCAATGATTGCTCCAGTTCAGCCGCCTTGGCCGCGTCTGCCGCTTTCTGTGCCGCGATGCGCGATGAGTCGACTCTGCTCATCTGTCCTGCGCCGATCCCGACGGTTGCTCCGTCTTTCACATAAACTATGGCATTGGACTTCACATGTTTGGCGACGCGAAAAGCAAACTTCATGTCTGCTAGTTCTTGCTCGGTGGGTTGCCGCTTGGTGACGACCTTTAGCTCCATATCGTCAACCGATGCATTGTCGCGTGACTGGACCAGTAGGCCACCAGCCAGGCTCTTTACAACGGTGCCAAGGTCCCGCGGATCAGCTAAGTCACCTGTCGATAAGAGGCGCAGATTCTTCTTGTCTGCGAATATCCCTTTCGCATCTTCGTTAACCGCTGGTGCAATAACCACCTCTGTAAAGATCTTTGCAATCTCCTCCGCGGCTTCCCCATCAAGCGTACGGTTGACTGCAACGATACCGCCAAATGCACTCACCGGGTCACAGCGCAGTGCCAGCTTATAAGCCTCAAGCAGGCTCGGGCCCGTTGCCACGCCGCAAGGATTGGCATGTTTGATGATTGCAACAGCAGCCTGAGCCGGGTCGAACTCTGAGACCAGCTCAAAAGCGGCATCGGTATCATTCAGGTTATTGTAGGAGAGTTCCTTTCCCTGATGCTGAACCGCCGTGGCAACACCGGGCCGGGCATCAGGAGTTCGATAGAACGCAGCGCTCTGATGAGGGTTCTCACCATATCTCAGCTCTTCTACAAGTCGTCCGGAGAAAGACCTGAACTGCGGCGCTGCTTGTTCAAGTTGGGCGGCGAACCAGGTGCCGATGGCCGCATCATAGGCCGCCGTACGTGAATAGGCCTTAGCAGCCAGATAGCGGCGCAGCTCTGCACTGACCATCCCGCCGGTCTCATCGAGCTCGTCGATGACGGCATCATAGTCTTCCGGATCAACCACAACGACGACGCCCGCATGGTTCTTTGCCGCCGCACGAATCATAGCGGGGCCGCCGATATCAATGTTCTCGATACACGTATCGAACTCTGCACCTTTAGCAACTGTCGCCTCAAACGGATAAAGATTGACAGCCAACAGGTCGATGGGCGCGATGCCATGCTCGCTTGCCGCCGCATCATGTTCCGCATTGCCGCGCACGGCCAGAAGACCGCCATGAACTTTCGGGTGGAGCGTCTTCAGTCGCCCGTCCATCATCTCGGGAAATCCCGTAAAGTCAGCGACGTCGACAACTTTGATGCCGGCATCGGAAAGTGCCTTGGCGGTGCCGCCGGTCGATAAGACCTCGACGTCTTCGCGATCAAGAGCCTCTGCGAACTCAATCAGCCCTGATTTATCCGACACAGAAAGCAGTGCGCGTCGCACGCGGATTGCAGAAGTCATATCTTTATCACGCCTTCTTGGCTGGTATGAATCAAATGCGCCCTAAGACGGCGATTTAACACGCAATAGGCTCGCGTTGAATTAGCACCGGGTCGCAGGGTTGAAAAATTGCCGCATAAAGGTGCCGGCATGCGCCGCCACGATGACCAATGGAGTCTGCAGAATAGCGATTGCAGTTGATCAATTTCGTCGTTGCAGGCGCCAGTCTATGGTCTTGTCGCCAAAACAAGTTCCACGGAGAACGATCTGATGAGACTTAGCCGGCCCAACACGATCAGCAAAATGAACGCTCTCCTCAATTGAGACCGTCGCGTTATTGCAGACGAACTCCCAAATCGAGCCATCCGTCAGCGTGATCGTTGCATCATCCGGAGACTGTTCGGGATCACACTGCACGTCTGGATGTAAGTGGAAATGGATGGAGAACGGTATATCCTGCGGCAGTCGAACCTGCTGGCCGGCGGATTTAATCTGGTCCCTGCCTTCGAGCCAATCACCTTGCTTATGAAGTCGCAATCGTCGCCGGTGCAACAGACCGAACCTTCTCCGGTAGCCATCGTGCTGACCATCGAGAAGCAGAGCATCGTTGTCGCCGAGAACCGAGAATGAGACGTTCTCCGGCATTCGGATTGGAGAACCACCGACCAAAGATTCCAATGTCGGGTGATGCACGATTTTGGACGATGATTTCGAGCCAAGAACGAGTGTATTGTGGCTGGCTGTTGAGCGTGACTGGGCGAGCCAGTCAGGATCGGCTGGTCCTGGTGTCCCGCCATTCACGAAAATGGGTACGTAACCGTTCGATAACTCGAAGGATAGGCAGCCAGCGCAGGCTTGCGCCGCGTTTTCCATGTCAGGTGGGCGTCCAACGTCGGCAATCAGAGTGGCAGTGCCCGCATTCAGCCGCGCATAACCGGTTTCATTTGCACTGGCCTGTAACTGACTGGAGTCTTCGATATAGGCCGCCAATGTTGCAAGCGAGTCGAGCGGCGTGGCGCCCATGCCGTTGAAGCGGGCAAGACTACCATCTCCCATTCTCATATACCGCAAGAACCCCAGCATCTTCGGGATGCTTTCAGCGACTTTCGGGGGCATCTGTCGTTTCCGGGCGACGAAGCAAGATTGCAACGGGAGCAGATCGAGCAAGAGTTCAACAGAGGCAGCCGGATTTCTGCTGATGTGGCCGCCATCTTCGTGGATCTGCCAATCCAGCTCCGACGCAAAGTCTCGACTAACGCGCCTTGCGAGCTGATCATGACCCTCAATACACAGTGCTCCGGTCAACAGCCCATTGAGCGCCACAAGGCGTGGGAGCCCTCCGGGAGCATCCCGCCAGCGGGCAGAGAGATGGATGAGCTGGCGACCAAGATTGTCGGCGAAGCGATCATAATAGCTCTGGTTTACGCCCGACAGGAGCAGCTCGGAGTTGGCAAGCCATGAGAAAATGCGCCGACCGACAACATCCGGCGACCAGGGAACATCCGAGCGGCGTCCGTACCGACTGATCCACTGCCCCACTGTCGCTTGTGCGAACTCGCGTGCTTCATCCGAGTCAGCAGCCGACAAATGTCGCAGCCATGCAAATCCGTGGAGCCGCCTGTTCCAGTGTGCATTAGGCGGAGTAACGTCGAATACCGAACCGCGTCCAAGCGCAGCGACGGTTCCACCTAGGCCAAACAGGCCTTGCGCGACCTCACTGGCAAAGCTTGCGTCAGCAGTGCGCAAATCCTGTGGGGCAAGCAGAAGCTCGTCTGCCACAGGAGCTCCAAACTGCCAGCGCATAAGCGGGGAGTGGAGAACGCGCGAGATAGTGGATCGCTTGGCCCTGTCCAGCCAGAGACGTGTCATGCGCTGTCGCTCTTGAAAGGTCAGCGAAGTCATGTCGAGATGGGCCCCGTTGCGAAACCAGAATCAAATATTGTTATGAAATACCCGCCTGTTCGCGCTGAAACAAGGCAATGCATAGGCGATAACACTATTGCCGGACTAGGCGGCAAGCGTAAAAGCCATCTAGGCCCGTCAATCCATCATCGAAGCCGTCGAGATGGAACGGCAGAGTGCGCAGATCGCCATCGCTGGTTAGCATCTCAGAATGACTGCCGACTTCGTCGGGCGTGATGGGCTTTCGAACAAACTCCGAATGCTGCTCAAGAAACCTTTCGATCTGGCCCTCGCCTTCCTCCGGTTCCATCGAGCACGTACAATAAACTAGCGCACCGCCAGTTTTGGTGAGATTGGCTGCGTTCATCAAAATTTTCGCCTGCGTTGCAGCGAGTTTACTGGCGTCATCCGGCTGTTTCAGGTGAAGGATGTCGGGATGGCGGCGGATGGTGCCGGTTGCAGTGCACGGTACATCTACCAAGACAGCATCAAACAACATACCCGCATCCTCGACAGACCAGGTGCTCGCATCCGCAACAACGAGTTTGGCCGAGCATTGCAGACGCGCAAGATTCTGCTCAACCCTGTTCAAGCGGCTTCGTGATATGTCGACAGCCGCAACTGTCGCTCCAGCGGTTGCAAGCTGAGCCGTCTTGCCGCCCGGGGCGGCACAAAGGTCCGCGACGTGCAGACCACTGACGTCCCCCAACAAGCGCACTGGTAAAGCAGCAGCGGCATCTTGCACCCACCATGCCCCTTCGTTGTAACCCGGTAGGTCTTCGATACGGCCATCATTGCGGCGGCGCACACTCCCTGTCGCGACGACGATGCCCTCCAACTGCTCTGCCCAGGTGTCGGGACTGGTTTTGACTGAGATATCAAGCGGTGCCTCTTGAAGGCATGCCCTGGCAATCTTTGCAGTAGCTTCGGCGCCATAAGCTTCCTGCCATCGCTGAAGCATCCAGGCGGGGACATTCTCCGCACTATCCAAGTTCGCAAATCGCTCGTGTGTTTCCGGCAGGGCAACCCGTCGTAGGACCGCATTTGTTAGGCGGTCAAAGCCGCCCGTAGATCGGTCAAGGCGGCACAGATTGACCGCAGTATCGATTACCGCATGGGCCGGCGCAGCGAGCTTGAGAAGTTGTGCTGCGCCAAGCAATAGAATGAGGTTGGCTCGGGTCGCACGGGCTTTCAATGGCCTTTCCAAAAGATCGTCAATGATCTTCTGGAGCTGTCTCTTATTCCTCAGGACAGTGACGCCCAGTAGGCGAGCGAAGCCCTTGTCCCGTTGCTCCATGCTTGCGAAGCGTTCCTTCGCTAAGCCAAGCTCTAGCGCCTCGTCCAGTCCGCGGCGATTGACCAGCACGCTCTCCAGAACTTCGAGGGCGAGTAGCCGTGATTCGAGCCCTGTCGCTGATTGACGTGAAGCACGTGAACGCCTTTTGTTTGATTTTGGCGTCGGTCGCCTCGTCACGCCGTGCTAACCCCACGGTCCACGTGGGCCGCTACGTGATGACCCGCGGCCTGTGCCTGGAATTCCATGGACATTGGGACCACTGGCCGATTCCTGGCGAGGGCTGCTGCCATAGCGGTCGTCACTGGTGTAGCTTGATGCACCCATTTGTTGCGCCATCTCCTCAAGTTCGGCGATCCGGTTCTCTGTATTGGGATGGGTTGAAAACAAATTGTCAAATGTTCCACCGAGCAGCGGATTAATGATGAACAAGTGCGCGCTGGCTGGAGCACGTTCCGCGCTTTCCATGTGGATTTGTGATGCCGCTCCTTGAATACGTTTGAGTGCCGAGGCCAACCAAAGCGGATTTCCGCAGATTTCAGCGCCGGTTCGGTCTGCAACATATTCGCGAGAGCGGCTAATGGCCATTTGCACGAGCATGGCAGCCATCGGAGCAAGAAATACCGCTACAATAGAACCGATCAACCCAAGCCTGTTGTCGCGGCCGCCGCCGAAAAGCATGCTAAACTGCAGATAATTCGCCAGCATCGAGATGGCTCCGGCTATCGTCGCCGAAATCGTCATGATCAGGGTGTCACGATTCTTGATGTGGGCAAGCTCATGTGCCATCACGCCGGCAATCTCTTCACGACTGAGCATTTCAAGCAGGCCCGTTGAGGCGCAAACTGCGGAATTGTGTGGATCCCGACCGGTCGCGAATGCGTTGGGTTGGGCGCTGTGCATGACGTAAACCTTGGGCATAGGCAAATCGGCACGCCGCGCCAGATCTTCCACCATGCGGTAATAGTCGGGTGCGGATGAAGCATCGACTTCTTGCGCTCCGTGCATGCGCAACACAAGGCTGTCCGAGTTCCAGAAGCTGAAAACGTTCATGCCAAGCGCGATGATGAAGGCGATGATCATCCCGACTTCGCCGCCAATCAGCGCGCCCATGCCAACAAAAATGGCAGTCATGACGGCCAAAAGCATACCTACTTTGAGAACATTCAGGAACATGCCGATCAGAGCACCCCATGTTTGATTTGGCGATATCACCGCCCAGTTTTGATCCGATAGCCACATATATCGTATAGCCAGGGTGGGTTTTTCAATGTTTGCGGCTCTGAGTTAAGGAGATAAGAGATGAGCGATCAGGCTGGCAAAGATACTCAAGCAGCAGGCAATGGCCAATCAGATGACCAAGAAATCCCCCGTAAGCCGCTGTCAGAAGCGGCCAAACGCGCTCTGGCAGAGGCTGAAGAGAGGCGCAAACAGGCTCATGAGCAGCAGGTGTCGAAAGAGTTGGGTGGGCGCGACGGCCCTGATCCGGTCCGCTACGGCGACTGGGAGAAGGATGGAATTGTTTCTGATTTCTAAGAACTGAACACCCTAAGCGCTCCAAATTGACACGCAGCGCAACTGTTTGAGGTAAGAATGCAGGGGACTGAGCGCGAAACTGAGCCTCATTTTCTCGCAGGAGGCCGTTTTTCGGCTCCCGTTAACACTTTCGAAACCAATTCGTCAGGCAAACAGTGCCGTTTTGGGGATATGCCATAACTAGGCATAACGGTTGCTACGGCGAGGGCAAATCTTATCCTCACGGAGCCCGCCCCAATGCTGCAGTTCATTCGCTCGGAGTTGAACCGTTTCGGAAACGATCAACGCGGATCAATCGCAATAATCTTTGCCTTCTGTCTCATCATGCTGCTGTTGATTTGCGGTCTCGCTCTCGACTTTGGGCGGGCCGTCCATGCGAAGTCACGGATTATGGCCTCGCTGGATGCAGCGGCTTTGTCAGCTGCGAAAGGTCTTCGTCTGCAGAATCTGACCGATGCGCAAACGATTGCCCTGGCAAAGAAGTATTTTGATGAGAATTACAATGCGAGCGGCGCCAAAACCAAGGGCACACATGCCCAGATCAACAATGTCCAGGTTGATGTTGATCGCTCCAAGTTTGAAGTCAAAATCACAATTGACGCCGAAGTAAAAAATTTCTTTGGCCCGCTGGCTGGGGTAGACAAGTTCGACGTTCCGACAACTGGCGCTGCGATCTTCGAGCAGCAGGATATTGAGGTCGCAGTTCAGCTGGACGTCACCGGATCGATGGGTGGCCAGAAGATTGCTGACCTGAAGACCGCAACTAAAACACTCGTCGACACCCTCATTCCTGACAGCCCAGGCACGCAGAAGGTGCGTATTGGCTACGCCCCGTTTGCAGCTGGTGTGAACGCTGGATCGTACGCAAGCAACATCGTGTTTGGCTCATCCGCTCCAGACAACTGCGTTTACGAGCGGCTGGGCACTCAACATCAAGACAGCGACATTGCCCCAAGTGGCCAGGCAAGCCTGAAAACGAAAGATGACCTGCCAAGCGCAATGAACTGCCCAAGTGCGCAGATCTTGCCCCTGACAGATAACAAGACGCTGCTCAAAACCACGATCGACACCTACAATGCCGGCGGATGCACAGCTGGCCACCTTGGAACGGCATGGTCCTGGTATCTGCTGTCGCCAAACTGGGCCTCTATCTGGCCAGCAGCGAGCAAGCCTGATGCTTACAACAATACCGGTGTGAAAAAAGTTGCCATCCTGATGACGGACGGTGAGTACAACACGGTGTCCGGAGTAGGCTGCAACTCTTCAACTGCTGTGACCTCGGGCAACTTCGCAAAGGATACCTGTGCGGCCATGAAGGCGAAGGGGATTATCGTCTACACGGTCGGCTTCGAGTTGACAGCCACTTCGGCCATCGACGTGATGAATAACTGCGCGTCAGACAGTGGTAAGGCTTACATGGCAGAAAACGGTGCGCAGCTCCAGGCAGCGTTCAAGGACATTGCCGACAGCATCAACCGTCTGCGGCTCACGAGTTGATCGGCTCGCTGAGCGGCCGGCTGTAGAAATCGCAACCGGCTCACCCATTTGAAACCGCGACAGAGGCGCCATACGGCGCCTCTATTTTGTGGCATGTTCGCAGCAGCGTAGATTTCTCCACACAGCCGTGGTTGGCCGTGGACGTGGCCCTCGTTATAGAGATATGGAGCAGGTCTCAAAGGAGCAGTACAGTGCGCAAACCTCGGGGTTGGATCAGCCGCACGTTTCTGCTCGTGATTGCATTAATTGGGATCGCTGTCACGTTCCGCCAGGGCTGGATACCCGCGCGCTACACGCCTTTGCCGCCCCTCGACATTGATAGTCCACTTCCCTTGATGATTGACTGGCAACTGGCCGAGTTAAAGCACGACAGATCACTTTGCCGTCGTGTCACCAAGGCATCGCGCACATTGAGATCCAGACCGGTGGCTCCGCGTGTCGACAGGAACGGTTGTGGCTGGACCAACGCCGTGCGCGTAAGCGAAGTCGGTGGCGCCAAGATCGGCATATCGAGCGTTTCTTGTGAGGTAGCGGCCGCCCTCGCACTTTGGGCCAGATTTGAACTACAACCACTCGCCGAGAAGATATTCGGCCAGAAAGTCTCCCACATCCGGAATTTCGGAACGTATTCATGCCGAAAGATCATTGGTTCAAAATTCTGG
>JBCDBQ010000153.1:0-13033 GCA_039183375.1 Pseudomonadota bacterium
ACCAGCATGCCGTCATCGTCATAGGCACGGTCTGCAAAAACTTCGCGAGCAACGCGTAACCCCAACTTCTCGCCTGCCTTCTCAAGCTCACTACCCGGTAAAACAAGGAAGATCATGTCGGGATCGGTGGCCTTCACAGCACGCGCCGCGGCCATGGCGAGATCTTCATCCACGCAAGCCATGTTGCCAAGCGCGCCATGAATTTTGTAATGCGCGACGGTGGCGCCGACGGCCGTGGCCACACCCTGGATCGCACCGACCTGATAGACGAGTATTTTTTCGATATCATCCGGTGACTGGCCATGAATCTGCCGCCGACCAAAACCCCAAAGGTCATTGAAGCCGGGATGCGCCCCAATGCCGACCCCGTTGCTCTTGGCCAGCTCCAAGGTGCGATACATCACGATAGGATCACCACCGTGGAAGCCACAGGCAACATTGGCGGAGCTGATGATTTTCAGCATCTCTTCATCGTTGCCGATGACGTAAGGACCAAAGCTTTCGCCCAGATCGCAGTTTAGATCGATTGCGGCCATATCAATTCACCACGGACTGCAACAGTCAGTTGTTTGATCACGGTTGGAGAGAGCATAGCGAACTACGGAAAGTTCGCTGCAGCAAAGTCTATCGAACCTCTCTCCTAGCATACCCTGGCACACAAACAAGTTGAAGCCGCGGGAACCCGGTCCTACAGGCAAACTCATGCGCCCGCCAGTCGCGGTTCGGCCGTGCCGTCAAGCCCGCTACTGCTGACCCATCACGCCGTGGTCGCCTGGGCGTTCTTCTCGGCTGTGGCGTGCAGCACGTGCATCATGTCATCGAGGTCGGTGCAGGGGACGGCACCGGCCTGCCGGATGTCTTCGGTATTGTCGATCGGTATGCCGGAGTTGGATTCATCGGGAATACCATTTAGTTTGCCGCCGATCATCACGGGAAGATCCGCTCCACGTGCCGCAAGCTCGGCTAAGACGGCTTTCGAATAGCGCAAGCCGACGCCGTTGTAGGTGCTGATTGCAATCACGTCCGATCCGCTCTCAAGCGCCTTTGCAACCAGGGCCTCGGCATCGATCGCGACACCTGCATGCGCAACTGATACGCCCAATTTTTCCAGGACACTTCCGACGAGATAGGCACCATGCTCGTGGACATCGGTCGTGCCCAAGGCCACTTTAAGTCCGGCAATTTTATCGACTGATGGCAGCTGCCGGGCCGTCCACTCCTCCGCCATATCGTCAAGCTCAACTGCCCAATCAGCCGCCACGTCGGGAACGCGGCGTTCGCCATTGAGCGCGCCAAGACCAAACTGTGCTTCCATCCGTTTCGGGCCGAGTCGTCGGATCGCAAGCATCAGTGCAGCCGGATCGCTCACGTCGATGCCGTGCTCTGCCAGCCCGGTTAGGACACGTTCCGCGAACCGGCGCCCACCTGCAACAAGGCGATCGGCAAGCGCATCGATTGCCACAACGTCTAACATGGATTGATAACCAGGTGCGTGCCGCGAGAGTTGTGCTGCAAAGAGCTGGGCGTCGAGGATTTCATCGACGTCGGGGATACGCTGGTTCTCGGTCACCGGCACGGGATTGATGGCGTGTCCCGTGTGGTGCCGTCCCAATGCGGCGATGTCGGCGAGCAGGTAACTCGCAAGACTGGCGTAGTTTGCGGCAGCGTCTCCCTGATAAGAAACGGTATTGCCGAATATCATTGTGCCGGGGGTGTCGGAAACGCGGGCAAGGGCGGCATGGAAGGCCATACGGGTTAGTGGGGCTGAGAAGTGATGGCCAAAGCAGAACGCCAAACGTGCGCCGATCAGGTCTTCGACAATGTGCTTCTCGATCAGAACAGCGCCGAGCGCAGACGTCATGTCAAGAAACAGCCCTGCAAAGCCATCATCGAGATTCGAGTGAACAAGGATCTCGCCATCCTGGGCAGCGATCAGGCCAAGCGCCCTCACCGTTGCTTCTGTTGTTGCGACATCATCATCCCAATAGGGAAGCCGGAAGGTGAAGTACTGCCCGAGATTGCCGATGGCTGTTGCACCAGCTGCGATGGCAGCCTTGGTGTTGTCGAGTGCCCCTGGCAGCCCGAGCATGAAGTCGCCGAAATGTGCGGCGGCAGGACTTGCATTTGTTATTCGCGAAAAGTCTTCGGCAGCTGTCAGGACGATCCCGGTGCCGCGTGTCCTGCCGGACCGTTGATCAATCGGGTAACCCATCGACCAATCGAGCGTTATACCAAAACGGTCAATTTGCGCCCCGCTATGCGCAGTTCGATCATAGAGCTCGTCCATTGCGGAAATCGTGCGATCGATATCGCGGAAGCCAATGTGGGCATGCTGCATCATGCGTCCTTCACCGGCCACACGGCGCTTGTAATCGGCTTCAGAGGCAATGCCCTGGCTTTCGAGAAACTGACAACTCCCAAGGCGCCACTCCGCTGCCAGCGAACGTCCGTCGGAAAGCAGGTCTCGGCCCGGCGACAATGCGGGATCAATCAGAGGAGTATCGGAATTCATTCCTTTTTCTCTTAGCTTTTGTCTCGCCTCGTTGCTGCGCGTGATGCTATTGCCTCAGGCGGTACTTGCAAAGGAAGAAAAGATATCATGACCCTTGGAGTTATCGGCGTCGGCCATCTCGCAGCCTCGATCCTCAAGGGTTTGCTTCGTGTTGGCATGAGCCCGGGAGAAATGATCCTTTCTCCGCGCGGGTATGGCGCAACGTTGGCCGAGCGCCATGGTTTCTTACTTGCCAAGGACAATGCCGATGTCGTTGCCAAGAGCCGCTTGGTTCTTCTGGCCGTTCGACCTGCAGATGCGCCGTTAGCACTAGATGGGCTGCCCTGGCGTGAGGATCAGATTGTCGTATCTGCCTGTGCCGGCGTGCCAATCTCACAACTGGCCAGCGCTGCAGCGCCCGCTCAGATCGTTCGGATTATGCCGCTGACCGCATCTGAAATCGGAGCAAGTCCGACACTCGTGTACCCATTGCGTCCCGAGATTGAACCATACTTGAACGCCATCGGCTCAATCATTGAATTGGAGACGGAAGATCAGTTCGAGGTCGGGACCGTAAGTGCTGCGATCTACGGTTGGGCACAGGCACTTGTCCGCGAAAGCTCGGATTGGTCCGTTGCCAACGGATTGAGTGAAGCCGCCGCTCGCAAACTCGTTGCGCAAACCTTCGTGGCGTCAGGTCGAATGATCGCGGAAAGCGACGAGCCTATGGATGCGATCCTTAAAAGTTTGTGCACGCCGGGTGGCATCACCGAGGCCGGGCTTGTCCATCTTCAGGATCAACGCGCCATCGACGCCTGGCGCCAGTCATGCGATGTGGTTCTAGAGCGGTTGCGTAAAACGACTTAACGTGTTGGCTGAGGCCATTCATCCAGGATTGGACTGCTTCGCCCCGGTCATCCTTCCTGAACGACAAAGCTTGTCGCCCGGGCCAGGCTTTGCTCCGCCTCGGAGACGAGCCTGCTGACGATTTCAGCGGCTGGTTCGCTGCTGTGCACCAGATCGATACCTTCTCCGACAATCACAGCTGACACATCGGTATCGCCCTTGGCCGATGCCTTTTCAAACCGCACCGTTTCCTGCGTGATGTCTCGGCGCAAGCCGTCCGGATCATCGCTCCACTGTTCGGTGAAGGTATTGCGCAGCGTGCGAAGATCCCAATCAGCAGGCCAGTCCTTGCCGCGAATGATGTCGTAAGCGGAGCCGCGCACCGTATTGTCACCAGTGTGGCTCAGTGCTGCGCTCTTGGCATTCTCGTGGGCCAGCGCTTCGCGACTGGCATAGAAGGCTGTGCCGCAAAGTACGCCGGCAGCACCAAGCGTCAAGGCAGCGGCCAGTCCACGGCCATCTGCGATGCCGCCGGCTGCCACGACCGGGACATTGCCTGCAACATCGACGACGGCCGGGACGAGCGGCAATGTTGAGCGGGCCCCGCCATGACCACCGGCTTCGGTTCCTTGGGCTACAATCACGTCGACGCCAAAGGCTAGTGCATCTCTTGCCTGCTGCAGTGTCTGAACCTGCACGATCAGCTTGGCCGAAGTCTGCCGGATCCGGTCGACAAACGGGCCGATATCGCCAAATGACAACATCACGCTGGCCGGCGCATGCTCAAGTGCCAGATCAAGAAGTTGCGGTTGGCGTGCGAGCGACCAGGTGATGAAGCCGATGCCGACACGCGCATTGCCGGCGGAGGCAATTTCCTGCTCAATCCACCCGGCATCGCCATAGCCGCCGCCGATCTGTCCGAGCCCGCCAGCATGGCTGACTGCCGCCGCCAGCTGGCCACCACTGACCCCGGCCATAGGAGCAAGCAGGACCGGGTGCTCGATACCCAGGACATCACAGAGCGTCGTTCTTATTGGCATGGTCCCTTCATCCTTCAGGCTTGGTTGAAAGCTTCCCCCTCCCGACCAGCCAAGAGTTTGAGCCGATGGGTGATCAGGAAGGAGCAGTCAGGTCATGCAATCCCGGCATCCGTGTTCGTGCACAAAAGCCCAAATGCAGAGCGCCGAGATTACATCAGCGCGACTAGTCACCTATCGAAATATGGCCACGGTATTGTGCGACCGGCAGGCCGCCAATACCCCAGTTATCCATCTCAACTTCATCGATGACCACAAAAGTTGTCGCCGGGTTCTTATCGAGAACATCGGTTAGCAATCTGGTGACACCTTCGATGAGTTGAGCCTTCTGGTCAGGCGATGCCCCTTCGCGGGTGATCTGAATGTTCACGTACGGCATGCTGCGATACCTCTCAGTTCTTCTGTTCGCCAATCTGGAAGATCTTGGCCATGATTTTCCACTCATCATTAGTCATGACGAGCGTGAGAAAATCGACAAAGTCACGCGAACCGATCGAACAACGCACGCGGGCAAAGGCTGTGTTGTGACCAGCAAATTCAATTGAGTCGATGACATCACGGCGCTCTTCTCCGCGGGATGCAGGGGACTGGCGCGCTTCAATGACCGGGATGTACTCCTCCATCGTGCGATGGAGGAGCGGTGTCTCATCCGCCGTTGCATAAATGGCTTTCGGATGAAACGCTTTGGTCAACTTGACGGTGTCGCAGTGGTAGAGCGCATCGAAGTAGATCTGCAGAACCTCGCTCACTTGTTCGAACTGGGTCATGCGGCGGCCTCCTTCGGCAATAGGCCTTCAGTGGTCATGGCTCGGACGACAGCAGGGCGGATCCTGATGCGTTCCATATATGCCTGCGTTCGCGGCCAGGAACTCAGATCGATACCGACAACGTTTGCCCAGTTGAGCACAACAAATGCGTAGGCATCAGCAACAGTGAAGTCCTCTCCAAGCAGGAAACTATTATCGTTGCTCAGACGCTGTTCGATGTAGCGAACCCTGCGCCCCACGTTGCGTTCTGCTTCCAAGCGCGCATCAGCCGACAAGTCACGTCCTGAAAAGAATGGTCCAAAGGCCTTGTGCAATTCCGACGACAGAAAGTTCAGAAGCTCCTGGAGGCGGACGCGTTGCAGTGTACCGTTGGCCGGAGCCAACCCGGTGACCGAACTTTGATCAGCGAGATACTGCAAGACGGCCGGATTCTCAGTGATGATTTCTCCTGATTGGATCTTGAGCGCCGGCACATAGCCATTTGGACTGACGCGAGAGAAGTCTTCACCGGATTCGGTTGTACCCGTCTCAGTGTTTGCTTTGACCAAGTCAAAGGGTAGGCCGATTTCCTCGAGAACGATGTGCGATGCAAGTGAGCAGGCACCTGGCTTGTAGTAGAGTCTCATGTTTCATCTCCATTTTCGTTTTGTTTGGAACGTTTCGAAGATGGCTCTCTTGATTTCTGCTGACAACCAGGTAACTAATGGTAACTCGTATTATTGGGTTTCTCCCCGGTTACCAGGTTACTTGTGATGGCACTCAAAGTCCGACGCAACAAAAGTCCCAAACCGCCCGAGCCCTGCATGCTGACGGAGTGCATGTCGGTGATTGCGGGAGCGTGGGCACCAAACGTGATCTGGTCATTGCGAGCCGGCCCTCGCCGGTTTAGTGAACTGCGCATTGATATACCGCCAATATCGGCAAAGGTCTTGTCGGCACGTTTGAGTGAGCTGGAAGAGCGCGGCGTTCTAAGACGCGAAGTTCTGCCCACATCACCGCCATCCGTCGAGTATGAACTGACCGATCTTGGCGCCGAACTGATCCCGGCACTTGAGGCGATCGTTCAAGTCGGGCACCGGCTCAAAGAGCATCATCACTAAGCTTCGTAGCTTGGCTTTCAGGCCATTGTTGTAACGTTGAGACAATTTCCAAGCTATGACGTTCTGGTCAAGCGGACCGGCATTGTTTGCCGTTGTGTTCAGTGCAGGCTATACGCTGATGTGCTTCGGCGTGCCAATGGTCATGACGCGCCTGAAGCACGCCCATGATGCAAGATGGATTTCTGAAACCCGTCAGGTCAATACGGCAATTGTCAATACGTTCACGGGGCCAATCAAGCGATGGGAGGCATTACTACAGATGGTGCTCATACCATTCGCAGTTGCAATCGCCTTTGTCACCTTTTGTGTGATCTGGACCATTCAAACAACCTAACGGCCATCAATCGTCGACCTCAATGAAGAAATTTCCGAACCGACGTCCCAAGGCCATGTGAAGGGAGGAGCAATGTCAGATCAGTTGAGCGCACGTGGTGCAATCCTAGAGCGCAAGCCGGCCCATCCTTCGATCACGGCGGAGCAGATCTCAAATCTCGTTGATAGCTTCTACGGTCGCGTCCGCTCTGACAGTCGACTGGCCCCAATATTCGAACAACGTGTGAACGGTAACTGGCCATCCCACTTGGCAAAGATGAAACAGTTTTGGTCTTCCGTTCTGCTCCGCACGGGTGAATACAAGGGCAAGCCGGTTCCTGCACATGCAAAGCTGAAAGAAGTGCAGACCGAGGACTTTGTGATCTGGCTCAATCTCTTCCGGGCAACCGTCGCCGAAACGTTTGAGCCCGAAGCACAGCCGATCGTCATTGAGGCAGCCGAACGTATCGCGTCCAGTCTATGGCTTGCGGTCAGCAGCAACCTTCTCAAGTCGCCACCTGACTGGTCGCAAGCCTAGGGCTCCATCAGTCAGCGGCAAGACTGGATGAAATCAGACAAGCACACCGCTGAGCTGAGCAGCATCACGGTTGCTCAGAATGAGATCTCAAATCTTGGCCGAACAGGTGCGCTCTTTGTTTCGGTCTGTGTCAGGGATCTTGATCGGATGCTTCGCGAGCGTGCTTGCGGCATAATCCTCTTGCCGCTCGGCGTGTCGCATTTGCCGTTCTCCCAATAGCCCTTGGCCACCGGTGATTTGACAGCCTCGTACATACTATAGAGAACGAGTTTATTGGGGCCCCCGAACTTTGGGTTCTCCATCACGGTCTTCATGACTTCCGCCATGACCTGGGCTGCCTTCTCGACATCATATTTTTCATGTCCGGATATCTTGCAGTGGTTCATGACAAACAGCCAGTCGTGGACAATGAACGCAGGCGCGTAGCCCCAAGGGGAATAACTTTTCACGGCGCGCAATGCCCGTGGAATTGAGCCACCATCAGTGAACATCGACTGAGGCTGGATCTTCTCGCCACTGCTTCTGGTGAAAACCAGAGGATCTCTCTCATCGGGCAGAAAGACAAATTTGTCCTGGTCGATCCATTCGACAACGAGTTTGCCGGATAGCTTACCACTGGGTGTTTGGTCATAGGTCTGACCGTAGAACCACTCCATACAGCCTGCGAGTGGCAGGGCTAAAACTGCAACGACAATGACTCTCAACATTTTGTAAGTCCTCTTGTTCGCCAAGATTCTTGAAGCGGCAGTCCGTAACGCAATCCAATGCAAACTGCAGCCTACCTCCCCGACCAGCCCACAAAGGCTAGCCTGATCGTCCTAAGATACCCAAATCCTTGGGCCCCACGCATGCCTTGCCGCTGCGTTGTGCAACAATCTCGGAATATCGCTCGTAATAACCTCTCAGATGAAGGCTTGAACGGACGACATCACTTGGCTTGATCCATTCGGGCAGCTCAAACTTAAACTCAGTAAGCTCGCCCCAATGCAGCAGCGCACGTTGTGAGTCCTGGCTGCGTAGTTTGGGATGATCAGTGAGCAACCGGATCATATTTCCGTTCACAGTCTCGATGTCGAGGAACGCCCGATCAATCTTCGCCAGCTCAGCCTCGCGCTCCTGCAATTGAAAGCGGCCCACGAACCCCTCGAAGGTCTTGATTTCAGACATTTCATGTTCGGCTCCGCGCGCTGCGTGGAGGACTTTGCCATGATCAACCCAGCCTCGGGTCTTCTCATCCCACGACATCAGAAACGGGCAGGAACCGGATTCTGAGCCCATTGCCAACTGCAGGAAGTTCGCCGAGTTCCCGGACAGTTTGAACCGCTCGCCATTGATGACGAGGGCTGAGAAATGGGCCTCAGGACCATAGGTGTAGGGAGGCAGCGGCTTTTTTGCGTTTTCTTCACCATCCACAAAGATCAATCGCGTGACAAACGCCCGTTTTTGTCCCGGTTTGAGGCTGAAGGAGGTTGATGTGATTTTGCGCTGACGTTGCCGATTGAGTGAACTGAACGACTGCACACGGCGCAGCTTAGACTGCGAAATGAGTTGCCCGGATATGCTGTCAATCGTGATGGTTCGCGAACTCACATTCTCGAGAACGACAGTATCGGCAACAAGCCGGCGTGGTACGAAGGAGACGTTTGCAAAATCCCCACAGCCTTGGAACTCACGCCGCAATATAATGAAGTCGGATGGCATGCCATCGCGCGAAACATACTTCAGGAGTTCGACATAGCGATTTTGAAATTCCTGGGTTCGAGAGAATCTGCCTTCGCTGACAATCTTGTTGTAGGCCTTGATGCTCGAACGATAGTTCTGCAAATCCCGGCGCGTTAACGGCCTTGTTATGAGGTTCGTGCCGGCGCGCCGCGCCAAATCCAGTGCGGGAAAGTCGTAGGAAGAGGCGTCCTGCCATCCGCCAAGCGTGCGCGTTGCGATCGCCTTTGGAGCGAGTTTCTCGTCGATGACATCGACGGTTTTGCCAAGCGAAGGAACAAACGCTTTCAGGCTGTAGTAACCCATTCGATTTTCGCGCGTTGCGTATTTCTGAATTAAGACTTTGAACTCAGCAAGCGCTGGCGAATTGGCAAGTTCATTGCGCCGAAACAGGCTTGAGATGCCTTTGACCTTGTATCCATCAACGATAGATGAAAGCGCCAGATCGCTCATCCGGTAGAACTTCAGCCTGATTGTGGGCCGCGAACCATTGCTCGATTTGCAGAAGTAGTCACGAACCCGCTTCACCCCGAATTTGCCAAGCTTGATCTTGCGCAGGTCTCGCAAACAGTCCCCAGCCAACGCGCTCGAATGCATTGGGGCCGCCGCAAACGTGAACGTACCGAAAATGCCGAGCGCGAGATAGCGAATGCTTTTCATTGATGACTGGCCTTGTTGTGACTGAGCTGTTCCGGACGACGGCGATTATTCGGAGTTGGCAAGCCTAGTGCCAAAGCCGCTGCGCGTTGAGCAGGAGAGGGAATTGGGTTCAGAAACTTATCGAGCGATGAGAGTAACTGAGGATCGAAAGTCTTGAAAACCAACTGCAGGACTTGAGACAATGGATACACAGAAATTTCTCAACTCATTCTCATGGTCGACAATCGACTACGATGCCCTGTCGTACCCACCTGAGTTCTAGTATCTATATGATGAGCAAATGCGCAAGACCGAATTCGGTTGGCTCATGCGCTGTGGTTGAGTTCGCCACTTAAGCAATCCTGGCAGCGATAAAAGCGATAATCGCCATCGCGTCTTGAACACGCAGCCAGATAGGTTTCCTCAGACCGGCAAAGTTGGTACCACTTCGGAGGGCGGCATTGCCATGCTGACACGCAATCATTGCGAGAGGGAAACATATGATGGACTTCAGCCGTATCATCGAGCGCCGCGGTACGCATTCATCGAAGTGGGATAACATTGCGAAGCTCTCCGGTATTACGGCTGACGATGCCATTCCGATGTGGGTGGCCGATATGGACTTCGCGGCACCCCCCGGCGTAACAGAAGCGCTGCAAGAAGAAATCAATCGCGGCGTACACGGCTACTATGCAGACAACGGCAGCTGGGCGGAGGCGGCATGCAGTTGGATGGCAAATCGCCATCAGGTTGAGTTCGACCCCGCCTGGGTCAGCCCAACGCCAGGTATCGTCTCGGGCCTCGGCCTGATCCTTCAGGCGGTCTCGGAGCCGGGCGACGAAGTCGTCATCTTCCCGCCGGGCTATCACGCCTTCCGCAGGATTATCACCGCCAATGATCGCAAGATCTGCGATGCTGAGCTGGTCGAGTCCAACGGCCGCTATGTCATGGACTTCGACAGTCTCGCCAAGCAGCTGACACCACAAACCAAGGTGGTCTTCTTCTGCAGTCCGCACAACCCGGGCGGCAATACCTGGTCGCCGGATGAAATCCGCGAGCTTGCCAACTTCTGCGTGACACACAATCTCATCCTCGTGTCAGACGAGATCCATTGCGACCTCGTTTTTCCTCACGCGAAACACACACCAACGTTGAGCGCAGCGCCGGAAATTGCGGATCGTCTGATCACCTGTGTGGCAGCGACGAAGACATTCAATCTGGCTGGCGCGCATGTCGGTGCATGCATCACGTCCAACTCGGAGCTTAAGCAGCGCCTTGATAAGCGGATCGCCGCGAGCGGGCTTGGGTCCTACAACGCCTTTGGCATGACTGCCACAGAAGCGGCATGGCGGACCGGTGAAAGCTGGCTGGATGAATTGATCGTGTATCTCGACGACAACCGGCAGCACTTTGACCGGTCAATTGAAGCGGCCATTCCGGGCGCCAGATCGATGGCTTTGGATGCCACGTATCTCGCCTGGGTCGACTTCTCCGGGACCGGCTTGACGCCGGACGATGTTGCGGAGCGGGTTAAGGGCCAAGCGCGTATCTTTGCAAGCCCGGGCCCCCAGTTCGGTCCGGGTGGGCATAACCGCCTGCGCTTCAACTTCGCTACGCCGCGGCCAACTCTGGACGATGCGATTGACCGGCTGAGTGAGGCGTTTAAGGACGTGCGTTGACAATGCCCGAGTAATTCTGGCGCCTAAACTGAATCAACAAAGATCACGCGGCGCGGTGTGGAGATGAGAGCATGACGAAAATCGACAACGAACAAGCCATTGAACGACTAATGCGATTCCTTGCTGTGGAAGGCGTCACAGGTCAGGAGCGTGCCATCGGGGCGGAACTGGTTGCAGCGCTCAGAGAGGCCGGCGTGCCACGCAAGGCCATTCGGTTCGACAATGCCAACGAGAAGATCCCGCTGCCGACGCAAACCGGCAACCTGATCGTCGACCTGCCCGGTGTTGGCGCATTGAAGTCTGCACCGCCATTGCTCTTCATGACCCACATGGACACGGTCCCTTTGTGTGCCGGCGCGAAGCCGCAGCGCAAAGGACGTAAGATCGTTAACGCCGCCAAATCAGCGCTGGGTGGCGACAACCGAACGGGGTGTGGTGTACTCGTCACCTTGGCTAGTGAACTGCGCGGCCAAAAGCTGGATCATCCGCCGTTGAAGCTGCTGTTCACGGTGCGCGAAGAGAGCGGCCTCTGGGGTGCACGCAACATCGACAAGGCCGAGTTCAAGGGTATCAAGTCAGCCTTTAACTTCGATGGAAGCCTGGCCAGCAGCGTTGTCATAGGTGCTGTTGGAGCCGATCGCTGGGAAGCCGAAATTCACGGCTTGGCTGCCCATGCCGGTGGCGCACCTGAGAAAGGTGTCAGCGCCACGTTGATCCTGGCCGAAGCTCTCGCCGCTGTGCATCGCGACGGATGGTTCGGCAAAGTTGTCAAAGGGTCTAAGTTCGGTACGAGCAATGTTGGGCCGGTAAGCGGTCCGACCGGTGGCTCCGCTGGCGATGCCACGAACGTCGTCACCGACTACGTCCACGTTCGCGGCGAGTGCCGCAGTCATGATGCGAAATTCTTCAAAGAAATCACTACTGCGTACAAAGACGCGTTCACAGCAGCAGCCAAGGCTGTCGCCAATAGTGAAGGAAAATCTGGGCGGGCAAAGTTTTCCGCCCAGACCGACTATCATCCATTCCTCATGCAAGAGAAGCAGCCGGTGGTAAAACGTGCGAAGTCAGCCGTTGCGGCATTGGGCATGGAGCCGGACGTGCGCGTGGCTAATGGTGGCCTTGATGCCAACTGGATGGTTCGCCACGGCATTCCCACAGTGACGTTCGGTGCAGGTCAGAACGAGGTGCACACCGTCAAGGAGTGGATTAACCTCACAGAGTATGAGAAGGCCTGCAATCTTGCCGTAACGTTGGCGACCATGCCGATCGAGTGAATGCCGTCACCGAACGATCATGACGGATGTTTCCGCATGTGAAGCCAGGTAGCCCGCCCGCGAAGCAAGGACATACTCTTTGAAGCCGGGGATATGCGACGCCATCACAACCAGATCGGCGTCGATTTCGGTCGCGGCATTGCGCAACGTTTCATCGATGTCGATTGTCGGGTCGTGTGAGATCATCACCTTACTCGCAATCGGTTTATCGAATTCCGCACTTTTGGCCGACGCAAAATTGCTGAGTTTTTCACCGAACTGCTCGGGGTTGCGCGCAACCGCGCTCGGCCCTGACATTGCCACGCTCACAAGCGTGATGTCTGCATCATAGTGCTTCGCCAGATCCACCCCGACACTGATGGCTTTGTCGCTTTGATCCGGATGTTCGAGATCGACTGGGACGAGCAGGTTTTTGTACATGACGAGCACCTATGAAGATTAAAGTTCCTCCCAGTATCTGAGCATCAGCCACCCTGAACCTGCATTGATACAAGTCAAGAGCGGGCTTTGCTATCGATGTAGAGAGAGCAGGCAGACGAATGAGGAAGGCATATGCGCAGCAGCTACGAGACGGCGCTTTCGGCGTAATAGCAGAGGGGCAGAGGCCTGTGGACCATACCCTGATCTTGTC